>NZ_JBEZCZ010000009.1:0-193428 GCF_040647875.1 Micromonospora sp. NPDC049230
CCGATCATGGAGTTGTGGTGGGTAACAGAACGCCCGTAAAACCCCCAAAGTCGGCACCACAACTCCATGATCGCCAAGCCGGGCCCCACCCGCTCCCCGATTTCGCGCTTCCTGTCTCGGGTTGACCCGCCGGTTACAGCCCTAACGCAACGGTGTTGATGTTGACGGGCAAGTCAGGGCGCAGATCATCGACGACGCGGCGGAAATTGCTACCCTGGGGCGGCGGTGGACGTGCATAGGTGACGATCTCACTCGACCTCATCAGGAAAGCGGCATTGACATGGGCATGATTAGTCCGCAGTGGCGTAAGAGCACGAAGAGCGGCAACAACGGCGGCGCGTGCGTCGAGGTCGCCGACAACATGCCGGGCGTGGTCCTCGTCCGTGACACGAAGGACCGCGACGGCGGGACGCTGGCATTCAGCCCCGCCGCGTGGCGGGGTTTCGTCGCGATGGCGCGGGACGCCGGCTGACCGAGGCCATCGCGAAGGTCCCCGGCGCTGGCCGGGGGGCCTTGTGATCTCGCAGCTCGGAGCAGGTGCGGTGAACCCAGGGACTGATGAGGCGAGGCTCCGGGCCGTCCTCGTCCTACACCGCGTCGAAACGACCCGCTACCGAAGGATGAAACGACTCAGTCAGTCACGTTGGGCGCTGCACTAGGGTGCGAGGGGTGACGAGTACCCCGCGGGAAGCGGAGGCGCGCATCGGTCCGATCGGCGCGCTACTCTGCCGCCTGGTGTTCCTGGCCATCTGCCTGCCCGGGCCGGTCCTGTTCGCCGTCGCCGTGACGCTAGACCCAGTGCCGTCGCCCGCAGACTTCTGGGGCCTACTCGCTGGTGGCGTACTGGGGACGATCGTCGGTGTCGGCTTCGGCGTCTTCGGCTTGCGGCTGGTCACCCGCTCGCGCCGCGACGCGCGTCGGCTATCCGCCGCTGGTGTCGCCGCGACGGCGGAGATTCTGACGGTGGCGAACCACCTGGGCGGAGAGGAGCCTGGGCTGGAACTCCACCTGCGGATCAGCGGGCCCGGGTTCGCCACGTTCGAGGCGGACACGGTCCGCGCCGACGACCCGGCCCTCGTGCCCGGCGCGTTGCTGGCCGCCGTCGTGGACCCCGTCGATCGTCTCTTTTCGATTACTTAGCGGCCGTACGAGAACGGCGCCCACTCACTGAGCGGTTTCATCCTGAGTAGCGGCTGGTCTCGACGCGGTGTAGGACGAGGACGGCCTGCACGATCGCGGTCGCGCGGCGGGGACAGCAACGCAGTTTGGCCAGGATCGTCCAGGTGTTGAACGTGGCGAGGCCTCGTTCGCCGCGGGCGTGATCGGTGCCCGGGGAGCGGGCCCGGAGTCCAACACCAGGGTCGCGGCCGGCGTTCCGTCCAGTTCCGTGATGTAGGGGAGGTTCTCGGTCAGGTACCGATCGACCAGCTCGACGCCCCGGGCTTCTCCGAGAACGGTGTCGTGCCCCACTGCTCGGTACTGCCTCGATCGTTCATCAAGGCCACCGCGGAATCAAGCATCTTCAGCACGGCGGGCGCATCGCCCGGGCCACCAGGCCGGATCCGCACGCCGTGGGTGGTGCCGCCCATGGCGGAACGGTAATCCGCATGCCCGGACGCGACGCGCCGCCCGGGATGGGACCCGGGCGGCGCGTCTCCGGCAGAGGCCGGATGTGGCACTAGGCGCGCGTGCTCCACTGCTGGTTGGCGCTGCCTTGGCAGGCCCAGAGGTGCAGTTGCGTTCCGTTGGCCGTGCCGGAGTTGACGGCGTCGAGGCAGAGCCCCGACTGGGCAGAGGTGATGGTGCCGTTGGAGTTCAGGTTCCACTGCTGGTTGGCTTGGCCGTTGCAGTCCCAGATGATGACGGCGGTGCCGTTGCTGGTGCCCGCCCCGCTGGCGTCCAGACACTTGTTGCCGTAGACGGTCAGGGCGCGGTTGGAGGTGTGGGTCCAGCGCTGGTTGGTGCGACCGTGACAGTCCCACAGTGCCGGGCGGGCCCCGTTCGTGGTGCTGGAACCGGGGACGTCGATGCACCGCCCGGACTGGTTACCCGCGATCAGCACGTTCTGCTGACCGCCCGGCGGCGGGCTCGACGGCGGCGGCGTGCTGGTCGGGGGATTGGTGGGCTCGCCGGACCCGAACTGGGTGAAGAACCGCCACACCTCCTGCTTGACCCAGCTCCGCGCGCCGCTCTCACAGCCGGCACACCCGTCGACCGGGCCCTGCTGGTGGCCGCCGTCGAACGCGGCCCAGACCACCGGGTATCCGGCCCGGCAGGAGTAGGCGGTGGTGATGTGGGTCAGGCTGCCCGCCCTCGGCTCGGGCGGGTTCTGCGCGGCACACCCGTTGTTACGGACGAACCTGTCGCGCAGCGACCGTCCACTGCCGATGTTGTCGTTGATGCCGTGAATTCCCAGGTACGCCACGGGCTGGGTGCCGCCGCTGCATCCGCTGATCGCCCCCGGGGCCGCGATTGCCGCGACCGCACGGAACACGTTCGGCCGGGAACACGCCAACGAGTAGCTCATCGCGCCGCCGTAGCTGAACCCGACCGAGAAACGCTGGGTGGTGTCCACGCAGAGCGCGTTGTCGATCATGCGGATCATGTCGTCGGTGAAGGTCACGTCCTCACCGTTGGAGTTGCCCCAGCCGCCGCCGATGCCCTGCGGGGCGACGAAGATCGTCGTGTTGTTCGACTGGGAGAGCATGCCGTAGTAGGCCCACGGAGCGCCGTCGGTGCCGCCGCCCGCGACCTGGCTGGCGGTGCCACCCAACCAGTGGAACCCGAAGGCCAGCCGGTGGGCGTAGGTGTTGTTGTAGTTGTCGGGCAGCCGAAGGATGAAGCTGCGGCTCTTTCCACTGCTCTGGATGGTGTGGGTGCCGCTGTTCAACCCGGGCGCCTTGCCGCAGCCGGCGGTGGTGGCCGCGGACGCCGAAGCGCCGGTCATGATGACGTACGCCCCGACGGCGACCAGCATCATGGCGGCCATGGCCGCCCCTAACCAGGGGGTGGCGAGTCTACGAAGTGGCACAGTGAAACCTCCTTGGGTATGCGTTGCTGACGACGTGCGGCGTCCGATCCGCGTCGGCGACACGCGGCTGGGCGGACGTCCCGTATTGGCGGGCGGGACGACGGCCAGCAGGGGACGGCGTGGCTGACACGGCGACGCCGACGTCCGCACGGGTAGGGACGGGTGACGCGGAGCCGACTGCCGACCGATCCGAGGGCATCCTGATCCTTCCGCAGTCGAGATCCGTTCACCGCGCCGAAATAGATTAGCATCATCGTCTGACGTATGACGTCGGACCGTGACGCGGTGCCGACCGACAGTCTCAAGTGGTGGCTCGGGAGGCCCTGTTCGGTCCGGAGCCGCAGGTCACGGCACGAGGAAAAGGTCGTCGTGCCCGGACGGCGTCCGTCGCGTCGGCCTCGGCGGTGCGTCCGGCGGCATTGGCGAGGGTGTGGCGAGCGCTCATCGGGGGTAGCGGTAGGGACACACACAGCAGTCCCCGGAGGAGGACGAGATGCTTGAGCCCAGGTACGTACCGTTCGCGGTGGCCGCCCCCGAACAGCTCATCGACGACGACGGCGCGGTTGCCGAGCCCAGCGGGGAGATTGTCGGCGCGGACGACGCGGCGGCCGACGCCGCCCGTACCGGCGCCGACGTGGACCTGTCCCATGCCAACCGCGACAGCGACGGTGTCCCCATCGGAGCCGCGGATGTCGAGGCCGACCGTCAGCGCGCTGCCGGCGACGGCTGACCGGCGGACGCGAGTCGGCACCCGCCCGCACCGTGGCATCGCGACTTCAGGCGCCGCCGCGGGTCGCCCGCGTGATCGGGCGGCCCGCGGCCGGCACCGCCGCCACCGGGCGGCAGACCCAGACCCGGGTACGCCTGCCCGTCGGCTGACGGATCGTCACCGCGCACGTCTGTCTCGGCCCGCCGGCGGGACGTGAGATCTCGCTACGCTGCGCCGATGGGACACCTTCCAGCGACGTGGTGCGTTCCGGTCGTTCGCGCGGACTTCCGCGACGACGGTGTGTGGGAGCGGCTCACGGACGAGATCGTCAGCCCCACGCGGGAGGGCTTCCGGGCCCATGTCGAGTTCGTCGAGGATCGCGAGCTGAGCGGCCTCGACGGTACGGCGATCGCGGCCGGCTACCCCCGCGCCTACCCGCACCGGTACCGGCACCCGGTGGTGTTCGTCGTCGACGCCGTCACCGTCTCGCTGCCGGAGCATCCACTGCTCGTCGTCAACCTGAACGAGAGCGACGAGACGGGTCCGTTCCGGGCGCTGCCCCGGCAGATTCAGGCGATCGAGAACAACCTGTCGATCGCGAACATGGATTTTTTCGAGTTCGCGCGGGCCGCCGACCCGGACGGTGTCTTTCGAGGCTTCTGAGCACGGCGCCGGCACGGGGTGAGCGGTGCGGCGACGAGCGCGGCGGCCGACGGGCCACAGTCGCCGACGTCCGCACGTCGGCGTGGCAGACGACCGGACCATCGCCATCGCGCCCGCGCTGGTTTGCGGCGGCCGTGCGCCTTCCCGCCAGTTGAGATAATCGCCTAGATTGTTTCGTATAGGCGCTGGTGACTGTGGTGATATCAGGTGATCTGCCGCCTGGCAATCAGCCGGGTGTCCTGGCCCGGGCGGCGCAAGGGCGTTGTCCATGGTTCATGTCGCCACCAAACACGAACCCTGCGGCGCGTTCCAACTCGGCTGATGGTGTCTCGGAACGCTGGCGGCGGGGTGATTTAATGGGTTTCCGGGATATCGTTCCACCCTTCGGTCGACCGGTCCCTTTCAACGAATTGTGACGTGCTGCCGGGTAATGCTTGTGTCCCGATGCCGGTTGGTGGGCAAGAGCTGGTCACTTCTGCGTATTCGACATTTGCCGGTGCTCCGGTATAGTGCGAGCAATTCCCTTTGAGTGCGCCGGAAAGCGTCTGATCTGCGTGATGACAACTGGGCTGGAAAATGCGTCGAAAGATCCGCGCTTCGTCGGGCGGCGACCACAGTTGGCGCGTATCGAGAGAGCCCAGGCCACAGTGCTGAGCCGTGGCCGGCAAATGGTTTGCGAGGTGGTCGGGGAGCCGGGCATCGGCAAGACCCGGTTCGTCCACGAGGCATTGCGGCAAAGCGCCCCCACCGTCGGTTGGGCCATCGGGACCTGCTCGCCCGACGAGCGAGGTGTGCCCTTCCACGTGTTCCGACACGCCCTCACGGAGGGGCAGTCCCTGCGACGCGGGCTGCGTGCCGGGCGGTCCCTCGGCGAGACCTGGGCGGAGTCCGCCGCCGCGGTGCCACCCGCGCCGGCGCGGGCGTCGGACGCCAGGCGGTTCCGGACCTACCAGTTGGCCCGCCGGCTGATCGGCCTGGCCGCCCGGGACGGTCTGGTGCTCGTCCTCGACGACCTGCACTGGGCGGACGCCTCCTCCGCCGGTCTGATCACCCACCTCCTGCGCTATCCGGTGCCCGCCCCGCTGCTGCTCGTGCTCGTCTACCGTCCCCGCCAGATGGCGACTCCGATGCCGTTCGGTCCACCGGATCCGGGTGAGCACGCCGATGCGACGCCGACGTCACACGACCGGATCGAGCTTCGCCCGCTCGGCCTCGCCGAGGTCGCGCTGCTGCACCCCTACGTCGACCAGGTGGAACTGCGCGCCCGGTACGACGTGTCCGGCGGAAACCCCGGTTATCTGGCGGCGCTGCCGGGCGACCCCACCTCCAACGGCGCCGAACCGGTCCGTGCGGCACCGGGCGCGCGGCTGTCCGACGCGGCGGTGGCCGTGCTGCGCCGCGAGTGGGCGGGCCTGCCGCCCGTCGAGCTGGCCTGTCTGCGCGCCGGGGCGATCGTCGATGTGCCGTTCGCCGCGGACCTGCTCGCCGAGGTCGCGCAGGTCCCGGTGGCGCTGGCGGCCGAGGCCGGGTGGCGGCTGGCCCGGCTCGACCTGATCCGTCGCGTCCCCGGCTCCGGACGGTTCGCCTTCCGGCACCCGGTGCTGCGCATGGCGGTCGCTCAGGACACCGACCCGGCGTGGCAGGTGGAGGCGTGTGCGCGGGCGCTGGGCGCGTTGGTCGATCTGGGCGCGCCGCCGGCGGACCTGGCCCGCTACGCGGAGCGCCTGCTCGCCCTGCCGAACGGCCGCTGGGCCGACCGCTGCGTCAACGTGCTCTGCCGCGCCGCACAGGAGGTCCGGCGCGAGACACCGGACCTGGCCATCCGCTGGCTGCGGCTGGCGTTGCGGGCGCTGCGGCCGACGGCCGGTCTGGCGCAGCGCCGCCAGGACGTGTCACTCGCACTGGCCCAGATCACCGGTGAGGCGGGCGACCTGGCCGAGAGCAGGGCACTGCTCCAGGAGATCGTGCCGCTGTTTCCCGCCGACCCCCAGGGCCGGCGGGCACAGGCGGTAGCCCTCTGGGCGCGCGTGGAACGCCTGCTCGGCAACTACGCGGAGGCGGCGGCCATCAGCCGGCGCGAGTTGGCCGCCCTGCCCGCCGCAGCCGGGCCCGCCGGCGGCTACCGCCTCGCCACCGAGATCGGTGTCGCCGGCATCATGGCCGGCCGCCCCGTGGCCGGGCTGCCCGACGGGCTCAACGGGGATCTCGGCGGCTCCGGCGCGGATCGGGCCGGCCTGCTGGCCGTCCGCGGCCTGGCCGCCGCACACGACGGCGCACTCGACGACGCCCGGGGCCTGCTCGATGCCGGTGCCCGGATCGTCGACGCGCTGCCGGACACCGACGTGCGGGACCACCCCGACTGCCTCACCGCGCTCGGGCTGACCGAGTTGTACCTCGAACGACAGGCCGACGCGGTGCGACACCTCGACCGGGGGGTCACGCTCGTGCGCGCCTCGCACCGCGACGACGGCCTGTGCCAGCTGCTGCTCGGTCGCAGCCAGGTGGCCTACCACGGCGGCCAGCTCAACAGCGCCATCGCCCTGGCCACCGAGGCGGGCATCGTCGCCCGACGCATCGGCAGCCACGACCTGTTGAGCTTCGCCCTGGCGTTCGAGGCGGAGGCGACGGCGTGGCGTGGTGGCCCGCGCGACGACGACCGGGCGGTGGCGTTGGCCCGAAGCGCCGCCGGCATCGCCACCGACCTGGCCACCTGGTGCGGTCGTACCGCCGCGACCGCGCTGGCCACCGCGGCCCTGCTGTCCGGTGATCCGGCGACCTGTGCCGAGCTGGTGCGCTCCGCCGGCGGCGACAGCCGGCTGAGCCGTCTCCAGACCACCCTGCGGCCCCGGTGGTTCGAGTTGCTCTGTGCCGCCGCTCTCGCCGCCGGTGAGCTGGCCGACGCCGAACGGCAGGCGCGGCTGGCGATGGCCGAGGCGGAGCAGGTCGGGCTCCCCGGGCAGCGGGGCTTCGCCGAGTCGGCGTACGGCGAGGTGTTGCTCGCCCGCGGCGAGGCCGCGGCGGCGCTGCCACACCTGGAGACCGCGGCCGACCTGTTCCGTGCCGGCGGGATGGTGCTCCGGCGCAGCCTCGCGCTGGCCTCCCTGGCCCGGGCGGCGGAGGCCGCGGACCAGACCGGCCCGGCGGCGCGGGCCCGCCGCCGGGCGCTGGAACTGGCCGGGTGGTGCGGGACGGAACGGGTCGCCCTGCGACTGGCCCGCCCGGTCGGCCCGCGCGAGGTCGCCGCCCTGACCGACCGGGAGTGGCACATCGCGCGGCTGGCGGCGACCGGGGCCACCAGCCGGCTGATCGGGCGGCAACTGAGCATCAGCCCCCGCACCGTGGAGGCCCACCTGACCCGCATCTACCGCAAGGCGGGCGTCGCCTCCCGCTCGGCCCTGGTCGCCTGGGTCGCCCGGCTCGATGACACCGATCGATGACCGTGTCCCGGGCCGGATGACGTCGTTCGGTGCAACGTCGACGGGGCGGGCAGCACGAGGCCGCGCCGCCACCGTCGTGGCCAGAGCGCCGCTCACATACTCGACTGCATCGGGCGCGATTCCCGTGCACCGGTGGTGGATGGAGGACGAGATGCTGGGCAGAAGATCCGTCAGGAGCCCGCGTACCCTCACCGCGCCGGTGCCGGTCATGCCGATCGGCGCCGCCGTGGTCGCGCTGCTCGTGCTGGCCGCCTGTGGTGGCGAGCCGGTGGACGCGGCGACCCCGGCGCCGCAGGGCTCGGCCGCCTTCGGTCGGGACCGGGCGGCGCTGGTGCTCACCGCCTTCGACCAGGCCGACTCGGCCGCCTCGGTGGCCGGTGACGTCGAGGCGCTGCGCACCCAGGAGGTCTCACCCGCACTGGACCTCAGCATCGCCGCCGTACGCCGGGCCGCCTACAACCAGCGTCCACAACCGTCCTTCCAGCACATCAACCCGGCCTTCGCGGTGCCACCCGGCGACCCGGCCTGTTTCCTCGTCACGGCCACTCTCCGACTGAGCGGCTCGGAGCTGGCTCCCACCGACGTCAGTCAGTTCGTGCGCGGTGCCGACAACCAGTGGCAGCTCAGCCACAACGTGCAGGTCACCCAACCGTCGCTGGTGGCCGCCCGGAGCATCGACGGCCGTCCGGCCACGGCCGGCGGCACCGCCCTGGACGAGACCAGCCGCCGGGCCCTCGAAGCCGAGGTGTTCGCCCGCAGCATCGGGTCCACGACGGGCAACCGGGCCCTTGTCGCGTCGAGCCCGCTGCTCGACGGCCAGTTCGCCGGCGGTTGGGAGGTCTACGGGCAGCAGCTCGCCGGGGCCGGCGCGGCGGTACGACGGACGATGGACAAGGCGCAGTGGTCGGACTGCGCGGTCGCGGTGCCCACCGGCACGCTGACCTTCCTGACCATCCACGCCACCGACACGCTGCGCCCGGCGCCCGGTGGCCCGGCCACCGTCCAGATGGTGCCGCAGAGCCCCGACCTGATCGCCACCGGTCACCGCACCCCGGTCCGCGGGAAGTCGATCCGGGTCACCCGGGTGGAGACCTTCGTGCTGCTCGTCCCGGCGCAGACCAGCGGCACCACGGTGCTGGGGCTCAACGACAGCGCGCTGACCGTCACCGCCGGCTGATCCGGCCGTCGAGCGTCCACGGTGCCGCCGACGGCAGAAACCTGTGGCATCCCTCGGATCGGACGCCGCCGACCGCGACGATGGCAGCAGCCGTGATCGCCGGCGGGGCCGGCGGTGCCGCGGTCCGGCCACCAGGCTCGGGAGGAACCATGTGGCGTCCGCGCTTCCGATCCGACTACGTGCCGGTGCCTCTGCCCGACGGCCCGCTCGTGGTGCTGGGGGAGACCCGCAGTCTGCTCATCGACGACCCGGTCGCCGCGGACCTGGCCGGCCAGCTCGACGGTGCCGCCCCGCTGGCCGACGTGGTGGCCCGGCTGGCCACCCGCCACCCGGTCACCGCGGTCGCCGCCGCCCTCGCCCGGCTGCGCGACCACGGCCTGCTGGTGTCCGGGCCGGCGCACACGTCGCCCGCCGAGGCCGCCGGCTGGGACGCCCGCGGTGTCCCGCCCGAGGCCGGACGGGAGTGGATGGCCGGCGGCCCGGTGACCATCGTGGACCTCGGGGCACCCGGGGTGGGCGAGACCGCCGACGCGCTGCGCGCCCTCGGGCTCGCCGCGACGGTGGTCGGACCGGACGCGACGGACCTCGACCCGAGCGCCCAGGTGCTGGTGCTGCCGTCGTCGATGCTCGACCCCCGGCTGGCCCTGGTCAACGACAGTCACCTGGCCGGCGATCGCGCGTGGACGCTGGCCCGGCCACACGGCAACGTCGTCTTCCTCGGCCCGCACCTCGTGCCGGGCCGCACCGGCTGTTGGGCCTGCCTGCGGCAACGGTGGCAGGAGAACGAACAGGTCAACGCCTTCCTCGACGGGCAGGACCTGACCGACCCGCTACCGCAGCCCGGCCGCGCGGTCCTGCCCGGACTCGCCACCACCGCCGCCGGACTGCTCGCCGCCGAACTCGCCGTGCTGGCCCTGCGGGGCACGTCACCCCGCCTCACCGGCCGGATGGTCGCCCTGGACACCCGGGACCTGAGCACCGAGAGCCACCAACTGGTACGCCAGCCGCAGTGCCCCGCCTGCGGCGACCCGGACCTCGTCGGCAAGGCCGAGCCCCGCATCGACCTGCCACCGAGCGGCACCCAGCCCAGTCGGGGTGGGGACTCCCGCACCCGGGAACCCGCAGAGGCGTACGCCGCACTCGCCCACCACGTCAGCCGGTATCTGGGTGTGGTGAGCCGGCTGACGCCGCTGGAGGCGACCGACAACGGCGTCACCCACACCTACTCGGCCGGGCACAACTTCTCCCAACCCCGCCAACTCGCCGCGTTGCGCCGCAACCTGCGCGGGCAGAGCGGCGGGAAGGGCCGCACCGACCTACAGGCCCGGATGAGCGCGGTCGGCGAGGCGGTGGAGCGCTACTGCGGGGTGTGGCGCGGCGACCGCCCGGTGCACCGCGCCACCTACCGGCAGCTCGGTCCGGACCGCGCGGTGCACCTGCGGGAGTTGCTGCTGTTCTCGGAACGCCAGTACGCCGACCGGGATCGGCTCAACCGGGACCTGGGCCACCTGCACCGCGTGCCGCGTCCGCTGCCCGACGAGGTGGAACTGGACTGGACCACCGGTTGGTCGCTGACCCGGCAGGCGCCGCGCGAGTTGCCCGCCGCCCACTGCTGGTACGGGCATCCGGAACTGACCGGGCTGGGGGTCTGCTCGGCCGACTCGAACGGCTGCGCGGCCGGCGGCACCCCGTCCGAGGCGATCGTGCAGGGCTTCTGCGAACTCGTGGAGCGCGACAGCGTGGCCCTGTGGTGGTACCACCGCTCCCGGATGCCCGGTGTGGACCTCGCCTCGTTCGCCGACCCGTGGACCGCCGCCTGCGTGGACCACCACGCCACCGCCCTGGGCCGTGAGCTGTGGGCCCTCGACCTGACCGCCGACCTCGGCGTACCCACCTTCGCCGCGGTGTCCCGGCGGGTCGACGCGGGGCCGGAGGACGTCCTTGTCGGCTTCGGCGCGCACCTGGACGCGCGGGTCGCGCTGACCCGGGCGCTCACCGAGGTGAACCAGTTCCTGCCGGCCGTCGCCGGACCCACCTCCGGGCGCAACCGCTACGGCGCCGACGATCCGGACACCGCGCGCTGGTTCGGCACCGTGCGGGTGGCCGACCAGCCCTGGCTGACCCCGGATCCCACCCGGCCGCCGCGTACCGCCGCGGACCACCCGGCGCTGACCACCGGCGACGTCGGCGACGACGTGCGTCGGTGCGTACGCCGGGCGGAGCGGGCCGGCCTTGAGGTGATCGTCGTCGACCAGTCCCGCCCGGATGTCGACCTGGCGGTGGTGAAGGTCGTCGTGCCGGGGCTGCGGCACTTCTGGCGCCGACTCGGCCCCGGCCGGCTGTGGGACGTGCCGACCCGCCTCGGCCGGGGCCCGCTGGCCGCCGACGAGACGGCGGCCAATCCGCTGAACGTCTTCTTCTAGTGGGGGATACGCAGATGACAGGCATTGTGGACCCGGTCGGTCGGCGGTCGCCGTGAGCGGCACCGTCGGCGGTCCACCGGTGCAGGAGTCGTACCGGCTGCGCCGGGACGCGGAACTGCGGCTCGGTGAGGACGGTGCGCTGACCCTGCGCCAGACCCGCTTCCAGCTCACCCTGGAGCAACCGGGCATGGGCCGGCGGGCGCTGCTGCTGCGGCTCGCCGCCGACTGGGTCAACGACGTCGAGGTCGGTCGACTGATCAGCGGGCTGGAGGGGGAGAGTCGGGTGCTGCCCGCGCAGTTGCTGCTGCGGCGGCTGCTCGCCCACTCCTGGCTGGAGCGCCGCGTGCAGGTCGACGACCGGGCGCTGCTCGACCTGGTGCCCACCGGCCTGGGTCGGGGCAGTCAGCCGGAGAGCCGCCTGCACACCCCCGGGGTCCGCTACCGGCTCTCCCGTTTCGCCGCCCTCCAGCACGAACGGGGCATGCTGGTGGCCGCGTCACCGCTGAGCACCCTCGTTGTCGGCTGCGCCGACGCCGCCCTCGGCGCGGTGCTTGCCGCCGCCGTGCCGGGCGTCGGAGGTGACGCGGTGGCCCGTACGCTCGGCGTGTCGCCGGCGGCTGCCGGCCGGGTGCTCGACGAGTTGGCCACCGCCCGCATCCTGGTCACCGACGCCGAGTTCGAGGCGGAGTGCGACGACGCGCCGCTGGCCTACTGGTCGCCGGAGGAGTTGCGGCTGCACCACCGCTCCCGGGCCGGTCGACACGCGCTGCCGGTGGGCGGCACCTACCGGATGCGGGAGCGCTTCGCGCCACAGCCACTGCGCCGCCCGTACGACGGGGGCCGGGCGATCGAGCTGCCACTGCCGGACCTGGCGACGATCGCCAAGGCGGACCCGGCGTTCAGTCAGGTCGTCACGGACCGGCGCACGGTGCGGGAACACGACGACGCGGCACCGCTGCCCCTGGAACGGCTTGCCGAGTTCCTGCACCGGTCGCAGCACACCGGCACCGTCGGCGAGGCCGGTGGGCAGGAGGTCGGCCATCGGCCCTACCCGGGCGGCGGCGGGGTCTACGAGCTGGAGATCTATCCCCTGGTCGCGCGCTGCGCCGGGCTGGAACCCGGGCTCTACCACTACGACGCGGTCGGGCATCGGCTGGAGCCGGTCGCCGGCTGGGGGCCGGCCGCCGACCGGCTGCTGGCGTACTCCCGGGCGGCCGGCGCCCTGCCCCGGCCGCCGCAGACGGTCCTGGTGGTCACCGCCCGGGTGCAGCGGCTCATGTGGAAGTACGAAGGGATGAGCTACGCCATGATTCTCAAGGACGCGGGTGTGCTGACCCAGCAGATGTATCTCGTCGCCACCGCCATGGGGTTGGCGCCGTGCGCCCTCGGCGCCGGAGACTCCCAGGCCTTCGCCGAGTTGTCCGGGATCGACCCGCTCGTCGAGCCGAGCGTTGCCGACTTCCTGCTCGGCTCGCGCCTCGCCACCGGCCCGACCGGGGCGGGGGGCCGGCCATGAAGTTCCGGCGGCAGGCGCTGCGCCAGTTGGAGGCGCCCGAGCAACTGGACCGGGCGGTCCGGCTGACCACGGTGCCGAACTGGCTGGCCACCACCGCGCTGGTCATCGTCGTGGTCGCCGCGGGTGTCTGGTCGGTGCGCACAGTGGTCCCCCGGACCGTGGAGGCGGCCGGGGTGCTGATCCACTCGAACGGGATCTCGGCCCTCGACGCGCTGGAGAGTGGCCAGGTCACCAAGGTGTGGGCGGCACCGCACCAGCGGGTGCCGAAGGGCACCCCCCTCTACAGTCTGCGCACGGCGAACGGCCAGGTGCGGGTGGAGACCTCGCCGGGTGACGCGTACGTCGTCGCCTGGCTGGTCTCCGAGGGCGAGATCGTCACCCCGGGCACGCACCTGGCCGACCTGGAACGGCTCGACACCGCCGGGGACGCGTTGCAGGCCGTCGTCTACGCCCCCGCCGTCGCCGCGCCGCTGCTGCAACCCGGCGTCTCCGTCGAGGTGGCCGCCGCGGCCGCGCCGCGCAACGTGTTCGGCACCCTGGCCGGCCAGGTGACCACCGTCGGCGCGTTCCCGGAGACCGAGGCGTCGCTGCGCGCGTTCCTCGGCACCGGGCCGGACGTCCGGCGGCTGCTCGCCCGGGGCAGCGTGGTGCGGGTGACCGTCGCCCTGGAGCCCGACCCGGGCGCACCCGGCGGCCTGCGCTGGACCAAGTCCCCGCCACCGTTCCAACTCAACTCGGCGAGCGAGGTCACCGCCTGGTTCACTGTGGACCGGGAGCACCCGATCGACTGGTTGCTGCGGCGATGAGCGCGCCGACGACCGCCGCCAGCGGCGTGCCGGAGATCCCCCGGATCCGGCGTCGACGGGTCCGCACGCCCACCCTGATCCAGATGGAGGCGGTGGAGTGCGGTGCCGCCGCGCTGGGGATCCTGCTCGCCCACCACGGCCGGCACGTGCCACTGGAGGAGCTGCGCCGGGTGTGCGGGGTGAGCCGGGACGGCTCCACCGCGGCCACCGTGCTCAAGGGCGCCCGCCGGTACGGCATGGTGGCCAAGGGTTTCCAGATGGACCTGGCCGACCTGGCCACAGTGGCGCTGCCGGCGGTGCTGTTCTGGCGCTTCGAGCACTTCGTGGTGCTGGAGGGGCTGGGCCGCAAGGTCTTCATCAACGACCCGGCCACCGGCCCCCGTGCGGTGAGCTGGGAGGAGTTCGACGGCGCGTTCACCGGCGTCGCGCTCACCATGGAGCCCGGCCCGGAGTTCCGGCCCGGCGGCACCCGCTACCGGCTGGTGCGGGCGCTGGCCGAGCGGTGGCGCGGCCCGGGCTCGGCGATCGCGCAGATGCTGCTGCTCGGCCTCCTGATCGCCGTCGTCGGGCTGACCATCCCGGTGATGGCCAAGGTCTTCGTCGACCGGGTGCTGTTGCAGGAGGATCGGGCCGCGTTCGCCGGCCTGGTGGCGGCGGTGGCGGTGGCCACAGTGCTGACCTTCCTGGCCAGCCTGCTCCAGCAACGTCTGACCGTACGCGCGGAGACGGCGCTGGCCCTCGGCAGCGCCGCCCGGTTCTTCCGACATCTGCTGCGGCTGCCGCCGACCTTCTTCGACCAGCGGCAGGCCGCCGACCTCAGCCAGCGGGTCCGGGGCAACGAGGTGGTCGCCGAGGTGCTGACCCGCCGGACGGCCACCACAGTGGTGGACACCGGCCTGGTGCTGGCGTACGGGGTGCTGCTCTGCCAGTACGACCTGCTGCTCGGACTGTGCGCGGTGGTGCTCGCCGGGCTGAACGTCAGCGTGCTCCGCTACGTCGCCTCGACCCGGTCGACAGCCGTCGCCGGCCTCCAGGCGGACCGCAGCAAGCTGGTGACCACCGTGTACACCACGGTCCAGATGATCGAGACGGTGAAGGCCGGCGGCGAGGAGGAACGCGCCGTGGCCCGGTTCGCGGCACGCCACGCCACCGTCGCCACCCGCCAGCAGCGGCTGGGGGTGCCCACCGCCGTGCTGTCCGTCCTGCCGGCGCTGCTGGCCTCGGGGACCACGGCGGTGCTGCTGGGATTGGGCAGCCGGCAGGTCGTGGCGGAGTCGATGAGCGTCGGTGTGCTTGTCGGCATGCAGAGCCTGGCCGCCGCCATGAACCGGCCGTTGGGCAATCTGACAGCGCTGGGCTCGCGGTTGCAGGACATGAGCGCCGACCTGAACCGGCTGCGGGACGTGGAGCGGTATCCGCTGCCCGCGACCCCGGACCGGCAGGCCCAGCCGCTGGCACCGATGGAGGGGCACCTGCGCATCGAGGAGGTGACCTTCGGCTACAACCCGCTGGGCCGTCCACTGCTGGAGAACTTCAGCCTGGACCTGCCGCCTGGTGCCCGGGTGGCGCTCGTCGGGCGGTCGGGCAGCGGCAAGTCGACTGTGGGTCGGCTGGTCGCCGGGCTCTACCGTCCCTGGACCGGCCGGGTCACAGTGGACGGCGTCGAGCGCTCGGCCGCCGACGACGGTCTCTGGGCGGCCACCGTCGCCATGGTCGACCAGGACCAGCGGCTGTTCGAGGGGACGGTCCGCGACAACGTCACAATGTGGGACCTCACCGTCGCCGACGAGGACGTCGTCGGCGCGCTGACCGACGCGTGCCTCTACGACGAGGTGGCGGCGCGTCCGGGTGGCCTGGGCAGCCCGGTGCGGGAGAACGCCCGCAACTTCTCCGGTGGCCAGCGGCAGCGGCTGGAGATCGCCCGGGCGCTCGTGCGCAACCCCCGGGTGCTGGTGCTGGACGAGGCCACCAGCGCCCTGGACGCCGAGACCGAACGCCGGATCGACAGGCACCTGCGCCGGCGGGGCGCGACCTGCCTGATCGTGGCCCACCGCCTGTCCACGGTCCGCGACTGTGACCTGATCGTCGTGCTGGACGGCGGTCGGGAGGTCGAGCGCGGCACCCACGAGCAACTGGTCGCCCGGGACGGGGCGTACGCGCGCCTGGTCCGGGACCACTGACCACGACGATCCGAGGAGACGCTGATGACTGGCGCGGTGCAGGACTTCCCGGCCGGCGGCCTGATCGGCTTCTGCGCGGACGGCGTACGCCAGGTCTGCCGCCTGGACGGCCCGGTGGCCGGTTGGCTGGTGACCGGGGGTGAGGCCGACCTGTTCGCGGTGCGCCGGGCCGGGATGAGCCCCTCGCGGCGGCATCATGTGGCCCGGCTCCCGGCCGGTGGTCTGGTGCCGACGTCCACCGCGATCGGCGCGTGGCAGTTGATCCTGGTGCCGCTGCCCGACACGGAGTTGCGCGGCCTGTCCCGGCGGCACCTGTCCCTGCTGGAGCGGCACGTCCGGCTCGGCCGGGCGCCGGAGGAGGGGGCGTCGCTGCGGGCCCGCACCGCCGCGACGGAGCTGGTCGCGGCGGTGGACCTGGTGCTTGTCACCATCGCCGACGCGCTGCGCCGCGGGCAGGCGCCCCGGGAGGCGTCCACCCTGTCCGGACGAGAGATCATCTCGTTGGCGCAGGGGAGCGCCCTCACCTCCACCGGCGGCGCCTGGTGGCTGCGCAGCGTCGGCGGGCAGCTACGCCGCAACGACGGTGGCCCGGCGGAGATGTCCGGGGAGCGGGAGCTGCTGCTCGTCGCCGAGCGGGACTGGGTGGTGGCCGAGTCGGCGTGCGCGGTGGAGAGCCACGGCAGTTGGGACCTGCTGGTCAACGGTCAGCTCCGATCGGCCGTCGACCAGCACGTGGCTCGGCTGTTGCGGATGGTGGAGACCCGGATCGAGGAGGCCGACGCCGCCCTGCTGAGTGCCGTGCGGCGCCGCCGGCAGACCGACGCGGCGGTGCTCGCCGCGGCGGCCCGCCGGTCGATCGGGGTGATCGGCGCCGGCGGTGCGGTGCCGGTTCCGGAGACCGAGGCCGGCTTCGACAGGTACGGGCGGGCGGCCTCGGTGCTCCGGGTGGTCACCGAGGGGATGGGCAGCCCGATCAACGAGCCGGCCGACCGCAGTCGCGCGCCGCTCGACGATCGGGCGGCGGTGCACGCGGTGACCCGGGCGTCCAGCCTGTTCCTGCGCGAGGTGCGGCTGCCGGAGCGCTGGTGGCGGCGGGACCTGGGGCCGCTGGTGGGGTGGCGGGCCGGTGCCGGCCCGGAGCACGCGGTGGCGGTGCCGCTGGTGTTCCGCCGTGGCCGCTACCACCACGTCGACCCGGACACCCGCGCGTACGGTCCGATCGACGCGACGGTGGCCGCGACGTTCGCCGCCGAGGCGACCGAGGTGCAGGCGCCGCTACCGCCGACCGCGCGGATGCGCCACCTGCTGCGGGCCGGGCTGGTCGGCGCGTCGCGCGACGTGCGGGGGCTGCTGTTCGCCGCCACCTGCGTGGCACTGCTGGGCCTGGGCGTGCCGCTGGCCACCGGCGAGGTGCTCGGCCAGTTGGCCCGGCAGGGCGAGGTGAACGGCCTGATCGGCTTCGTCGCGTTGATGCTCAGCGCGGCGGTGGTCGCGGGGCTGGTCGGCGTGGTGCAGAACCTGCGGCTGCTGCGCCTGGACGGCCGGTTGCAGTCCGGCGCGCAGATGGCGATCTGGGACCGACTCATGCGGCTGCCGGCCCGCTTCTTCACCGGTCGCAGCAGCGGTGAGATCGCCAACTCGATGCTGGGGATCTCGTTCGTCGGTGAGGCGTTGAGCGCGCTGCTGCCGCAACTCGTCTCGGCGGCGGCTACCGTCGCGGTGACCCTCGGCATGCTCCTCGTCGTCGAGCCCGTGCTGGGGCTGTGGGGAGCGGGGATCGTCGCCGTCACCATGCTGACCTTCGGCGCGTTCGCCGTCCTGATCGTCCGTCAGCAACGGTCCGCGCTGCCCGCCGAGCACCGGGCGGCGGCGCTGACCAACCAGCTGCTCGGCGGCATCGTGAAGATCAAACTGGCCGCCGCCGAGACCCGGGCCCACGCGCGCTGGTCGGAGGTGGCCGCGATGGCCCGCGCGTCGCTGCAACGGGTCCGGCAGAGTCAGGCGGGCCTCGTCGCCTTCGGCACGGTGCTGCCGGTCGCCGGTCAGCTCGTCCTGTTCGCCGTCCTGATGGGGCCGCTCGCCGGCCGGGTCGCGCCGGCCGACTTCTTCATCCTCAACGTCGGCTTCGCGATGCTGCTCGGCGCGCTGCTGGTGCTGGTGTCGGCCGGGGTCGAGGTGATCGCGGCGGTGCCCCGGCTGGGCAGCCTGCGGGAGATCCTGCGCGCCGACCCCGAGGCGCGGCCGGACCGGGTGGACCCTGGTGAGCTGCGCGGCGAGGTCGCGCTGCACCGGCTGACCTTCGCCTACCAGCCGGACGAGCCGCCGGTGCTCGTCGACATCGACCTGCACGTCCGCCCGGGTGAGTTCGTCGCCATCGTCGGACCGAGTGGCTGCGGAAAGTCCACACTGCTGCGGCTGCTGCTCGGCTTCGAACGCCAGCAACAGGGCGCGGTGCTCTACGACGGCCAGGACCTCTCCGAACTCGACGTCCACGCGGTCCGTCGGCAGTGCGGGGTGGTCCTCCAGGATGGCCAACTCTTCGCCGGCTCGGTACGCGACAACATCTGTGGCGCCGGCAGCTTCCCCCTCGACCAGGTCTGGGAGGCGGCGCGGATGGCCGGGCTCGCCGACGACCTGGAGGCGCTGCCGATGGGGATGAGCACGATGGTGCCGTTCGGCGGCGGCACGCTCTCCGTCGGGCAGCGCCAGCGGGTGCTGATCGCCCGCGCGTTGGCCCCCCTGCCCCGGATCATCTACCTCGACGAGGCGACGAGCGCTCTGGACAACCGGACCCAGGAGGTGGTCAGCCGCAGCACCGCGGCCCTGGCCGCCACCCGGGTGGTCATCGCCCACCGACTGTCCACGGTCCGTACGGCGGACACCATAGTGGTCCTCGACGCGGGGCGGATCGTCCAGCGGGGGACCTTCGACGAGTTGATGGGTGACCCGGACGGGCTGTTCCATCGGCTGGCGCGACGGCAACTGCTGACCGAGCCGGAACGGCCCGACGCCGTGGTGCCGAGCCGGCACGTGGACGGGCAGCCCGCGACGAGCTGACGGTCAGCCGTTGTCGATGACGGTGCTGTCCTCCAGGCACACGTCAGTGTCGAGGTGGTTCTCCAGCATCTCGGCGACGTGCGCCTCCGACTGGTTCTCCACGGCGAGCCGGAACGCCTCGGTGAGCACGTTGACCACGCCCTGGGTCAGCAGCAGGGTCTCCCTGTCGAGTTCGGCCCAGGACGACCGGGCGTCGCTGCGGACCAGCTCCGGCGCGAGGGTCAGCAGGCGGGCGGTGACGGCGGCCACCAACTCGTCGGCCACGGGTCGCAGGCTGTCCAGCACCTCGCTGAGGGTCTGTAGTGCCGGGACCGTGCCCACGCGCACCCGGTGCAGGTCCAGGGCGGCGCGCAGCGGTCGCGGCCGGACGGTGCGCACGGTGCCGTCGGTGGTCCGGCCGATCACGCCGTGCCGGGTCAGCGCATGGGCCAGGGCGGGACGGTCGGCGGTCAGGCGTTGCAACATCGCGGTCAGCCCGTCGGGCGCCTCGTCACTGGCCCGGACCCCCAGCATCGCCTCGATGGACACCAGGTTGAAGCCCTGCCGCTGAAGGGCGAGGATCGCGTCCAGCCGGCGGACGTGGGAGTCGTCGTAGAGGGCCGTCCGGCCGCGCCGGACCGGCGGGGGCAGCAGCCGCCGGGCCTGGTGGGCCCGGATGTTGCGGGGCGACATCCCCACCTTGCGGGCGAGTTCCTCCACGCTGTACCCGGCCGGGCCGCCGGTCGTCGTCGTCACCTGGTCGATGGTCACGGTCGCCTCCGGCAGCACTCGGTGACGGAACACGGCACCCCGTCGAACCGAGTCACCGCGGGGCACTCCGCCGATCGCAGCGTAGGTGCGGCAGCCGCGCGGGTGACAGGCGAGGAATTACTACTTGTCCACAGTGGTGACAATCATTAGAATCGCTCGCCGCCGCATGTCGCTGATTCCCAATTACCCGGCTTTCGCCGCAGCGCGACCTTTTCGCGGCCACATTCGATGAAATTCCCACTCCCTGCGCGGACCGGCTCCGCCGGTGGCCCACGATGAAGCGAAATCGGCGGCCCGGAGAACCTCCCGCGCTGCCTGTCGCCGCCGCCGGCGGTCGACCACCGAAGGGAGCAGGGTGTGACACCTGTCGATCGAGCGGTCTTCGTGGCCGCGTACAGCCGGCTTGTCGCCGACGTCTGGGCCGACCCGGTCAAGGAGCAGGCGCTCGACCGGGACCCGCGGGGCTTCCTCGCCGGCTACGGCCTGCACCTGTCCGAGGATGTGCAGGTCCGGGTGGTCCGCGACTTCGCCGACGCGGATCCGGACCTGGAGGTGCAGGTCGAGTCGTGGCAGCTGGCGGGGACCACCGGCACCTTCGTGCTGTTCGTGCCGTCGTTGCAGCCGGTGGCCCAGGCGGAACTGGCCGAGGACGAATTGGACAGCGTCGTCGCCGGCCTGGACCCCAGCTGCGCCTGCTGCTGCCCGTGCTGCTGCACCTGACACCGATGTCTGCCGCCCGCCGGTCGGCGCGGCAGATTCTGATGGCAGTCATTGATTGTCGAACCTCGATTTTCGTAACGTTCTCGCCACAGCGATAAACCGCCTCAGTGATCCCGAGGAAAGGACCGAACGATGAGCAACGACGACCAGGAATATGGCGCGAGGTTCGTGACGAAGTACTCGGAACTGGTCACCGCCGTGTGGCGCAGCGACGACGAACTACAGCGCCTGCTCGCCGACCCGACCGGCTACGCGACGGCCGCCGGCCTGCCGGTCGCCGCCGGTTCCCGGGTCGAGGTGGACCGCGCCCAGCCCGCCACGCTCTACACCAAGGACCAGATCGTCGCCGACTGGGCCGGCACGCCCGGCCTGCACGTGCTGCACGTGCCCGAGGTGCCGCTGGTCGACCTCAACGAGCTGACCGAGGCCGAGTTGGAGACGGTCGCCGGCGGTGTGGCACCGATCGCCGACAACAACGTCAACATCATCGCCGTCCTCATCCTCTGAGTTCCTGACCCCCGCCGGGAGCCTCAATGACTGACACGACCGAAAGCATCGCGTTCCGATCCGGCACCTACCGGACGGCCACCGTGGAGCAGACCTGGGCACGGATCGGTGGCATGCTCGACCGCTTCCGGATCACCCGGGTCGCCGACATCACCCGGCTCGACGAGATCGGCCTACCGGTGCACGTCGCCTACCGGCCGGTCGGAGCCACCATGGCGGTGAGCGTCGGCACCGGCGCCACGGCGACGCAGGCCCGGGTCAGCGCGGTCATGGAGAGCATCGAGTCCTGGCATGCCGAGAACCTCCGGCCGGGGACCGTCGTCCGGTCCCCGGCCGAGGCGCTCGACCTGCCGTACGACGTGCGGTGGCTGCACCTGGCGGAACGGTCACCCCTGACCCCCGCCGTCGAACTCGACTGGGTCGCCGGCCGTGGGCTGGTGACAGGTACGCGGTGCCTGGTGCCCCGCGCCACCATCGAACTCGACTTCACCATCCGGCGCGGCTGGGACCGCGCCCTGTTCACCCCCAGCAGCAACGGGCTGGCCACCGGGAACACCTTCGCCGAGGCCAGCCTGCACGCCCTGCTGGAGGTCGTCGAACGCGACTGCATCGCCCCGTACTGCACCTCGCCGTTGGCCGAGCGCACCTACGCCGACCCCGGCACCGCCACCAACGCGATGACCCGCACCGTGCACGAGGCGCTGCTGCGGGCCGGCTGCTGGGTGGAGGTCTGCGACATCACCAACGCCGTCGGCGTGCCGTGCTACGCCGCCTCGATCTGGTCGGAGGACCTGCCCGTCACCTTCGGCGGCTTCGGCTGCCACGTGGACCCGGAGATCGCCGTCGGTCGGGCCATGTCGGAGGCCGCGCAGTCGCGGCTGGTCATGGTCTCCGGCGCCCGGGACGACATCGACGCCACCGCCTACCACGACGTGGGCGGACCGCCGGTGCCGCCACCCACAGTCGACCGGCCCGTCCAGCCGATCCGCCGGGACCCGCCACCCGTGGGCGACGTGACCCAGGTGCTGCGCGAGCTGGCGTCGCGGGTGCAGAGGGTCACCGGCGTCGAACCGTTCAGCGTCGACCTGACACACGACGACATCGGTATTCCGGTGAGCAAGGTGTTCGCCCCCGGCCTGCGGATGTTCGACGAGCGGGCCCTGAGTATCCGACCGGGAGTACCCCGTGACTGACGTCGTCTTCATCGGTCCGAGCCTGCCGACCGACGAGGTCGGTCGGCTGCTGCCCGACGCGGTGCTGCTGCCACCCGTCGCGCACGGCGACCTGCTCCGCCTGGACGTCGGCCCCGGCGACCGGGTCCTCGTCATCGACGGGTTCTTCCTGCAACACCCGCCGGTGCGCCACCGGGAGATCCTCGACCTGCTCGACCGCGGCGTGACGGTGGCCGGCGCCGCCAGCATGGGCGCCCTGCGCGCCGCCGAGCTGTGGCCGTTCGGGATGCGTGGCGTGGGCGACGTGTTCCAGCTCTACCGCGACGGCGTCGTCACGGGCGACGACGAGGTGGCCGTCGTGCACGGGCCCGCCGAGGAGGGCCACCGCGCGATGAGCGTCCCGCTGGTGAACATCCGGATCGAGCTGCGTCGCGCCGTCGCGGCCGGCGTGCTCAGCGACGCCGAGGCGGTGCGACTGCTCGACATCGGCCGGGACCTGCCCTTCCGGCGGCGGTCGTACCGGGCGCTGGAGCGCAGCGCGCCACCCGAGGCGGCGGCGGTGCTGGACCGGTTCCTGACGTGGCGCCGGCGGGACCCCGGCGACGCCAAGGGCGCCGACGCGCGACTGCTGCTGTCGATGGCCGCCGACAACGCGCCCGAGCTGTGCCCGGCGCACGCCGACGACCAGCCGATCGACAACCTGCACACCCGCTTCCTGGACACCTGGCAGTCGCGGTTCGCCGGAGGATCGGTCGGCGGGCACTGGGTCAGCGACCGGGAGGCCGCCGCGGTGCTGATGCTGTTGCACCCCGAGTCGCCCGCCTGGCACCGGCGGGGAGTGCTGGCCGGGCTCGCCGCCGTCGACATCGCCGACCCCATGGTCGAGGACCACGCCCGCGAGGTGGCCCGCCAGCGAGGGCTCTCCGCCGCGCCGCCGACCGGGTGGGACTGGCTGACCGACTCCGAACGGGGTCTCGACGAGCACGAGGCCGTGCTGCGGGTGCTGGTGCGGGCGTTCGGCACCACGCCGTACCGCAGCCTGGCGCTGTGGATGGTCGCGGCGCCGCTGCGTACCCCCGCGCTGCTCGCCGCGGCGCGACAGGTCGCGGCGACCGCGGCGTCGCTGAACGACACGCTCGTTCCGCGGACGACGGGGCACCGCCGCCCGGGTGGTCGGCTGCACTTCCGCACCGAGGTCGTCGACACGTACTTCGCGAGGCTGTGGGGCTGTGCCGTCGACGAACTGGAAGCGGCGGCGTGGGACCGGGGCTTCGTCGACCTGGCGGCGTTCCGCTACGCGGCCGAACCACTCGTCGCGTACGTCAAGGCGTTCGGTGCCCCGCGACTGCCGGCGGTGGCCACCCGTGCGCAGGAGGACACCCTGGCCGGTTCCGCGGCCCGGATCGGTTGAGGAGGCGTCGATGAGCGGCACAGTGAAGGCGGCACTGATCTACCCCCCGCTGACCGATCCCACCTCGGGATACCACTCCCTGAACTACCTCGACTCGTACGCCCGGGCACAGGGGCACCGACCGGCGGAGATCATCGACGCCAACATCGAGGCGTTCCACCACTCGTACACCCCGTCGGCGTACGAGTGGCTGCGGCGGGAGTTGTCCCGGCTGTCGACCGACGACCTCAGCGGCCCGGACGCGCTGATGGCCCGGGCGAACCAGCTCGGCCTGCCCGACCCCGACCCGGAGCGGCTGCGCCGGTCGATCGGGGTGCTGCAGGACCCGAGCCTGTTCTACGACTACCGGCACTACCAGGATGCCGTCGACGGCGTGATCTCCTGGATGGACGCGCTCGGCGCTGTCGGGTTCCCCGGGCAGTTCCACGCCGGCTTCCGGCTGCACCCGCCGCCGATGATCTCGATCGGCTCGGTGGCCGCGCTGACCGACGAGGCGCTGCTGGCCCGGCTCAACCGGCCCTTCCTGCCGTACTACGAGGACGTGCTGATCCCCCGGCTGGTCGCCGGTGGAAACCAGGTGATCGGCATCAGCGTCACCTACCAGTGGCAGCTGCCGTTCGCGCTCTGGATCGCCCGTCTCGTGCGGCGGGCCTGCCCGGACGTCTTCCTCATCGCGGGTGGCACCGAGATCTCCGACGTCTGGAAGTGCGCCAGCAAACCCGAGTACGTCTTCCAGGTGCTCGCCGACTTCGACGCGATAGTGGTCGGCGAGGGGGAGAGCGCGTACACGGAGATCCTGGACGCGGTGCAGACCGGCACCCTGCCGGCCGGGCACCCCAACGTCCGGCTGCACCCGAAGTACGGCCGCCAGCGGCAACTGCCCCTGCGCTACGAACGACTGGCGCAGATACCGGT
Organism: Micromonospora sp. NPDC049230; assembly: GCF_040647875.1. Classification (NCBI taxonomy): domain Bacteria; kingdom Bacillati; phylum Actinomycetota; class Actinomycetes; order Micromonosporales; family Micromonosporaceae; genus Micromonospora; species Micromonospora sp. NPDC049230. The sequence continues at coordinate 24,475 of NZ_JBEZCZ010000009.1, forward strand.
GCCGGACTTCTCCGGCCTGCCCTGGGACCTCTATCTCAGCCCGGAGCGGTTCGTCTACTACTCGCCGACCCGGGGCTGCTACTGGAACAAGTGCACGTTCTGCGACTACGGCCTGAACACCGACGGCCCGACCAGCCCGTGGCGGCAGGACACGGTGGACACCATGATCGCGGACGTCACCGAGTTGTCGAAGTTCGCCAAGTTCATCTACTTCTCGGTCGACGTGCTCGCTCCCGCGACGATCCTGCGCTTCGCCGAGAAGGTCGTCGAGCGTGGTCTGGACTTCCGCTGGGGTGCCGAGATCCGGCTGGAGAAGTACTGGTCGGACGAGCGCTGCGAGCTGCTGCGGCGCAGCGGCTGCGTGGCCATCTCGGTCGGTTTCGAGTCCGGTAACCAGCGCGTCCTCGACCTGATCGACAAGGGCACGAAGCCGGAGCAGGCGCGGCGCACCATGATGGCGATGACCAAGGCCAACATCGGTGTGCAGATGATGGGCTTCACCGGGTTCCCCACCGAGACCCGCGAGGAGGCGCTGGACAGCGTCAACTTCCTGCGGGACAACCCGGACCTGTGGACCCTCGGCGGGCTCGGTGACTTCATGCTGACCCCGGGCGCGATCGTCGCCAAGGAGCCGGACCGGTTCGGCATCACCAACGTGCGGCCGGTGGAGGGCTCGGACATCGTCCGGATGCTCAAGTTCGACGAGCCGGTCACCGAGGCGGCGCAGGCCGAGGTCGCGCAGGCCAAGGCCGGTCTCAACCCCGGGCACTACCACCGGCCGTGGCTGGGTGCCACCGACACCCCGCACACGTTCTTCTACCACGACCGCTACGGCACCGCGGTGCGTGGCGTCCTCGCCCACGACCGGGTACGCCACGACACCGACGACCAGACCGAGTTCCTCGCCAACGGCTCGTTCGTGGACCGCGACGACGAGCAGGTCTGGGAGGCGTACCGGCGGATCCGCTCCGACGAGCAGGAAGGCGTCCCCGGCGACCTGCCGGCGAACCGGCACCTGTTCCGCCGCGTCGACGGTCAGGTGTTCGCCCTCAACCGCAGCAGCCGGCTGTTCCTGGATCTCTTCAGCGCGCCGCTCACCCTCGCCGAGGCACAGCGCCGGCTCTGGATCGTCGAACCGACGGTCGCCGACCGGGTCTGGCGGACCTTCATCGGGCAGCGGCTGATCCGCCGGCACCGGCTTCCGGCCCCGGCCGAGTGACAGCGCCGTAACCGCCGGCCGCCGCGGCACGGCCGGCGGTGACAGCGGCCGGCCGGGTGCCGGTCGTCCCCGAGGTCAGGGACCGAGGAGTACGACCCGGCCGGTGTTCCCGTCCACCTCGACCGTTGCGCCGTCGGGCAGGGTCGTCGCGTCCGGGACGGCCAGGACGGCCGGCAGGCCCAGCTCGCGGGCGACGATCGCGGCGTGCGACAGGAGGCCGCCGGTCTCGGTGACGACAGCCGCGACCACGCCGAACAGTGGGGTCCAGGCCGGATCCGTGGTGCGGCACACGAGGACGTCACCGGGCCGGACCCGGGCGAAGTCGGTGGGACCGCGCACCACCCGCGCCGGTCCGGTGGCGAGACCGGGGCTCGCGGGCGTGCCGGTGCGGGTCGCGCTCTCGTCGCCGCCGGCCGCATTCTCGTCGCCGCCGGTCGTGGGCGCGACGGGGAGGGCGCTGGTCACCGGGCGCGACTGGAGGAGCCAGATCCGGGAGTCGGCGATCGCCCACTCGACGTCCTGCGGGCCGCCCAGCAGGTCGGCCGTCCGGCGACCGAGTTGGGCGAGTCGGGTGACCTCGTCGTCGGTGAGGCAGAGCCGATCCCGGTCGGCACGCTCCACCTCGCTGGTGACAGTGCGGTCGACCCGGGTCCTCTTCGTGCCGAGCGACCGCCGGGTGATGGTGCCGTCGGAGACCGTCCAGGAGTCCGGGGTGACGTGGCCGCCGACGACGCTCTCACCCAACCCCCAGGACGCCTCGATCCGGATGTCGTCGCCGGTGAACAGCACCCCGGCGACGTCCGCGTCCACCAGACGCTGCACCAGCACGGCGATCGACGGCGACTGTTCGTCGCCCTGCCGACGTCGGTATTCCACGGCGCGCTCGGACCACACCGACGACCAGCACCCGCGGACGGCGTCCGCCACCTGATCGATGCCACGCACGCCCAGGAAGGTGTCGTGCTGCCCCGCCGCGGTGGCTTGGGCGGTGTCCTCGCTCGTCGCCGACGACCGCACGGCGAGGTGGCCGTCGCCGAGCCGGGGCAGCGCCCGGGCGATCTCGTCGACCAGCTCGGCGGACAGGCCGCCGTCCGCCTGCGCGTGGGCGGCGGTCGGCACCACGAAACCGGGTGGGACCGGCAGGCCCGCTCGGATCAGCCGGGCGAGCGTGGCGGCCTTGCCGCCGCACGTCGCGGGGTCGGCGTCGGTCAGGTCGATCAGCAATGGGCCTCCTCCAGCTCCCGGGAGCCTATCCGGAACCGAAGGCGAGATTTCCCACGCGCACCGGGCCTGCGCCGCGTTGACGCCCGGTGGGGGAGTCGGGATGCTGATCACCATGACGCATGCCTCAGCACCGGACCTGTCGGTTCTGCACGCCGTGCGGGTCGCCGGGGTGGCCGACGACGCGGCCGTCTCCGACCGCACCGGCGTCGACCTGGAGACGGCCGCCGAGCTGCTGTTGGACTTCGAGGCGTACGGGTGGGTGACACACGTCGAGTTCGCCGGCACCGGCGGGTGGACGCTCACCGAGCGCGGCCGTGCGCAGGACTCCCGCAAGCTCGGCGAGGAGGTGGACCAGACCGGGGCGCGGGCCGCCGTCGAGCAGGCTCACAGGGAGTTCGAGATTCTCAACGGACGACTGGTCCGGGCCTGCACCGACTGGCAGCTGCGGCCCGTCGAGGGTGACCGGTTGACGTCCAACGACCACACCGACCCACAGTGGGACGGTCGGGTGCTGGACGAGCTGACCGCGATCGGCGCGGAGCTGACCGGGCTGATCGGCGCTCTCGTCAACGTGCTGGCCCGCTTCGACGGCTACGCCGAGCGGTTCGACGCGGCGCTGACACGTGCCCGCGCCGGGGACGGGCGGTGGGTGACCGGGGTCGGTGTCGCGTCGTGCCACGCCGTGTGGATGGAGCTGCACGAGGACCTGTTGTCGACGCTCGGAATCGCGCGTGGCGTCGAGCCGGAGAACCGGTAGGTTCGCGCCGTGGCCACCCGACACCTCTACCTGGCGCGACACGGCGCGGCGGACGCCTTCGGCGACCTCACCGATGTGGGTTACCAGCAGGCCGACCTGCTCGGCCGACGGCTCGCCGGGCTGCCGATCGACGCGGTGTGGCACTCGATGCTGCCGCGTGCCGCCGCGAGCGCCCGCGAGATCGCCAAGCACCTGCCGGACGTGCCGGTCGCCGAGGCCGCCGAACTCATCGACCACGTGCCGTACGTGCCGACGCCGGACGAGATGCCCCGCTCCTGGGCCGGCTTCTTCGACGGTTACGACGAGGCCGAGGCGGCGGCCGGCAGACGCACCGCGGATGCCCTGGTGGCGCGGTTCACCACGGCACCGGAGCGCACCGGGCCCGACTCGCACGAGGTGCTTGTCACGCACGCGTACCCGATCGCGTGGCTGGTGCGGCACGCGCTGGGTGCCCCGCCCACCAGGTGGCTCGGCCTGGACAGCGCGAACACGGGTCTCACCGTGCTCGAATACCGGGCCGGCCTGTCGCCCACCCTTGTCATGTTCAACGACCAGAGCCACCTGTCGGGTGACCTGCGCTGGACGGGGTTCCGCGGGGCCCCCCGCCCGTGAGGGCCGCGCCGCCGACGTTGGCGATTGTGCAGCTCGATCAATTGCCCGCCACCTCGGGCACGGTGGCCCACAGCCCGGCAAGCTGAACGAAGATCTCTCGCCGCGCCGCGCCGCGCCGGTCCAACTCATAGCCGCTCAGCCAGACCCGGCCATGGCTGATGAGCCGATCCTCCACCGCCGTCAGCCGGAACACCAGGCCGCGCTCCCTGGCGAACTGCACAGACGCGCGCCGGCCGATCTTGAACCCCTGCCCCGGCTCCAGGGCCAGCCGCGCCCGGCAGCACCGTGCCACGCCTGTAGGCCCACCCGCAGTTTTCGACGCAAGATCAACGATTAGGCTGGTCAGGTGGGTTGGTCGGCGGGCCGCCGCGGATTCTTCCCGCCCTCGTAGCTTCAGCCGGCGCCAACGTGCCGACGTGCCACCGATGAGAATGCGGATGACAGATAGGGAAGTACGTACTAAAGTACTGCTTCACTATGAAGGATGTAGACGACAGTGGTGAGGGGCTCACCCGAGGTCCGGACAACCTGCTGTTCGACCCACGGATCCGGGCGGCGCTGGCGCGGTTCACGCGCGGCGATGACACCGGGGCGCTGGAAACCGCCGCCGCCCTCCGTGCCGCCGCCCGCGGCCTCGAACGGCTACAGTCGCGGGCAACGGGCAACCGTGGGCTGAGTCCGGGCGCGCTGGACATTCTGATCCGCCTCAGCGAGAACGAGGACGGCATCAGCATCAAGGACCTGGCTCGCTCCACAGGGGTGAGTTCCAGGAACGTGACCGGCCTGGTGGACACGCTGGAAGCCGGCGGGTTGGCCGCACGGATCCCTGCCCCGCACGACCGGCGGTCCGTGTTCGTCCGGATCGCACCCTCGGGAATGGCCTGGCTCGACGAGTTCCGCCAGCCCACCCAGGCCGCCATGGCGGCCCTCTTCCGAGGATTCACCCCCGCCGAGACGACGCTGCTGCGACACCTCTGCCTTCGCGTCACGGAAAACCAGCAGCAACTGACCCGCTATCTGGAGGAACAAACCTGATGACCAGCGCGACCGCTCGCACCCGGCAAACCGTCCAGGCGTACCACCAGGCGAGGTTCGGCGGGGACGTAGCCGCCGCAGCCGCCCAGCTCGCCGGCACGTTCACGTTCCAGAGCCCGCTGATCAGGTCCGACGATGCCACTGGCCACCTGGCCGGGCTCCCCGGGTTCCTCCAGGTGGTCACCGGCATCGACATGATTAGCGAGCTGTACGGCGAGTCCGAGGCCACTCTCGTCTACGACGTGCACACTGCCACTCCGGTCGGCACCCAACGCACCGCCGAACACTTCCGGCTGCGGGACGACCGGATCGAATCGATTGCGCTGATCTTCGATGCCACACGCTGGCACGCGATCATGGCTGCGGCCGGCCAAACCGAGCCTGCTTCCGATTGACCAAGCCACATACCGCGCCGGCAGGCCACCGGCCCGGCTGGCACGCCCCGGCCGCGCCGGATATGCGGAGGCCGAAGTCTTCCGGCCCGGATCGCACCCGCGCCGTGATGGACTTGCCCTTGGTCGGGAACCTCTGCCCATCCGAGCTGGACAATGTGCCCGGTCCGAACGCTCTCGTCAGCGGCAGCCGGTGGTGGTAGTTCACGATCGCCGCGTTCGACGCCTCCAGGGTCTCCGGCCGGAAGTACCACTCGGCCGTCCAGGCGAGCACGTCATACGAGACACCGCACGACTCGGCCAGCGCGGTCAGCCCCATGTTCGTGGCCTCAGCGATGATCACGTAGATCAGGTTGCGTCTCAGCTCCGCCGGCCGGTTCACCTTAAAGCGAATAGGTGCGGGGTGGTGCTGCGGCCTGGAGTCGGGCTGTGGAGCTGCCCATGGATGGGGTGGGGTGGACCGGGTCAGGTGGTCTTGAGGTCGGCCGCGCCGAAGGAGACCGAGAATCGCTTGCACCAGATGGAGACGCTCCGGAAGTCGCCGGGGTCCACCGAGGCCGGTAGGTCGTACACCTGGTTGCCCTTGTTGCCCTTGAGGCGTGCCAGCTCGACCCACTCGCCGTCGTCGAACACGCGCCAGCCGGCAGTGCCCCGGATGACCGGTTGGTCGGTCAGCCACACCCGCAGATCCGGCCCGTTCGACGTCTTCAGGTCGCGCAGGACGAGCCGGTGGCGCCCGTTGGCGAGCCGGTGGATCTCGGCACTGCCGGTCGTCTGGTGCTCGTGGGTGACGAACGTCCCGGCGGCCAGGATCTCGTTAGCCGGTGCGGCCTTCGACGCCGGGGCCGGGGTCGCGGGGGCCAGGGTCGGGACGGTCGGGGTCGCGGGGGCAGGGGTCGCGGAGGTCGGCGCGGGGACGGCCGACGTCGTCCCCGCGCCCGGGATCGCCTCGTCGACGTAGGTGTCGGTGAACAGCTTCCACGGCTGAAACCAGAAGAGGGCCAGGGCCGCCACGACGACGGCGGAGACGAGAGCGGCCCAGGTTACCGGCGACCGGAAGATCGGTTTTCCCACCACCGCAGCGTACGGCCGCGGCAGCCGTCGATCCGGTCGCGAACCCTTTCGGAACCCTTACGACGGCCGCCGTCGGCGCGGCCCTGTCGCCGCCCCCGCCCCGGACGTCAGGGCAGCGTGATGCCGGTGTCCGTGCCGAACAGAGCCTTGCCGCACGGGCAGCCCGCCTGGTCCGGTGGCAGCGCCCGGACCGTGTCGCCGAGCAGGAGACGCAGGCGGTCGATGCTTCGGGCGAAGACCGTGAACACCTCCTGCTGGGTCACGCCGTGCCCGACCTCGACGCCCGAGTCGAGGTCGGTCACCAGCGACAGGGCGGTGTAACACAGTGCCAGTTCGCGGGCCAGCACCGCCTCGGGGTGGCCGGTCATGCCGACGACCGACCAGCCCGCCTGGCCGTACCAGCGTGATTCGGCACGGGTGGAGAAGCGGGGGCCCTCGATGACGACCATGGTGCCGCCGTCGACAGGTCGCCAGTCGGCGGCGCGGGCGGCGTCGAGGACCGTGGCGCGTCCGACCGGACAGTAGGGGTCGGCGAACGGCACGTGGACCACCCCGGGGAGTTGCCCGTCCGCGCGTCGCCGTCCGTCGTAGTAGGTCTGCTCGCGGCCGTTGGTCCGGTCGACAAGTTGGTCCGGTACGACGAGAGTGCCGGGGCCCAGATCCGGTCGCAGCCCGCCCACCGCGCCTGGCGCGAGCACCTGACGGACCCCCGCGGCCCGCAGCGCCCACAGGTTGGCCCGGTAGTTGATGCGGTGCGGGGGGAGGGTGTGTCGACGTCCGTGCCGGGGCAGGAACACCACCGGCCGCCCGGCGACGTTCCCGACCGACAGCGAGTCGCTCGGCGGCCCGTACGGTGTGTCGACAGCGACCTCGGTGACGTCGTCGAGGAACTCGTAGAAACCGGACCCGCCGATCACGCCGATCGGCGGGCGGGCGTTACCTTCTGACATGTGTGCGTTCTCCTCGGAGACGGGTGCTGTCGACTCAGGAACGGTCCGCGCCGCGCCGGCCGACGACTGTGGCGACGACAAGCGCGAGCACGACGACGGCCCAGACGGCGACCAGACCGACAGTGAGCCCCAACGGGTAGTCGCGGTCCGGTAGGCCGGGGTTCGGAGGCGCCGAGGCCGGTCGCCACAGCAGTGGCACCGCGAGCAGCAGCAACGTGGCGCTGGCCAGCAGACCGGCGGTGATCCAGGCCAGGCGTCGCCGGTCGGGCACCAGCCGGCCCAGCGCCAACCCGACCAGCCCGACCAGCGGTGCCACCAGGAGGTCGTGCAGCACCGGGCCGCCGAGAAGCCAGGGCAGGGCGGTGTCGAGCTGGGGCAGGAGCAGCCAACCGCCGTACGCCGCCGCGGCGGCACCGAGCACGAGCAGGAGCAGCCGGACGGTTCTCACCGCAGCACCTCCAGCCGGGCCACCCACTTGGTCTGGAGGACGCCCGGCCGGCTCGGGGCGATGAGGCGGCAGGGGTAACCGTGGTCCGGGGACAGTTCCTCGCTGTTGATCCGCAGCGCCAGCAGGGTCAGCGGGTCGCGGGCGTGGGCGGCGGGGAGTGTGCTCGCCGCGTACAGGCCGTCGGTCTCCAGTGAGGTGACGCGAACCGGTCGGCCGGTCGGTGCGCCGGCGTGGCGCAGCAACTGGACGACGGGCACGCCGGTCCAGTGGGCGGAGAAGCTCCAGCCCTCGACGCAGGCGATCGGCAGTTCCGCCGTACGCTGCGGCAGGGCCGCCAGGTCGGCCAGGGACAGCGCGTACCGGCCGCCCGGCCAGACGATCTCCAGCCGCCAGTCTGGTGGGACGGCGATGTGCGCGGCGGCGGCCGTCCGGTTGACCGGCACGCCCTGCGGGCCGGACGCGGACCGCCACGCCAGCGGGGACACCCGCCGCAGCCACGGCACTGTGACCCCGGCGGTGGCCAGCACGGCGATGCCGGCGACACCCGCCGAGGTACGCAGGAACGCGCGCCGTCCGGACGCGTCCCGGTCGTCCCGCCCACCGGCGCCGGCCCGCAGCGGTGTGCCCAGCGCCGTGCGGACGACCGGGAGCTTCACCGCGACGTGCAGCAGCAACGCGCCCACCACCAGCCAGGCGACCGCGTAGTGCGCCGCCGGGAAGAAGAACCCCCACGGGTACGACTGGGCGGCGTTGAACAGGCCGGTGACCAGTTCGAAGAACGCGGCGCAGACCAGGAGGAGGATGGAGATCCGTTCGAGGGCGTGCACGGACAGCCGGATCGGCCGGCGCAGGGGCGGACGGACGAACAGCCGGGGATAGACGCTCCACAGTTTGGCCAGCAGCAACGGGATCGCCGCGACGCCGGCGAGCACGTGGACGCCCTGGGTGACCCGGTAGAGGTTGACCGGTCGGGTCGGCCAGGTGAACCAGCCCGGCGGGTGCTGGATGTAGTGGCTGAGCAGACCGGTGACGAAGCACAGCGCGAACGCCACCCCGAGCCAGCGGCCGAGCCGGGCGGCGACGAGCGGCGAGTGCGTCGGCGCGGTGAAGTCCTCGGGGACGGGGACGCGGGGCCGGCGGATCACGAGCGCACCAACTCGGCGAACCAGCGTGAACCGAACCGCAACGTGTCGGCGACCCGCAGACCGGCGGCGGCGGCGGTGGCGGTCACCGCCTCGGCCCCGACCCGCGCCCAGCGAAACGGCGGTCCCTGCCGTTCCCCCTGGCCGGACGACCCGGACAGGACGTACGCCTGCCCCTGCCAGAGCCCGGCGCCCGGAGGCTCCACCTCGACCACCAGGGTGCCGTCGGCCGCGATCAGGGTGCCGCACCGGCGCAGCAGCCGGACCGGGTCGCCGCCGATGCCGATGTTGCCGTCGACCAGCAGGGCGTGTGCCCACCTCCCCTCGCCGGGCAGTGGTTCGAAGACGTCGCGGCGCAGGGCCACCACACCCCGGCCCTGGGTCAGCCGTACCGCCTCGGCGGAGATGTCCACCCCCAACGCGACGAGGCCACGCTGGGCCAGCGCCACGGTGAGGCGGCCGGGGCCGCAACCGAGGTCGATCGTGGGTCCGTCGCAGCGCGCGGCGACGGACTCGATCACCGGTTCGGGCGGGCCGTGCCAGCGCCGTACCGGCAGCAGGTCACGCCGCCCGTCGCCGTGCACCAACCAGTGGTTGGGCTGGGCCGGAGGCAGCGGTGCGACAGACGTACCGGAGGTGTCCTGGTCGGCCGGCCGCCGGTCGAGTCCGCCCAGCACCACGGCGAAACCGTCGAGACTTATCGTCGAGGTCACCGGGGCTGCCCGTTCACCAGTTGGCCACCCACCGACGCGACGGCAGCCGCGAACCGGGTGCCGGGCAGGTCCGCCGCGACCGCCGTCGCGGCGGTCCAGTCGTCGACGTCCCGCTGCACCGGCAGGGTCGCCGGGCGGATGCCGCGCCCGTGCAGGGCGGCGAGGGTACGGCGACCGGTGTCGTCCGTCGACATGGGAACGTCGCGCAACGCGTCGGCGTACGCCGGGTCGCGTAACCCGAGTGCCCACCAGCCGCCGTCGAGCGCCGGCCCGAGCACCGCCGGGTGTTCGGCGAGCAGGTCCAGGGCGGTGGTGAGCAGCGCCGGCCGGATCTGCGGCGTGTCCATGCCGATCTGGAGCACCGGTCGGCCGGGGAAGGCCGCGCCGGCGTCGGCGTGCGCGTTCGCGAGCCGGTCGGCGAACGTGTCGCCGCGCTGGGCGAGCAGGTGCCACCCCGCCAGCTCGGCGGTCAGCTCGGCGGCGTACTCGGCGTCGGCGAACCGGCCGGTGTGGGCCAGCACGGGAATCGTCGACGCGGTGGCGCGTACCGCCGCGAGGGTGTCCAACAGCGCCGCCGCCGCGATCCGGGCCGCCTGCCGGGGGTTGGCCGGAGGGCAGAGGCGTGTCTTGGCCAGCCCCGCGACCGGCGCCTTCGCGACCAGGAGCAGGACGTTCACCGGCCACCGCCGACGCCGGCGCGCAGCACTCCGGCGAAGTCCCGGGTCGCCCGCACCGTGCCCCGGACCGACCCGGAGACCTTCGACGTGGTGCCGGCGGCCCGGGGCGCGTACGCGACGTCCAGTTCGACGATCCGCCAGCCCGCCTCGGCCGCGCGGAGCAGCAACTCCAGGGGGTAGCCGAACGCGCGGTCCTGGACGCCGAGGCCCAGCAGCGCCGCGTGCCGGGCCACCCGGATGGGGCTGATGTCGTACACCGGCACACCACGACGACGCAGCAGCGCGGCGACGAGCGCGTTCCCGGCACGGGCATGCCACGGCCACGCCTCCGCCGACACCGGTCGACGCCGTCCGACGGCGAGATCCGCCCCACCGTCGAGCAGCGCCGCGACGAGCCTGGGCAACTCGCCCGGATCGAACGAGCCGTCCGCGTCGAGGACGCAGACCAGCTCCGCGTCCGCCGCCAGCAGGCCGGTGTGTACGGCCGCGCCGTACCCGCGCTTCGGCTCGTGGACGACCCGGGCCCCGTACTCGGCCGCGACGGCCGGCGAACCGTCGGTGGAGCCGTTGTCGACCACGATGGCGCGGTAGCCGGGCGGCAGCCCGCTCAGTACGGCAGGCAGTGCGGCCGCCTCGTCCAGACACGGCAACACCACGTCGATCGTTGTGTGCATACCGGCGACGCTAGGCCCGCCACCGGGCGTCCGGACCGCTGTTCCTCCTTACGAATCGCTTACGCGGCAGGGGATCTTACGAGTCCCTGACGTCCCGTCGCGTGGCTGTCGGATCCCTGGTCAAAGGTCGTATCGTCGGCCGTCACCATGACCATGATGACCCGGCCGGGACGACCCCGGTCCGCCGATCTGATCGTCCTCGGCGCCGAGGTGGCCCTGCTCGCCGTCGCCGTCGTCGTCGGCGCGTTGCTCAACCACCGGGGCGTGCGGCTCTACGCGGACGCCGCCCCGATCTACGCCTCCTGGCAACCCCATGTGGGCCTCGGCACTCCCGCCGCGCTTGTCGTCGCGGCGCTGTTCGTGTGGCGGGGCACGCGCTGGGCGACCGACACGCGGTGGCCGCGGCTGCTCGTCGTCGGCTACCTCGCCGCGGTGCTCTGGACGCTGTCGCTGGCACTGGTGGACGGCTGGTCCGCAGGCTTGACCGAGCGGCTCACCGTGCAGGCCGAGTACCTGTACGAGGTGCCGGGGGTGACGGATGTCGGCGCCATGCTGTCCGGCTTCGCCGAGCGGATCGTCGACTTCCAGCCCGGTTCGTGGTCCACCCACACCGCCGGTCACCCACCGGGAGCGTTGCTGTTCTTCGTCTGGTTGGAGCGGATCGGCCTGGGCGGCGGCACCGCTGCCGGACTCGCCTGTGTGCTGCTCGGCGCCACGGTCTCGGTGTCGGTCCCGGTGACGTTGCGCGCGCTGGGCGCCGAGGACGCGGCTCGGGCGGTGTGGCCGTTCCTGGTCCTCTTTCCGGGGGCGGTCTGGGTGGGTGCGTCGGCGGACGGCATCTTCGCCGCGGTGGTCGCCGCCGGGCTGGCGCTGCTGGCGGTGGGTGGCCGACCCCGGGCCGTGCTCGGCGGGCTGCTGCTCGGCTTCGCGCTCTACCTGTCGTACGGGTTCGTCCTGGTCGGGCTGCTCGCGTTGACAGTGGTGCTGCTGCGGGCGCGGGATCGCCTCGGCGTGCTCGTGGCCGCGGCGACGGCGGTCGCGGCGGTCGTGGCCGCGTTCACCCTCTCCGGTTTCTGGTGGCTGGACGGCTACCACCTGGTGTCCCGTCGCTACTACCAGGGCTGGGCGGCGGACCGCCCGTACGGCTACTGGATCTGGGCGAACCTCGCCGCCCTGCTGCTCTCGGCCGGGCCGGTGGTCGGGCCGGCGCTGCGACGGGCGGTGGCCGCCGTGGCGGTCCGCGCACCGCACCCGACGCCCCTGCGGCAGCGGATCGTCAGCGCCGGCCCCACAGTGTGGTTGCCCCTCGCGGCAGCGGCGGCCGTGCTCGCGGCGGACCTGTCCGGGCTCAGCAAGGCCGAGGTGGAGCGGATCTGGCTACCGTTCACCGTCTGGTTGCTGGTCGCCACCGCGCACCTGCCCACCGGTCACCGACGGTGGTGGCTGGCCGCCCAGGCCGCCACGGCGCTCGCCGTCAACCACCTACTGTGGACGGTGTCGTGAGCGCTGCCGGCTTCCGCATCACCGCGGTGGTGAAGTCGGCGACGCCAGCGGCGAAGCCGACCCGGGCGGTGAAGCCGAGCAGCCGGGTCGCGCGGGCCGGATCGGCCACGACGTGCCGTACGTCCGCCGCCCGCCCGCCCCCGACGGTGACCGGCATCGGCCCGCCCATCGCCGAGGCCAGCTCGTGGGCCAGCTCACCGACGGTGTGCGGTTCGCCCGAGCAGACGTTGACCGGGACCAGCGGGTCCGGTGCCGGTGTCGTCAGGGCCAGCAGGTTGGCCGCGGCGACGTCTGTCACGTGGACGAAGTCGCGCCGTTGCCGGCCGTCCTCCAGGACCCGGGGCGGTTGGCCGGCGGCCAGGGCCGACCGGAAGATCGACGCCACCCCGGCGTACGGGGTGTCGCGGGGCATCCGTGGTCCGTAGACATTGTGGTAACGCAGCGCCCAGACCGAGCCGCCGGTCTGCCGGGCCCAGGCCCCGGCGAGGTGTTCCTGGGCCAGCTTGGTGGCGGCGTACGTGCTGTGCGGCTCCAGCGGCGCGTCCTCGGGCACGAGCCCGGGGGAGAGCGTCTTGCCGCAGCGGGGGCAGATCGGCTCGTACCGACCCTCGGCGAGGTCGGCGGCGCGGCGGCCGACCGGCCGGACGACCCCGTGCGCGGGGCAGTGGTAACGGCCCTCGCCGTAGACCACCATCGAGCTGGCCAGCACGAGCCGGCGTACCCCGGTGGCGTGCATCGCCGCGAGAAGGGTGGCCGTGCCGAGGTCGTTGTGCGCGGCGTACCGGGGGGCATCGGCCGGGTCGACGCCGTGGCCGACCATGGCCGCCTGGTGGCAGACCGCGTCGACCCCGGTCAGCAGCCTGGTCAGCAGCTCGCCGTCGCGGACGTCGCCGACCACCAGATCGTGCCGCGCCCAGGGCGGCGGCGTCGGGCCGTGCGCCTCCGGCACGAGCGCGTCGACGGCCACCACCTCGTGCCCGTCCGCGCCGAGCAGGTCGGCGACGTGGGAGCCGATGAACCCGGCAGCGCCTGTGACAAGTATCCGCATTCCGGTCACCGTAGGACCCCGGGGATGCCGGCGCCGCGTGCTGGGCGCAGCCGTAAGAACCTCGTTAGGTCTCGCCGGCGCGGTCGGTGCCCGGTGCCTGGCTACGCTGGGCGGATGGACACGCCGGGGCCGACGAGCCGGGACGGGGGGCGTTCGTGACACAGCGGGTGCTGGTGGTCGACGACGACCAGACCGTCAGTGACGTCATCTGCCGCTACCTCGAACACGACGGCTTCCAGGTGAGCCACGCCGGGGACGGGGCGATGGCACTGGCGGCGGTGGCTCGGCAGGCACCGGATCTGGTCGTGCTCGACCTGATGCTGCCCAAGATCAACGGCCTCCAGGTCTGCCGGGAGCTGCGGGCCCGGCCGGACGGCGTACCGATCATCATGCTCACCGCGCGCGGCGACGAGTCGGACCGGATCCTCGGGTTGCAGCTCGGCGCGGACGACTACCTGACCAAGCCCTTCTCCCCCCGGGAGCTGGTGCTGCGGGTCCGTTCGGTGCTCCGTCGCGCCGGTGGCGGGCCGCCACCCGAGCGGTCGGAGGCGCTCACCGACGGCAGCCTGGTGGTGCAGACGACCTCCCGCACCGCCCGCCTCGCCGGCACCGACCTGGCGTTGACGCTGCGCGAATTCGACCTGCTCGTCTACCTCATGCGGCATCCGTCCCGGGTGTTCAGCCGAGCCGAACTCCTCGAACAGGTCTGGGGCTGGAACTTCGGGGACCACTCGACGGTGACGGTGCACGTCCGTCGGCTGCGCGAGAAGATCGAGGCGAACCCGGCCGATCCGCGGCGGATCGTGACCGTCTGGGGCGTCGGCTACCGGTACGAGCCGGCCCATGCGTGACCTGCTGCTGATCTTCGCGATCGCCCTCGGCGCGGCAGTGGGCATCGGGCTCGCCGGCGCGGTGCTGCTCCGCGCGCTGCGGCGCAGCTCGATCACCGTGCACCTCAATGTGCTGCTCACCACCACCGTGGTCGCCGTCGTCGTCGGGGTGATGGCGGTCGCGGAGGCGATGTTCCTCTCCGCACACGACCTTGAGGTGGTCCTGATCACCGTCGCGGCGGCGGCGGTGGTCAGCCTCGCCGTCGGTGGGCACTTCGGCCGTCGACTGGCCCGCGCCGCGGTCTGGCGCGACCAGGCCCGGGAGCGGGAACGACGACTGGAGAAGGGCCGGCGCGACCTGGTCGCCTGGGTCTCCCACGACCTGCGTACCCCGCTCGCCGGGCTGCGGGCCATGGCGGAGGCGCTGGAGGACCGGGTGGTCCGTGATCCGGACACCGTCGACGAGTACCACAGGCGCATCCGGCTGGAGACCGACCGGATGACCCGACTCGTCGACGATCTGTTCGAGCTGTCCCGGATCAACGCGGGAGCGCTGCGGTTGTCGTTGCGGGCGGTGCCGCTCGGCGAGGTGGTCTCCGACGCGCTGGCCAGCACCATCCCGCTGGCCGAGGCCCGGCGGATCAAGCTGATCGCCAGCGAGTCGGGGTGGCCGACGGTTGCCGCGAGCGAACCGGAGCTGGCCCGGGTCGTGGCCAACCTGCTGCTCAACGCCGTCCGCTACACCCCGGAGGACGGCACCGTACGCATCGAGGCCGGCCACGAGGAGGACCACGCCTGGCTGTCGGTCGCCGACACCTGCGGCGGCATCCCCCCGGCCGACCTGCCCCGCCTGTTCGACATCGCGTTCCGTGGCGAACCGGCCCGCACGCCCCGCGCCGGCGACGGCGGGGCGTCCGGGGGGCTCGGCCTGGCCATCGTCCACGGCCTGGTGGAGGCGCACGGAGGTCGGGTCGAGGTGCGCAACACCCCGGAGGGCTGCCAGTTCCTGGTCCGGTTGGCCACCGCCTGAGGAATCGAACGTTCGGGGTGGCGGACGAATTCGCGCTGACGCGCCATCTGCCCGCCGAACGCGGCCTGGTCCGCCGGCGGCTGCTGGAGGTTTTGGGCTGCCGTCCCTGGCGGCGCTGATCCTGTAGTTGCGGCGCCGCGGGGAAAGACGTCCGGGCCCCCGCACGCGATGGTCGGTTGGCACGTCAGTGGTGGCGGTACTGCTGGGCGGGGTCGCCCCGGTGGGTGCGGCGGTCCTGATGAACCTGAACGACCTGTCGGCGATCCCGCATCACGCGGGTTCGGTAGTCGCCGGTGTGGGCGGACCGCTCATCGCGCTGGCCTACACGCTGCTCGCAGGGCCAGTGGCGGAGGAGTTCGGCTGGCGGGGTACGTACAGCCACGCCTGAGGCAGTCCTACAGCCGGATGGGGACCACCCTGGTGCTGGGAGCCGCGTGGGGCCTGTGGCACGTGCCGCTGTTCTTCCTGTCCCGTGGGCCAATGCCGTCCCGACTCCTGATCCGGGTGCGCTGCAAACCTCGTCCGGCGTTCTCGGCGGTCGCACAACTGACGGAGCGGCGCGGCTCAGCCGACCCGCTGGGCCAGTACCTGCCCCGGCCAGGATCCAGCCAGGAAGGTTTCGGCGGGAGTGAACCCGTGGCGTTCGTAGTACGCCACCAACTCGCCACCGCCGCCCGCCCAGCAGTCGACGCGTAGCAACCGCACGCCGGCCCGCCGGGTTTCCTGCACGGCGTGGGCCAGCAGGGCCGACCCGAGATTCCGGCCGGCGAATCGTCGGTCGGTGACCAGGAGGCGGACGTAGCGCTCGGGTTCGTCCGCAGGCGCGATCGGTGCCCGCCGATCGGGACCGGAGTCCAACACCAGGGCTGCGGCCGGCGTCCCGTCCACCTCCGCGAGGTAGGGGAGGTTCTCGGTCAGGTACCGGTCGACCAGTTCGGCCCCTCCGCGCTTCGCGGAGAACGGGGTCGTGCCCCACTGCTCGGTGTTCCCGCGATCATTCATCCAGGCCACCGCGGCGTCGAGCATGTCCAGTATCGCGGGGGCGTCGGGCGGGCCACCGCGTCTGATTCGTACGCCGCGGGTGGTGTCGTCCATGGCGCAATGATAATTCGTGCCTGGTCGAGCACGGCCGGTCGTCGTCCGACCTGACCCCCGCCCGCAGCCCAGAATCTCTTCGACGGCGCCCGCCTGCTCGCCGGCTGCCAGGCGTTCTCCGAGCTCGGGCGCGTCCGGTCCGACGGCCTCACCTTCGGGTAGCAGCACCACCGCCACTGGGAGAGCCGGTCACGCCCGCACCGGTCGACCCAGGTCTGTCCATGCTTCGTCACCGGATGTTCGGCCTCGCGTCGACTCGAATCGATAGGGTTCGTTGGCCGCGACCGGCGGCGGTTCGGGTGGAGGGACGTCGATGCGCAGGACAACGGACTGGCAGGCCCGCGCACTGGGCGCTCTCGCGGGCGCGGTCGTGCTGGTGGCGGCCCTGCTGCCGGCGGCCCCGGCGACTGCCGCCAGCGCGGGCTTCAAGACGGCGACGCTGAACATCTACTACGGGCTGAGCCAGGCCGACTTCGTGTACGACCTGAACCTGATCGCGTCCAGGGCGGACCTCGTCGGTCTCAACGAGGTCGGTGCCCGCAAGGCGTTCCTGGAGAGCTGGGCCGCCGACAACGGCTGGTGGTGGTACGCGCCGGGCGGGACCAACCAGGCCGGCGAAGCGTTGATCGCCAGGAAGAGCATGTTCGACGTGGTCGACAAGGGGTCGAGTTTCGTCTGCGACACCAACGGTCCGGGCGAGGTTCCTCCCGCGCGCTACAACAACTGGGTCAAGTACCGGCACAGGGCCAGCGGCCGCAACGTGACCCACATCAACGCCCACGCGGTGGCCAGCATCGAAAACGCGGGCCGGCCCGAGGACCTGCCGCGCACCAGGTGCGCCGAGGCGCAGTTCCAAGGCCTCAAGGACCTGGCGGTCGACAAGCAGGACGAGGGCCAGGTCATCGTGAGCGGTGACCTCAACGTCGACTTCAGCGCCGACCGGAGCTACGGGTACGCGAAGTTCCCGTGGCAGGTCTTCGAGGCCAACGAGCTGCCGAATCTGCGCTCCAACTACAACCTCTACGGCGAGAAGGGCACCGGAACGCACGGCAACCGGCACATCGACTACGTCTACTTCTGGAAGCGGCTGCCCGATCACCAGGTCATCTGGATGACCGATTACGACATCGTCGGTGGCACCAGGTCCGACCACAACGGTGTCGTCGCGACGTTCTCCATCCAGAACTGACGCGCCCGCCTCGGGCCGGCACCAGTCGAAGCCACTGCTCACGCCCGCACTATCGAACTATGCCTCGTCGCGCCAGGCCCGCAGGGCATCAACCGCTGCCACGGTGTCCGGGTGTTCGTCACCCAGCACTCGCACCGCGTCGTTGACCACCTTCTCCATGAGGGTGACGGCCTCGTTGGTGCGGCCTGCTTGTCGGTAGGAGCTGGCCAGGTTGGCCCGGGCGGTGATCGTGAAGGGGTGTTCGTCGCCCATCACCCGCAGTCGATCGTCGAGCACCTTCTCCTCGATGGTGATGGCCTCGACGGTGCGGCCTGCTTGCCAGTAGGAGACGGCCAGGTTGGCCCGGGCGGTGATCGTGTCCGGGTGTTCGTCGCCCAACACCCGCGCCGCGTCGTTGAGCACCTTTTCTTCGATGGTGATGGCCTCGTTGGTGCGGCCTGCCTGTCGGTAGGAGGTGGCCAGGTTGGAGCGGGCGGTGATCGTGTCCGGGTGTTCGTCGCCCAGCACTCGCGCCGCGTCGTCGACGGCCTTCTCCATGAGGGTGATGGCCTCGTTGGTGCGGCCTGCTTGCCGGTAGGAGCTGGCCAGGTTGGTCCGGGCGTTGGTCGTGTCCGGGTGTTCGTCGCCCAGTACTCGCGCCGCGTCGTTGAGCACCTTCTCCTGAATGGTGATCGCCTCGTTGGTGCGGCCTGCTTGTCGGTAGGAGGTGGCCAGGTTGGAGCGGGCGCCGATCGTGTGTGGGTGCGCGGCGCCCAGTACTCGCGCCGCGTCGTTGACGACCTCTTCTTCGATGGTGATGGCCTCGTTGGTGTGGCCTGCTTGTCGGTAGGAGGTGGCCAGGTTGGCCCGGGCGGTGATCGTGTCCGGGTGTTCGTCGCCCAACACCCGCGCCGCGTCGTCGACCATGCGGTGCCAGTAGTCGACGGCGAGGGCGTACAGCCCGGACCGCAGCAGGCTGCCCCCGGCCCAGTACAGCAGCGAATGCCCGTCGGGGTGCCACAGTACGTCACCGGCGAGGCCGGCCAGCGTGCTGGTGTTGGTGCGCAACGCATCGACAATGTCGCTGGCAACGTGGTCGCGATCCGGCCACAGCCGCAACAGCGCGGCGGCAGCGGTGTGGGCGATCGTGGCCGGGTCGATCGTGCTGACTTCCCGGCTGGCGCGGGCGGTCAACGCGTGGACCCGTACCGCGCGGGGACCGTCGGCGGGGGTGTGGGTCAGCAGGCCGTAACGGTGCAGCGTCCGCAGGGCCGTGCCGGACTGGTCGGCGGTGACGGGCCTGTCGACCTGCTCGGACAGGTAGCCGGTGACCGCGGCGGTCGTCCACAGCTCGGCGGGGTGGCCGTCGGGGCTGAGCACCGCTGCCAGCGCCAGGGCCGGACGGGCCAGCCCGACCGGGTTGGCCCGGTCGGCGGCGTCCAGGGCGAGCAGGAGCGTGACAGTCACCGGTCGGCCGTAGCCGTCGGGGTCACTGCCGGCGGGCATCACCTCGGCCACCCGGGCGGCGGCGGTGTAGCGGGCCAGATAGTCAGCGCACCCGACCGCCTGGTCGATCATGTAGGCGGTGGCGTGGGACAACGCCAGGGGCAGGTGCCCGACGGCGGCGGCCAGGTCGCCGGCGCTCGTGTCGAGCAGGCCGGGACACCCGGCCTCGGTGAGCCGGTCGGTCAGGTACACCAGCGACTCGCTCGGGCTGTACACGCCGATGTCGATGCTCTGCCGACCGCCGGTGGCCAGGGCCGCGTCGCGGCGGCGGGTCGTCGCGAGCGTCCACCCGGTCGACCGGTGCGGAGGCCACCAGCCGACCAGGTCGGCCGGGTCCGTGATGTCGTCCAGGACGATCAGCCAGGTCCGGTCGGTGGTGTGCAACCACTCGCAGAAGGCGGTGGCGTCGGCGGCCGGTTCGGTGCCGTCGGCTCCCGGTGCGCCGACGCGTAGCGCGGCCCGCGCGTACCCGGTGATGATCTGCTCGGGGCTGCCCGCGGGCACCCACACCACCAGGTCCGTGGTCCGCTCCTGCTGGGCCTGATGGGCGAACCACGCCGCCAGCTGCGACTTGCCGACCCCACCCTCACCGGCGAGGACCCGGGTACGCGTCCGGGCCGGCCGCGCGTCGTGTTGGGTCAACACCACGTCGGCCCCGTGGTCACGGGCGTCCTGGATCCGCTCCCGCACCGCACGGCGGGGTTGGAACGCCGAGGCCAACGCCGGCGGCTGCCCCACCTGGACCGGCCACGTCACCGCCGTGACCGGGGGGTGGCGATGCTCGTGGAACTCGGCCCGGACGTCGCCGTGGATCACGCCGGTGTTGGCGACACCGGCCCGGTCGGCCGTCGCGGCGCCGGAATCGGTGACGGTCGCCGCGGCGGGCGGATCGAGCGGCGAGGTCACGGCCCTGGCCGGCGCCGCAGACCGGTGTTGGCCACGGAACCCGGGCCATCCGCTGTCGCATCTCCGGAACGGGTGACCTGCGCCGGACGGTCCGTGCCGACCACGTCCGCGCCCGTGTTCGCCTGCCCGCCACCCGTGGCGCGGGCCGCGCCCGTGTCCTCGACCCGGTCCGGCTCCACCATCGACACACCCCCTGGTCCAGAGGTGGGCAGCAGGTACGGCGCGGCCACCGCGACGAGCGCCACCACCACGCTGATGGCACTGGCCAGCTTGTCGGCCTTGTCCAAACCCACCACCACCAGGTACGCCACCAACCCGGCAATGATCACACCGAACGTGACGCGCCCGGCCCACAGCCACGCTCGCCCACGACGAGGCACCATGCCTCCACCCATAACGATCGACATCGCTGGTTACCGGTGGTCAGTCTACGAACACGCGCCAACCTCGGCGCGACGGCACCGCGACGGATCAGGTCTGCCGCCACACCCGGAACGTCTGATCGAGTCGCCAGGTGCCGTCGGGCTGCCGGGCCTCGTTGCGCCAGCGGAACTCGTCTGCCTCGATGTCGGAGAAGGTCCAGCGCAGATCGCCGCCGTCGAGCACGATCTGCTCGCCGACGCGGGAGGCCAGGAAGGTGTGTGTCCGACGCCGTCCCGGTCCCACCCAGGTGGAGCGCCAGACCCCGGCACCGGCCGTGGGATCGGGGAATCGCACGCTGACGCCGTGTTCGACGCCGGGCAGGATCCAGACGTCGGTGGTGGCCCGGCCGCCCAACGCGTACCCGAAGTGCCACTCGCCTCGCCGCACGGTGCGGGGCCCGTCGGGGTCGTACTCGGTGCAGTCCAGTGCCCAGGAGCCCGAGAACTGACCAAACAGGCTGAGGTCGACGCCGTCGGCTGGCTCGTCCGCGAGGAAGGCGGCACCGACGGCACCGGATGACGTGAGCACCATGCCAGAACGATAGCGCCGGCCCGGGCGGCGCGATCAAGACGAACGAGCTTCGTCGATCCTTGACACTCGTTGATGCGATCGCTAACACTGGTCCGCAACGCGACCTTAACGAGCAGAACACATTGTGCCTGTACGGCGTGGCGCACCAGAGTTGTCCCGTGTGGCAGGTCGTCCGCCACCCAGAACCGCGAGGCCCTGAGCCGCGCCCGAGTTGATCTTGTTAACGCTAACATCGATTGCCGTTCCGGAAGGGGAGTCGTGACAGTGGTTCCGTGGCGAACGACAGCGGCATCGCCGACCCGGGCCCGCGGCTACTCCCGCATCCGGGTCCTGGTGCTCTCCGCCGTGGCCGCCGCCGCGTTCGTGGTGGTCGCCGACGGGCCGGCGCAGGCCGCCACGCTGCCGACCGGCGCGGTTTCGCTGGAGGCGGTCAACCAGGCCGGGCGATTCGTGCGGCACGTCAACTATCTCGGTCAACTCGACCCGGTGACCTCCGGCAGCGCCAACCAGACCAAGCTCGACGCCACCTTCACCGTTGTCAACGGCCTGGCATCCCCCGCCTGCTACTCGTTCCAGACCAAGACCGGCTTGTTCCTGCGGCACCGCGACTACCGGCTCCGGGTCGACCCCAACACCGGTGACGCGGGGTTCCGCGCCGACGCCACCTTCTGCGCGGTGGACGGCTCGGTCTCCGGATCGGTGGCGCTCACCTCGTACAACTACCCGGACCGGCGGATCCGGCACCGCGACTTCGCGCTCTGGATCGACACCTACCAGGACACCGCCGCGTTCCGGGCGGACAGCTCCTTCCGCCTCGCCGCGCCGTGGGCGCCCAAGACCACCAAGGGGCCGGTGCTCCCGGGCCTCTTCGCCGACCCGCACCTGGCCGTCTTCAACGGCCGCTACTACCTGTACCCGACCACCGACGGCTACGCGGGCTGGGCGGGCACCTACTACAAGGCGTTCTCCTCCACCGACCTGGTCAACTGGACCGACCACGGCGTGATCCTCGACCACGGCCCGGACGTGTCCTGGGCGGACAACTCGGCCTGGGCGCCGGCGGTGGCCACCGCCAACGGCCGCTACTACCTGTACTTCAGCGGCGGCGCGGCCAGCGGCAACACCGCCAAACAGCTCGGCGTGGCAGTGGCCGACAGCCCCACCGGGCCGTTCCGCGACGCGCTGGGCCGGCCACTGGTCCGCAGCGACCAGTTCTCCGGTGGCCAGGCGATCGACCCGATGGTGTTCACCGACGACGACGGGCAGTCCTACCTGTACTGGGGTCAGGGCGTCGCCCGGGCGGTACGGCTGAACGCCGACCTGACCTCCTTCGACACGGCACAGGTACGTACCGTCACGCCGTCCGGCTACAACGAGGCCCCTTTCGTGTTCAAACGCAACGGCCTCTACTACTTCATGTGGTCGGAGAACGACACACGCAGCGAGGACTACCGGGTCGCGTACGCCACCGGCTCGTCGCCCCTCGGGCCATGGACCAGGCGCGGCGTGGTGTTGCAGAAGCGGCTCGACGTCGGCGTCAAGGGCACCGGCCACCACTCGGTGGTCCGGGCACCCGGCAGCGACACCTGGTACATCGCCTACCACCGGTTCGCCGTGCCGGCCGGCAACGGCACCAACCGGGAGACCGCCATCGACCGGATGGAGTTCAACGCAGACGGCACCATCCGTGCCGTCGTACCGACCCTCTAGCTGACCCGGATGCCCTCCCGCGAAGGAGAGAGACACATGTCGAGAGTCCTCGCGCGGCTCGGCGCGGTCGCGGTGGCCGCGTGCCTGCTGTTCACCACCTGGTCGGCGGCGACACCGAAGCAGGCGTCCGCACTCGACCCGACGGTCGGCTACCTGATGGCGCACTTCACCGGCGAGTCGTCGACCGCCCAGCAGATCTACCTCGCCCACAGCACCGACGGCCTGCGCTGGACCGACCTCAACAACGGTGGGCTCGTCCTGCGGTCCACAGTCGGCACCCGCGGCGTCCGGGACCCCGCACTGGTCCGCTCGCCCGCCGGCGACAGGTACTGGATCATCGCCACCGACCTGTGCATCGGCTGCGGCCAGGACTGGTCGACCGCGATCAACAACGGCAGCCGCAACCTCGTCGTGTGGGAGTCCACCGACCTGGTCAACTGGTCCGCGCCGTGGCTGCTGAACGTGGCCGGCGCGATCCCGGACGGACGCAACGCCTGGGCGCCGGAGGCGATCTGGAACCCGGACACCGGCGACTACGTCCTCTACTGGGCGACGAACGTCCCGCTCAACGGTGCGGCAAAGCACCGCATCTATGCCGCGCGCACTGCGGACTTCCGCAGCATCACCACGCCGCAGGTCTATATCAACAGGCCCGGTAACCAGGAGATCATCGACACCCAGATCGTCGAGGTGCCGGCCGGCGTCGGCGCCTACCGGTACGTGCGGGCCTCCCGGGACGGCCAGATCGCCATCGAGGGCAGCAACTCGATCCTCGGCACCTGGACGAGCCTCGGCGACCTGTCCGGCATCGGGCTGACCGGTGCCCAGGTCGAGGGCCCGATGTGGCTGAAGTTCAACAACCGCGACGAGTGGGTGCTCTACCTCGACCAGTACTCGTCCGGGCGCGGCTACCTGCCGGTGCTGACCAGCAACCCGTCCAGCACGAGCAGCTACCGGCTGCCGGCGTCCGGCTCGTACGCCATGGGTGGCACCAAGAAGCGGCACGGAACGATCCTCAACCTGACCGCCGCCGAACAGAACCGCGTGCTCGCCCGCTGGCCCGTCACCGCGGCCAACCGGATCCAGTCGTACAACTTCCAGGACCGGTACGTGCGGCACTACGACTACGACGTCCGCATCGACCCGAACGTCAGCCCGGCCCAGGACGGTCAGTGGCGGGTCGTGCCCGGCCTGGTCGGCTCCGGCACGGTCTCCATCCAGTCGGTCAACTACCCGGGCTACTACCTGCGCCACTACGGGTTCGACTTCCGACTGGAAGCCAACGACGGCACCGCCACCTTCGCCGCCGACGCCACCTTCCGACAGGTCGCCGGCCTCGCCAACTCCTCGTGGACGTCGTTCCAGTCCTACAGCCACCCGGACCGCTACATCCGGCACTACGCCTACCTGCTCCGGCTCGACCAGATCCCCGACGCGCAGAGCCGTGCCGACGCGACCTTCCGCGTGACCAGCTAACACCTCGAGATGTCGAGCCCGGAGAGGCAAGAACTAGTGATTGGACAACGCATGAAACGGATCAGCCGGTCGATGCGCCGGACGTTGATCGCCCTGGTGGCCGCCGTGACGGCGATGGTCGGCGGCGTGGTCGTCGTCGCGTCGTCGCCCGCCGTCGCCGCCACCAACCAGTTCCGCGGCATGAACTGGGCCATGTTGGGTGACAACTTCAAGACCAGCCCGCTCGTCGTGCAGGGTCTGAGCATGTCCGACAGCAACGCGACGGTGCGGGCCAAGGCCAATGCCATCTACGACGACATGGCGTCCACCATGGGCGTCAACACCGTCCGGCTGCCCATCAACACCCACACGGTGGGTACTGCCTGGTGGGAGGCCTACCGAGGCGCGATCGACGCCGCCACCGCCCGCGGCTTCAAGGTCATCCTCGCCTACTGGGAGGACGCCGCCGCCTCCGGCGGCAGAATCACGAATCTCGCCGCCTGGAACACGATGTGGTCCACGGTGACCAACACGTACGGCTCGAACACCAACGTCTACTTCGAGCCGATGAACGAGCCGCACGGTTACAGCTCGACGGAGTGGCGCAACGTCGCCGCGAACTGGCTCAGCTACCACACCTCGGCGGTGCCCGGCCGGGTGCTGATCGGCGGGACCGGCTTCAGCCAGGACCTGCGCGACATCTGCAACGACAGCCGCTTCAACTCGACGCTGCTGTCCTTCCACTACTACACCTTCTTCTACGGCGCGATGACCTACGACGGCTTCCGCAGCCACATCCGGGAACGCCTCGGAAACTGCGCCTCGCGCGCGGTCGCCACCGAGTTCGGTGGCCCGATGAACGACGGTCGCAACTACGCCGACGCGGGCAGCACCGACAACTTCGTGCGCTACATCCGCGCCATGGCCCAGGTCATGCGGGACAACCAGATGGGCGGCACCTACTGGCCCGCCCTGGGCGGCAAGACCGGCACCATCGGCTACGACTGGTACTCGATGTTCGCCCTCACCGGCAGCGGCACCGACCTCAACCTGACCGTCCGCAACACCTCCGGCGCGGACCGGATCCGGTACGCGTGGGGCGACACCATCGGTGGCGGCGACCCGACGACGCCTCCGCCCTCGACGGGGACGTTCTACCGGCTCGACGTGCGGCACAGCGGCAAGACCATGAACGTCCAGTCACCGAACACCGACAACGGCGCGCGCATCGCCCAGTACACCTACGGCGGCAACGCCTGGCAGCAGTGGCAGTTCCAGGACGCCGGCAGCGGCTACTGGCGCATCGTCAGCCGAAACAGCGGCAAGTGCCTCGACGTGGTGAGCGCGTCGACCGCCGACGGCGCCGAACTCGTCCAGTACACCTGCGGCAGCGGCACCAACCAGCAGTTCCAGCTGGTCACCAACGGCAACTACTTCCAGCTCCGGGCCCGCCACAGCAACAAGTGCGTGGACGTACCGGCCGCGTCGACCGCGGACGGCGTCGTCATCAAGCAGTACACCTGCAACACCGGCACCAACCAGCAGTGGTCCCGCACGACCGTCTGACCGTCGTCGCGACCGGTACGGCCCGCACACCCCGCGCACCGGGACGTGCGGGCCGTACCGGACCCTTGCTCGATGATGGGAGCTGTGATGACCAGGACAACAGTGGATGGTCTGTGGATCACCCGGCAGATGCGCGTTCCGGCGTGAGTACGCCCATCGGTCCCGTGGCCGGGCTGGTTCCCGCCGGCGTGGTCGTCGTCGAGGCGTTCGGTCACCGCGACGACGTCGTCCTCCTGCCCGGGGAGGAGGCGGTGGTGGCGCACGCCGTGGACAAACGACGCCGCGAGTTCGCCACCGCCCGACACTGCGCCCGGGCGGCACTCGGCCGGCTCGGCATCGCCCCGGTGCCGATCCTTCCCGGCCCCCGGGGCGCGCCCGGGTGGCCGGACGCCGTGGTCGGCAGCATCACCCACTGCGAGGGATACTGCGCGAGCGCGGTGGCCCTGCGCCGGGAGGTGGCCGCGCTCGGTGTCGACGCCGAGCCCGCCGCTGCGCTGCCCGAGGGGGTGCTGGAGGCAGTCGCGCTGCCCGAGGAGGCGCAGGCCGTCCACCGGCTGGCCGGCACGTACCCCGAGGTCCCCTGGGACCGGCTGCTGTTCAGTGCCAAGGAGTCGGTGTACAAGACGTGGTTCCCGGTGACCGGCCTGTGGCTGGACTTCCACGAGGCGCGGATCGACCTGGACCCGTCGGGTGTCTTCACGGCCACCCTGCTCAGGCAGGTGCCGACCGGCTGCGTCGTTCCACTCGACCGGCTGGCTGGGCGATGGCGGATCCGAGCTGGTCTGGCCGGCACCGCCATCGCCGTACCCAACTGAGCTGCCTCAGGCCCCGGCGACCGCGTCGGCCCCGCCCCCCTGCCCCCGCCGTACGCGGCGGGCGGCGGCAACCCCTAGTACGGTTTCGGTGGCCGACATTCACCGGCATCAGCGGCACGTCTCAGAGGCACGAACGGTCAACCCGGTGACGATGGACCGGGGGAGGGAGCGAGGGTGGCGCAGCGGAGAGCACTTGTGGTTCGGGGCGGGTGGGAGGGGCACCAGCCGGTCAAGGCGACGGAGTTGTTCCTCCCCTTCCTCGAAGACAGCGGCTACGCCGTACGTGTCGAGGAGTCGACCGAGGTCTACGCCGATGCGGCCGAGATGGCCGCCACCGACCTCGTCGTGCAGTGCATGACCATGTCGCAGATCACCGCCGAGCAGGTGGCGGGCCTCAGCGCGGCGGTCGTCGCCGGCACGGGGTTCACCGGCTGGCACGGCGGCATCGTCGACGCGTTCCGCGCGTCCGCCGAATACCTCCATCTGGTGGGCGGCCAGTTCGCGACCCACCCGGGCAAAGAACCGTGCGAGCGGCACGGCGGCCCGGAGGACAACTTCCTGCCGCACCCGGTACGCGTCACCGACCTCGGTCGGGAGCACCCGATCACCGCGGGGATCGAGGACTTCGACCTGGTCACCGAACAGTACTGGGTGCTGCACGACGACCTCATCGACGTCCTGGCCGTGACGACCCACCCCACGCAGGCGTGGCACCCGTGGCACCGGCCGGTCACCTCGCCGGCCATCTGGACCCGGCAGTGGGGTGCCGGGCGCATCGTCGTGACGACCCCGGGGCACAGCCTGGACGTGCTGGAGCACACGAGCGTCCGTACCGTCATCGAGAGGGGGATGTTGTGGGCGACCCGCACCTCGTCGGCATCGTAGGTCTCGGGGTCATCTCCCGCGCGTACCTGGACACCCTCGCGGACCACCCCGCGGTGCGCGTCGCCGCACTGGCCGACCTGGACGCCTCCCGGTCCGCCGAGGCCGCCGCCCTCGTCCCCGGAGCCGAGGCGATGAGCGTCGAGCGCCTGCTCGCCCACCCGGACGTGCGGACGGTGCTCAACCTCACCATCCCCGCGGCGCACGCCGAGATCTCGCTCGCCACGATCGACGCGGGCAAGAACGTCTATGTCGAGAAGCCGCTCGCGGTGACGTTCCCGGAGGGTCGCACGATCATCGAACGGGCTACGTCGGCCGGCGTGCGCGTCGGCTGCGCGCCGGACACCGTCCTGGGCACGGGTACGCAGACGGCGCGGGCGGCGATCGACGGCGGGCTCATCGGGCGCCCGATGTCCGCGTCGGCCGTCATGGTCACCGCGGGGCACGAGCGCTGGCACCCCAACCCCGACTTCTACTACGCCCCGGGCGGCGGCCCGTTGCTGGACATGGGGCCGTACTACATCTCGGCGCTCATCCACCTGCTCGGGCCGGTTCGCGCGGTGGTCGGAGCCTCCAGCCGGCTGCGTGCCGAGCGCGTCATCAGCTCGGGTGCGCGCACCGGCCAGCGGATCCCGGTGGAGGTGGACACCCACGTGACAGGCGTGCTCGAACACGCAGGCGGTGCCCTCTCCACCATCACCACGAGCTTCGACGGCGTCACGACGACTGCCGCTCCGATCGAGGTACGGGGGGAGACCGGCACACTCGCCGTTCCCGATCCGAACCACTTCGACGGGGAGGTCCGCCTCTTCGCGCTCGGCGGCACCGAGTGGCGCGCTCTCGAACCGCGGGCCGGCTACGCCGAGGCTGCCCGGGGCATCGGCTTGATCGACTTCGTCCGGGCCGACGCTCAGCGTCCGCCCCGGGCGGGCGGCGACTTCGCGCTGCACGTACTCGAAACGATGACCACCCTGCTCCAGTCGGCGGCCGAAGGTCGCCGGATCGAGCTGACGACCGGGGTGCAGCGGCCCGCGCCAGTCCCGCTCACCCCGGCCGAGGAGTGGAAGGGTCACCTCGCGGAATCGTAGATTCGTCAGGCAGGAATGATACGCGGCGGCGGGGCGCTCCCGTTTGGCAACCTGGGCCAGTGCGCGGACGACATCGGCGGGCCGCACGGTGATCGGCTCGGCTCCGGTGAGCGACGGCCCGCGCGAAGCGTAGGGCGCAACTCAGTGAGGTACGAAGGGTCCGCCACCGCTGCCCCGCCAGCACCAATAGCACCAGCCGCCGGCGGCGTTGCTGGTGACTCCCACCCTGAGCAGGGGGTATCCTGCGGGCATGGACAGCAGCAGCCGCGATACCGGCGCCCGCAGTGAGGACGTCCTCGCCGCCGCCGGCATCGTCGTCACCCCGGAGGGCAAGGCCCGCGCCCGGGAGCGGCTCAGCGAGGCCAAGCGGCGGTGGACGCCGGAGCTGGACGCCGAGCTGCGTGCCCAGCTCGGCCTGCCCGCCCGCGCCGCGTGAAGGAACGCCCCGTCCGCATCGTCCTCGATGCCTCCGCCGTCCTCGCGTTCTGCCGCGAGTCGATCCACGTGGGCGAGGTGATCGCCGAGGTCGCCGACGAGGACTGCGTCGTCGGCGTCCCGGTGATGTGCCTCGCGGAAGCGTCCCGCGGGGCGGCCGACGTCGACCGGCTCGATCTGCTGGTCAACCATCCGGCCGTCGAGGTGCTCACCGTCGACCCGCTCAGCTGGCGGGCCTTGGCCGTCGTCTACGACACTGTCGGCCGGCTCGACGCCGCGAGCGCGCTGCTCGCCGCGGTCGACAGCGGCGGGTACGTGCTGACCGGGCAGCCTGGCCTATACGCCGGGCTCGCCGGCGGTGGTCCGATCATCGCGTTCTGATCCGGAGACGACAAACCGCCCACACCTGGCCAGGGTGTGGGCGCTTCGCTTTGCGCTGGCCCCATGGGGTGGCGGTTGAAGCGGTGCGGTAACCAACGAATCTCGGCCCGGTCGGGGTCGCTGCCGACGCGGATTCGATGACGCTCCGCCTGCGACGCCTCGGCGCGTAGCGCGAGATCGGGCGGGCCGCCGCTCGCCGGCCGGTCAGAAGGTGGCGATTGGGTTGACCGGGCTGCCGGACGTGCCGGCGAAGCGGACCGGTGCGACAGCGAGCTGGAAGTCCCACTGGCCCAGCTCGGCGGCCGTCGTCGCGCACGCCTCCAGGTCGCAGTTGTCGAGCAGCCACAGACCCATCGCGACGAGACCCACGGCGTGGACCGGCATCAACACCGCCTCGTACCCCGACGGTTGCACGTCCTGGGGGCTGTCCGCGCCGATCAGCGCGACCTGCCGTTCCTGGAGCCACGGCAGGCAGGACGCGTGCCAGCCGGTCTGCGCGAAACCGCCTGCCGCGCCGGCCTCGTGTCGGAAGCGGCCGTGGCCGGTGCGCAGGAGCACCGCGTCGCCGGGGAGCACGCGTACGCCCTGGCGACGTTCGGCCTCGTCGAGATCGTCGGGGAAGACACCCTGCCCCGGCTCCAGCCACGGCACGTCGCGGGCGCCCGCGACGTCCAGCAGGACACCACGGGTGATGATCCCGTCGGCTGCCGCCGTCACGGCGGCCCACGCCGATCCTCTCTCGACGTCGACGAGCGAGTGCGACCGCCCGTTGTACATCGTGCCGTCCCAGAACAGGTGGCACGGCGAGTCGACGTGGGTGAGGGTGTTGCCGTGGAACGTGAGGCCGAGCCGTTCGGACGAGAAACCCCAGCTCCGGTCACCGTGGAAGTGGGGTGGCATGTGCTCGGCGCCCGGCATCTCGGCGGCGCACGGGCACGTGGTCGTCGACCGCTCCATGTCCGCCGGGGCGGCGACCTCCCACGCGCAGGAGACGCTCCTGCCGTGGCGTACGGCCCGCGCCGCGGCCAGCCGGACGTCGTCGGTGATGTGGTTGAGCGTGCCGCGCTCGTCGTCGTCGCCCCACCGTCCCCAGTTCGACAGCGTGTCGAAATATCCGAGTACGTCGTCCTGGGAGGGCATCTGTCGCTCTGCCGTCATTCCCGCATCGACTCCTCCGGTCCGGCTCTGCGAGGCACCGCGGTCAGGGTATCCCGCCGCCGGATCGAGGTCCGCGACGACCTGTGACCAGCTTCGCGACGGGTGCGCGGCCCTGATAGTTCACTTCGATGTCACCACCGGAACCCTCGGGCGACGTGTCGGTGTCCGTCCACGGGAGTTGGCTGTCAGCCGTCGTACACCCCTGGACCAGGAGCTGATCCGCGTGCCTTCCTCCCGTCGTACCTTCCTCGCGGGCGGCGCCGCCGCCGGCGTGGGCCTTGCCGTCGCCGGTGGCCTGCCGTCCCTGGCCCAGGCCAGCCCCGGCCGGCCGCACTCGCCGGTCAAGGGTGGTCACGTGCCCTTCCCGCCGCTCGTGGACGACCCCAAGGGGGTCCTGGCCCTGCCCGAGGGCTTCAGCTACACGGTCGTCACCCGGACCGGCGTCACCCGACTCGACAGGGGCCAGGGCGTGACGCCGTCGGACCACGACGGCATGGCCGTCTACGACGCCGGCCACGGCCGTTACACACTGATCCAGAACCACGAGATCGACCCGGGTGCCGAGTTCGGCGTACCGCACGTCAAGGGCACTGTGTACGACGCGGGCGCCACCGACGCCGGCGGTTGCACCGTGATCAGGACCGACCGCGCGGGCCGCAACCTTGGTGAGTTCGTCGCCCTGTCCGGCACCATCTCCAACTGCGCCGGCGGGCCGACCCCCTGGGGGACCTGGCTGACCTGCGAGGAGACCGAGGACCGGGCCGGCGACGAGTGGGAGGAGGGCACCCGGTCGGGCGTCTACCAGAAGGATCACGGGTACGTCTTCGAGGTCTGGGCCGACGGCAGCGCGGACCCGCGGCCGATCAGGTGCCTGGGCCGCTACTCCCACGAGGCCCTGGCGGTCGACCGGGACCGCACGCACATCTACCTGTCCGAGGACGCCGACGAGCCCAACGGGCTCTTCTACCGCTGGACCGCCCCGGCCGGGGTCAAGCTCGGCCCCGGTGTGCTCACCCGCCTCGCACCGAACGCCGGTGTCCTCGCCGCCATGCAGATCATCATGGACGACGGCTCGGTGCTGCCGGACGTCGCCTACCTGACCTCGGCCCAGCTGGGCCGCCCCTTCCCCGTCCGGTGGATCGAGGTGCCCGACCGCGACGCGCGGCACACGTCGGTGCGCGAGCAGTTCGCCGACGGCCAGGTCACCCGCGGACGCAAGTTCGAGGGGGTGTGGAGCACCGACGAGGGCGTCTACGTGGTCAACTCCTACGCCTGGGACGACGGTGACCTGCCGGCCGACGCCGCGCCGCACGACGGCATGGTCTGGTTCTACAACTTCCGGGCCCAGACCATCCAGCTGGTGACGTACTTCCCGCACCAGACGGCCTCGGAGGAGGGCACGCCGGTCAAGTACAACGACCTCACCTTCGACGGCCCGGACAACGTGTCGGTCACCCCGTGGGGCAGCCTGGTGCTCGCCGAGGACGGCACCGGGGCCTCCCACGTGCTCAGCACGACTCCGGGAGGGCCGACGTACGCGATCGCGCGGAACCAGCTCAACGATTCGGAGTTCTGCGGGCCGACCTTCAGCGCCGACGGCCGGGTCCTCTTCGTCAACATGCAGGACCCCGGCCTCACCCTGGCGATCACCGGCCCGTGGGAGAAGTACCTGGGCTGACCGAGGGGCGGCCGGTCGGTGGGGATCAGGTGATCGGCCTGATCCCCACCGCAGCCGTGCGCTGGACGGTCAGCCGACCTGGACCAGTCGCCAGTTGTTCCTGGTGCTGCCGTTGTCGGCGTACTGGACGGCCTGGGTGCCCCAGGTGCTGGAGCCGTTGAGGATGGCGAGCACCTTGCCGCTGTTGACGTTGCGGATCCGGTAGGAACCGTCGCTGTTGGCCACCAGGGTCCACCGGTGGTCGGCGGTGCCGTTGTCGCTCCACTGCATGACGCGGGCGTTGTCGGCGGTCGACATGTTCTCGACGCCGAGGACCTTGCCGCTGTTGACGTTGCGGAACCGGAACGCGTTGCCGTCGGTGACCCGGACCCAGTTGTGGTCGGCGGTGCCGGTGTCGCCCCACACCACGGCCAGACCACCGTCGGCCGTGGACATGTTCTGGACGCCGAGGACCACACCGGTGTCGACGTTGACCAGCTTGTAGGTGTCTCCCACCGGGGTCGTGCCGCCGCTCACGGTGGTCACGAAGGTCATCACGCTGCGGGCTGGGAGTGTGACGGTGAGCGAGCCGTTCGACATGGTGAGCGCGCCCTGGGGCGCGACGGTCCGGCTCGCGTCGGTCAGCCAGTTCGACACGCTGCCGGACGCGGTGGTGTTGGACAGGGTGAACTGCTGGCTCACCGACGAGGTGTTCTTGTTGACGGCGACGATCACGACGGTGTCGCCGCCGCGGTAGGCCGAGACGTAGACGTTCGACGCCGGGTTCGCGGTCGCGTCGATCCGCTGGTAGCCGGGGCGGACGAACCTGGCGAAGTGCGCCATCATGGCCCCGCGCTTGCTGATCTGGCCGTCCTCGCGCATCGGGCCGTAGCTGCGCCGCAGATACCACCAGACGTACGCCTGGAACTCGGCGTCGACCATGGCGCGGTGGATGTGCTCGCCCACGTCGAGCGCCTCGGGCCAGGCGTCGCCCGAGTTGGTGTTGCTGTTGGGGTAGTAGACCTCGGTCATCCAGAGTTCTTTGCCCGCGCCCTTCTGCTTGAACAGCGGATAGGCGAAGTTCGAGTACGAGGTGCCGTAGAGGTGCGCCCCGATGATGTCCACGTTGGCCAGCGCCGCGGCGTCGTTGAGGATCGGGTCCGACACGGACTTCACGTACTGGAAGGACTCGGGAGCGATGACCCTGGTGCTGATCGAGCCGGCGTTCTCCTTCAGGAACCGCACCATTTCGGTGGTGGTCCACCACGTCCACTCGGCCGCGTAGTCGGGCTCGTTCTGCACCGAGATGGCGTACAGGTTCACCCCGTTGTTGCGCAGGTGCGTGGTGAAGTTGTTCAGGTGCGTGGCGTAGGCGGCGTACGAGCTGTACCGCAGGCGCCTCGCGTTGGTCTGGCTGCCCCGGGTGAAGGTCTCGATCATGCTGGCCGGGGGGTTCCACGGCGACGCGAACACCGTCGCCCCGAGCGCGACCGCGCGCTGCGCCGTCGCGAGGTCGGCACTCCAGTCCGCCTGGTTCTCGTTGACCGGGATCCGCAGCAGGGAGAACCCCAACTGACCCTGGCCGGTGCCGAACGCCGTGTCCCGTTGGGCGGCCGTCAGGTCGCCGATCCAGGCCGCGTGGGCCATCGCGCCGAATCCTCGGATCGTCTGCCGCGTCGCGGACGGATTGATGCTCGCCGCCGCGGCCGAGGCTGGCGAGGCCCCCGCGACCGCGGCGACCGCCGCGACCGGTACGGCCCCCATCGTCGTCAGGACGGTTCTCCGGCTCACCAATTTCCGCTCGCCGCTCACCGGCTCGTGCTGCTCGTGCGTCATGTGCTCGTCCTCCTGGCTGGTGGTGGTACGCGCCTTCGCGGTCCCCTCGGCCCGGTCGGCACCGGTCTGTCGCGTCGCCACCGGGGTTGACGGGGGACCCGGTGCCGATGACCTGCTGATTACGATCGAGTGACGTGACTGTTAACGTTAACAATCACGGAAGTCTAAGTTCTGCTCTCGCCAGGGGTCAAGAACACGCAGCTCAGTGAGCAGACGGCCACCCTGTGTGTCGCATCGAACAACGCGCCGCGCAGCCGTGTGGCGCTGATCGAGGCGGGCAGGTGGCCCTGACTAATGTCACGGGGCACCGTGCGCCCCGCATCGAACGTCGTGACTATGTGCACTGGGAGCCACCACGTCCCGTGGACGAGACTCAATGCAACGCCGGAACAACAGCCGGCCGAGTCGAAGGGCGGCGGGACAGTGGACGAACGCTACGACAGCTACTGCGCCGCCGACCCACTGTTCTACGACTCGCTCGGCAGCGCCGTCGCGCAGCCCGTCTTCCCGGCCGCCGAACGGCCGCTGCCGACCGGCTGGCGCAGCGAGCCGCTCGACGACTGGCTGATCTACGCCCCCGACGGCGGCTCGCTGCCGCAGCAGGGGTGGAAGATCCACATCTCGGCGGGCCTGGCGAACGCCGAGCGGGTGCTGGACGCGGTGTGGGACTACTGCGTCCCCCGCGGCCTGTCCTTCAAGTTCCTGCGCGGGCCCCGCACACTGCTGCTGCGCAACTCCAAGTACGCCGCCCGGGCCGCCAGCGGCAAGTTCGTCACGGTCTACCCCCGCGACGACGCGGAACTGGAGCTGACCTGCAAGGAACTCGACGAACTGCTCACCGGCGAGACCGGGCCGTACATCCTCAGTGACCTGCGCTACGGCAGCGGCCCGGTGCACGTGCGCTACGGCGGCTTCGCCGCCCGCTACTGCCTCTCGCCCGACGGTCAGGTGGTGCCGGCCATCGAGGACGACTCCGGCACGCTGGTGCCGGACCGCCGCGAGCCGGTCTTCCACGTACCGTCCTGGATCACCCTGCCCGACTTCCTCGGCCCGCACCTGGCCGCCCGCAGCGGCACCAGCACCGACCAGGTGCCGTACCGGATCGAGCGGGTGATCCACTTCTCCAACGGCGGCGGGCTGTACGTGGGCCGGGACCTGCGCACCGACACCGAGGTGGTGCTGAAGGAGGCCCGCCCCCACGCCGGCCTGGACGCCGACGGCACCGACGCCGTCGCCCGGCTGGCCCGTGAGGCGGACGCCCTGCGGCAACTCGCCGACCTGCCACAGGTGCCCCGGGTGCACGACGAGTTCGCCCTGGGCGAGCACCGGTTCCTCGCGCTCGAGTTCATCGAGGGCCGACCGCTGAACAAGGTGCTCGTCGACAGGTACCCGCTGATCGACGCCGACGCGACAGACGACGACCGGGCGGCGTACGCCCGGTGGGCCCGGCAGACCTTCGAGCAGGTCGAGTCGGTCGTCGCGGCGATCCACGAGCGCGGCCTGGTCTACGGTGACCTGCACCTGTTCAACATCATGATCCGGCCGGACGACCGGGTCGCCCTCGTCGACTTCGAGGTGGCCGCGCCGATCGCCGGGCACCGCCGACCCGGGCTGCGCAACCAGGGGTTCGCGGCACCGCGGGACCGGACCGGGCCGGCGGTCGACACCTACGCCCTGGCCTGCCTGCGGCTGGCGCTGTTCCTGCCCCTGACCCAGTTGGTGCGGCTCGCACCGGCGAAGGTGACGCACCTGGCCGACATCATCGCCGCGAACTTCCCGGTGCCGAGGTCCTTCCTCGACCCCGCGGTCGAGGAGATCACCGGCGGCCCGAGGGACGCGGACGCACACCACGCGTCCGTCACCCGGGAGAAGCTGGCGACGGCCATCCTGGCCAGCGCCACCCCGGCCCGGGACGACCGACTCTTCCCCGGCGACATCGAACAGTTCCGCAGCGGCGGCCTCAACCTCGCCCACGGAGCGGCCGGAGTGCTGTACGCGCTGGACAAGAGCGGCGCCGGGCGGTGGCCCGAGCACGAGGACTGGCTGGTGCGGCGGGCGACAGCGCCGCCGTCCGGCACCCGCTGCGGCTTCTACGACGGGCTGCACGGCGTCGCCCACGCCCTCGACCACCTCGGCCGACGGCAGGACGCGCTGGACGTCGTCGACATCTGCCTGCGCGAACCCGTCGACGGGCTCGACCACAGCCTGGCGAGCGGACTGTCCGGGATCGCGCTCAACCTGGCCGAGCTGGCCGCGCGTACCGGGGAGGTGTCGTTGCGCGACGCCGCGTGGCGGGTCGCCGAGCGGGTGGTCGGGCAACTGGCCGACGATCCGGGCCCGGACGTCAGCGGCGGGCGCAACCCGTACGCCGGGCTGCTGCGCGGCCGGACCGGACCGGCGCTGATGCTGCTGCGGCTCTACGAGCTCAGCGGCGACGAGGAACTGTTGGAGCACGCCGCCACGGCGCTGCGCCAGGATCTGCGCCGGTGTGTGCTGCGCCCGGACGGTGCCCTGGAGGTCAACGAGGGCTGGCGGACCATGCCGTACCTGGCGCACGGCAGCGTCGGCATCGGGCTGGTCCTCGACCAGTACCTGCGCCACCGCGCCGACGAACGGTTCGCCGAGGCGAGCGCGGGTATCCGCCGCGCCGCACGGTCACCGTTCTACGCACAGTCCGGGCTCTTCGCCGGACGGGCCGGCATCATCGCCTACCTCGCCGCCTCGACCGACGACGCCGACCGCCGGGAACTCGGCGCGCAGGTGGACCGGCTGGCCTGGCACGCGCTGCCGTACCGGGACGGGACCGCGTTCCCCGGTGAGCAGCTGCTGCGGCTCTCCATGGACTTCGGCACCGGCACCGCCGGCGTGCTCTACGCGCTGGCCTGCGCACAGCGCGACCAGCCGCCGGTGCTGCCCTTTCTCGCGCCCCTGCCGGGCGCGCAGAGACTCCCTCGCGACAGCGGGGGCGACCGGTTCGGCGAACAGAAGGAAGGGAGGTGAACGACATGGCGCTTCTGGACCTCCAGGGCCTGGAGATGGCTCCGGCCGACCGCACTGGTGGCGGTAGCCGGGCGAGCCTGCTGCTCTGCGGCGACAGCTCGCTCTCCGTCACGACCTGCAACTGATCCGCCGCACAAGCGAAGCCCTGGGTGGGCAGACGTGCCCACCCAGGGCAATCGCGTACCAACGGGAGGACAGATGCCGACGTTCGCCGCGGGGGACCGGTTGCTGTGGCGGACGGCCCGAGCGGGCGGCGGCTGGACCGGCGGGCTCGCCGCGGTCGCGCTGCTCGGCGCGACCGCCGAACTGTTGCTACCCGCAGCCCTCGGCCACGCCGTCGACGCCGCCCTCGCCGGCGGCTCCGGCTGGTGGGCGGTGTCCGCCGGTGGCCTGGTCGTCGTCCTCGTCTGCGTCGACACCCTCACGGATCTGACCAGTGGATTCGGCGCGGCACGCGCCACCGCCGGGCTGCGCCGGCACCTGCTGCGGCACGTGTTCGCGTTGGATGTCCGTGCCACCCGCCGGCACCCGGTCGGTGATCTCGTCGGCCGGTTGGTCGGCCAGGCCGCCGACGCGGGACAGGCTGGCAACGCAGTGGTGCTGGCCGTCGTGGCGGTGCTTCCACCGCTGGGCAGCGTCGTCGCCCTCGCCCTCCTCGAACCGGTCCTCGGGGTCACCCTGCTCGCCGGTCTCGCCCTGCTCGCCGTCCTCATGCGCGCCTTCGTGGCTGACGCCTCGGCCGCGACCGCCGCGTACCAGCGGGTGCTCGGCACCATCGCCGGTCGGCTGCTGGAGTCGCTGACCGGTGCCCGGACCATCGCCGCCGCCGCCACCACCCACCGCGAGGAGGACCGCGTGCTGGCGGCCCTGCCGGAGCTGGGCCGGTACGGCCGGCGCGGTTGGGACCTGTTGGCCCGGGCGAGCGCGCGCACCTCCGCCGTGGCGCCGCTGCTGAACCTGAGCGTCATCGCGGTCGGCGGGTACGCGCTGACCGCGGGCTGGCTCACGCCGGGCCAACTGGTCGCCGCGGTCCGCTACGCGGCCATGGGCGCCGGGCTCGGTGCAGTGCTCGCCACCCTCAACCACCTGGTCCGCAGCCGCGCCGGGGCACACCGGGTCGCCGAGCTGCTGCACGAACCGGCCACGTCGGCCGGCGACCGGCCCCTTCCGCCCGGCGGAGGCGCCCTGCGACTGCGCGGGGTACGCGTGCACGCCGACGACGGCCGGTCCATCCTGGACGGCATCGACCTGGACGTGCCGGCCGGCGCGACGGTGGCTGTCGTCGGAGCCTCCGGTGCCGGCAAGTCGACGCTGGCCGCCGTCGCCGGACGGCTGTACGACCCCGACGGCGGTGAGGTGCGACTCGACGGCGTGCCGCTGCGCGACCTCGACGGGTCGGCACTGCGCCGAGCCGTCGGCTACGCCTTCGACCGGCCGGTGCTGATCGGCGCGACAGTCCACGACGCGATCGGGTTGGCGCTGCCGGTCGACGCGGCGACACCACCGGCCGACCGGAGCCCGGCCACACCGGCGGTCCTGCGGGCGGCCCGCCTGGCGGCGGTCGCCGACGTGATCGACCGACTGCCCGAGGGCTACCGCACCCCGCTGGTGGACACACCGCTCTCCGGAGGCGAGGCCCAACGCCTCGGCCTGGCTCGCGCGTTCGCCGCCGAGCGGCTGCTCATCCTCGACGACGCGACGTCCAGCCTGGATACCGCGACCGAACACCGGATCACCCAGGCGGTGCTCGGGCGGGCCGGCGAGCGTACCCGACTGGTGGTCACCCACCGGCCGGCGGCGGCCGCGGCGGCCGACCTCGTCGCCTGGTTGGACGGCGGTCGGCTGCGCGGCGTGGCACCGCACCGGCTGCTCTGGGCCGACCCGGACTACCGGGCTGTCTTCCAGCCGGCCGGCGGTGGGCCGTGAGCCGCCTGAGCGTACGGCGGGTGACCTGGCGGGCGCTGCGAGCCCGCCGCAGTGCTCTCGCCCGGCTCTGCGGCTGGTCGCTCGTCGAGTCGTTGCCCGCCCTGCTCGCCGGCCTCCTTGTCGCCCGCGCCGTCGACGAGGGTTTTCTGGCTGGACGTCTCCTCAACGGCCTGGCGTGGTTGGGGGCGCTCGCCGTGGCGGTGCTTGTCGGCGCGGCGGCGACCGGTCGGACGTACCGGAGCCTCGGTGCCGTGGTCGAGCCGTTCCGCGACGACGTGGCCGCCCAGGTGGTCCGGGGTGCGTTGCGCGAGGCCACCCGAGCGGGAGGTCGTCCGGACAGCGCCGCGGTGACCCGGCTGACCCACCAGATGGAGATCATCCGCGACACCTTCGCCGGTCTGCTCATGGTGACCCGCGGTTTCCTCTTCTCCGCCGGCGCGGCCCTGCTCGGACTCCTCGCCCTGGCACCGGTGGTGGCGGCGCTGGCCGCCGCGCCGCTGGTCGCCGGCCTGGCCGTGTTCCTCGCCGCGCTGCCGTCGATGGTCGCGCACCAGCGTGCCTACGTCCGGGCCGGTGAGCGGCTCGGCCAGTCGGCGGCGGCCGCACTCGCCGGTCACCGCGACGTGCTGGCCTGCGGCGCCCAGGCACGCGTGACCGCCGACGTGGAACGCCGGGTGTCGGCGCAGGCCGCCGCCGAACGCACCCTCGCCCGGATGGCGGCCATCCGCAGCCTCAGCCTCGGCATCGGCGGCTGGCTGCCGCTGGTGGTGCTGCTCGTGGCCGCGCCGTGGCTGGTCGAGCGCGGGTTGACAGCGGGCGCGGTGTTGGGCGCGCTGATCTACGTCTCCACCGGGCTGCAACCCGCCCTGCACACCCTGGTGCAGGGCCTCGGCGGCGGCGGGCTGCGGTACGCGGTCACCCTGGAGAACATCCTGCGTGCCTATCCGGTGACCGACGGCCCCCGCCCGCCGGCCCCCATCACCCGGGCACCCCACCCGCCAACCGGACCGGTCGGTCGCTCACCGGCCGTCGAGGTCCGGGAGCTGACCTTCGGGTACGGCCCGCGCGCCCGGCCCGTGCTGAGGAACTTCTCGCTGACGCTTGCCGAGGGCGAGCACCTCGCCGTGGTGGGCCCGAGTGGTGCGGGCAAGTCCACACTGGCCGCCCTGCTGGCCGGGCTGGTGCCGCCGCAGACCGGCACTGTCCACCTGGCCGGTGCGGCGGTCGCCGACGCCGAGCCGTCCGCCCTGGGTGGGCTGCGGGTGCTGGTGCCCCAGGAGGCGTACGTCTTCACCGGCAGCCTCGCCGACAACCTCCGCTACCTGCGGCCGGACGCCGACGACAACACGCTGGAGGCCACCCTCGACGCGCTCGGTGCGCGTCCCCTGGCCACCCGCCTGGGGGGCCTGGCCGCGCCGGTCGTGCCGGCGCTGCTCTCCACCGGCGAGCGGCAACTCATCGCGGCCGTCCGGGCCTGGCTGGCGCCCGCCCCGCTGGTGATCCTGGACGAGGCGACCTGCCACCTGGACCCGACTGCGGAGGCGACAGTCGAGGACGCCTTCGCCCGGCGGCCCGGCAGCCTCGTGGTGATCGCGCACCGGATCAGCTCCGCGCTGCGCGCCGACCGGATGCTGGTCCTCGACGGCGACGAACCCGTGCTCGGCACGCACCGGGAGTTGATGGCCCACTCGGCCACCTACCGCATGCTCGTCGGGTGCTGGGACGACCCGGGCGTGCCGTCGTGGGCGGCGTCGGCGCGGCGGGGCTGAACCCCACGCACCAGAGCCGACGGCACCGGTCAGATCCAGCCGGCCTCGCCGGCCATCCGCACGGCCTCCACCCGGGTACGCGCGCCCACCTTGCGGCCGATCCGACCGAGATGGTTGCGGACGGTGCCACGGCTGAGCCCCAGCGACGCCGCCACCTCCGCGACCGGCGCCCCCGCCGCGGTCAACCTCAACACCTCCGTCTCCCGGATGGTCAGTGGGCAGTCCGAGCGCAGTGCCGCGACGACGAGAT
Source organism: Micromonospora sp. NPDC049230 (assembly GCF_040647875.1). Classification (NCBI taxonomy): domain Bacteria; kingdom Bacillati; phylum Actinomycetota; class Actinomycetes; order Micromonosporales; family Micromonosporaceae; genus Micromonospora; species Micromonospora sp. NPDC049230. The sequence goes on from NZ_JBEZCZ010000009.1 coordinate 65,360, forward strand.
CCGCGTCGAGCACCGGCTCCCGCCGGGCGAGCCGGCGGATCCCGTCGATGACGCGTTGGGGGGCGGCGTCGCTGCGCAGGATGCCGACGGTCCTGGTCGGGCAGAGCATGCCGCGCAGTCGCTGGGCCCGATGGGGGGCGGCCAGCACCAGGACGGGGCACGGGTCGAGGCGACCCGGATCGACGTCCTCGACGAAGTCGAGGTCGGCCACCACCACGTCGGGTCGTTGGGCGCGGACCGCCGCGGAGACCGCGTCGCCGCGATCGACCTCCGCCACGACGCGAATGTCCTCCTCGGCGGCGAGGACGAACGACAGCGCGCCCAACACCAGGGCGCCGTCCAGGGCGAGCAGGGTACGGATCACGATGAGCCTTCCCACACTCCGATGGCGATCACACAACGTCAACATTCAAACACGACTCAGGTGGGCCCGCACGGCGACGGGGGCGGGGCCGGACGCTTCTGCCGGACCCGCCCCCACGGCTACAACCAGCCGTTACGCCGTGCGCGCCACACCGCCTCCAGGCGGTTGCGGGCTCCGGTCTTCCGTAGGATCACCGACAGATGGTTGCGCACCGTACCGTGCGCCAGGTAGAGGCGGACGGCGATCTCCTTCAGGGGCAGACCCTCGGCGGCCATCCGCAACACGTCCATCTCCCGGGCTGTCAACGGGATCTCCGGAGGGCTCAGCACCGCTACCGCCGCGGTCGGGTCGATCGCCCGTTCCCCGGCCGCGAGCGCGCGGATCGCCCGTACCAACTCCGCCAGAGAGCTGTCCTTACCGACCAGGCCGCGCGCACCGGCGGCCAGCGCCGCCTCCACCAGGGTCGGGCTCCACCGGGGGCTCATCGCCAGCACGGCCGCGTGCGGCGCCTCCGCGTTGATCCGGGCGACCACCTCCACCGGATCGGGCAACTCCGGTGTCAGCGCCAACACCACCACCTGGGGTCGGCACCGCCGGACCGCAGCCAACAACTCGCCGACACCCTCGACGTCGGCGACCACCTCCATGTCCTCCTCACGTGACAGCGCGGCGCAGAGCGCACCACGCAGCAAACCCATGTCTTCGGCGACGACAACGTGGATCACCACGTCTCTCCGATCTCAGGTACGCGTCACGACGGCCACCGGTCCCGGAACGTCAACGGTTGGTCGGGGCGTTCGTGCGCGAGGGACGGGATAGGCATCGCCCCGTGGCACCGTCACGGCGGACGGGCGCGGGGACCTGTCGACCGAGCCGGGTCGAGCTGACCGTGTGTGCCGGCCACCCGGGTCGGTCGACCCGCCCTAGCCCGGCCGGGCGATCGCGGACGGAGTATGGCCCTCGACGAGAAGCGGCAGGAGTTCGCATGGCTGTGCGACACCGAGATGCGACTGCCTGTCGACAGTGCGGGCCAGTCCCGGCGGGGGCGTCGATCCATCGTCGACACCGTCGGCATCCTGGTCGGCGGGCGCGACGGGGCGACCTGGTAGGGCGGCCTCCGCGAGCACCGGGCCGGGACGCGCGGCGAGGTGCCGGGTCGCGGCCGTCGGGCGCGTGCACTCGACGACGGACACCCACGGCGGCGCGGCGGGGGTCGGCACCGCCGTGCCGGCTAGCGGCACCAACGCGGGGGCCGCCGGGGCCGGGTCCGCCGATCCCGCCGATCCCCCCGGTCCCGCCGGTGGCGTCGGTACGGTCGGCGCGGGTGTCGGGTCGGCCACCCGCACGGCGGGCGGCCCGATTGCTCGGGGAGCGGGCGGTTGAGGTGCCTCCGGGACGACCACCGCGTCGCGAACTGGTGCCAGAACGGCGTCGGTGACACCGAGGAGCGCCAGCACGACAGGCCGGATCGGCACGATCTCGACGACCTGCGGCAGCATGACGGTGGCGATGTCCACGACATGCGGCAGCGTGGCGGTGGCGATGCCCGCGACGGGCGGCAGCGCGGCGGTGGCGATGTCCACGACATGCGGCAGCGTGGCGGTGGCGATGCCCGCGACGGGCGGCAGCGTGGCGGTGAGCAGGTCCGTCGCGGATGCGTCGGCCGGCCTGTGCGCCGCGGGTGAGGCGGGCGCGGCGTCGGGCGTCAGTGGTGGTGGAGCGGTGGCCTGTCGCGACGGGTGGGCCGGGCGAGTTGACCGAGGACCCACGCGAGCTGGGGAGACGGCCCGGAGTCGGTCGTGCTTCCCCGCGCCGGACGCGTCGACCCGCGGCGGCGGCACGAGCGCCGGCGCCGCGCCCTTCGACTGCCGAGGTGGCGTCGAGAAGGTCGTCTCGCGGGGGGCGACGACGGCAGCGATGGTCCCTGCCAGCGGGGCGTTGGGGCCCCCGCCGCGGCGGGCGTCGACAGCGGTGGCGCGCTGGCGGTCCGGGTCGGGGAGCCGTGCGACAGTGAGCCGCGCGACCGGCTCGACCAGGCCGCCGAGCCGCGCCCGCGGGTCGTCACCGACGCCGCTGCGCGTCGCGTGGGCGGCGGCCGGCCCGTCGAACAGCACGGCCAGGAGAACGCCGGCCCCGACGGCGGCCGCGAACAGCACCATCCACCGGGCGAGCCTGCGCAGCCGGTCGGCCACAGGCGGCGCGGAGCGGCCCGGTGTAGACGTCGGCGCGGTTCCGTTGACGGGACTTCGCACGCGGGCACGACTCCCTTCCGTCGGGATTGCTGACCCATAGTAGCGATGCACTCACGTATTCGCATCTGCTCATGTTCGCGGCGGTCGGTCGGGTGCCTCCGCACCGCGTCTCCCGCCTCGGGGCCGAGTTGGGCGCGTTGACAATCCCGCGCCTCGCTCCGTCGTGGGAGGAAGGCCCCCCGAAGGTGGGAGGCGTCAGCGTGCCGGCGCGACGATGGTGCTGGTATGCCCGCCTTCGAAGGTCCGCGTTGGGCGTACGGCGCCCTCGCGTGGTTGAGCTTCTTCGTGGTGTCCCACGTGCTCCTGGTGTTCTTTCCCGGCGACGATCCGACAGGCGACGGGCCCTGGAGTACGCGGGCCTACGTGATCTTCAACGTCGTACTCATCTCGATGTCCGCCGTCGGGGCGGCCGTCGTCCTCACCACCGTCCGTGGCGGGGCCCGACATCTTCCCCGGTGGTTACTCCTGCCGCCGCTGCTGTGTGGCAGCGTCCTGCTCGTGCTCCGGGGCGTTCCCGGGATGGCCGAGAACCTGCTGATGGTCACCGGTGTCCGTCGCGGCGGCTTCGTCGGAACCGACGACATCTCCACTGGCGAGTTCTGGGCCGGCCTCGGAATCAACACCTACTTCTTCCTGGGTGCCGTCTTGCTGGTGGGGGCAACCGTCTCCTACGTCCGCAGGCCGGCGCAGACCAGCCCGAGGAGCGCACCGGATCCGTCCGGGTGACACCTCCGGCTGCCGGGTGTGCCGGCAGCCGGAGGTCTCGAACCCGCGTGCGTTCGCCGTCGGTCCGTCCCGCCGGTAGGCTGCGTCGGCGGCCTCAGCCACCTCCTCGCGCACGGTGAGGACCGTCCCCGAGCGACGCACATCGAGTCATCCCCGTAACCGCAGACGAGAGGCGGACCACGACGTGACGGCGGTACCAGGCCAGCTGTCCTCGACCGCGGATTCGGCGGGCGCCGGGCAGGCAGCGGCGGAGGAGGATCTGCGGGCGTTGTTCGGGCAGTCCACCGCTGTCTTCGCCTCGCTGGCCGGCCCGGAGCATCTGGTGGAGACGGCGAATCCGGCGTTCTTCGCCACCATCGGCGAAGAACGGGCCCGCACCGGCGTCGCCCTCGCGGACCTGATGCCCGAGCTGGCCGGTCAGGGCTTCATCGCCCTGCTGGACCAGGTCTACCGCACGGGTGAGCCGTACACCGGCGGCGACGCCCGGGTCATCTTGGGGATCGGCCCCCAGGCGCGGGAGGCATACTTCGACTTCACCTACGAGCCGCGCCGGGACGCCGCCGGTCAGGTCTGCGGGATCCGGGTGCTCGGCGTGGAGACCACCCAGGTCAAGCAGGCGCAACGGCTGATGGCCGAACACCGCGCCCTGTTGGAGCAGATCGCCCGCCAGGCGCCCCTGGCCGAGGTGCTCGACGGGATGGCCCGCTGCATCGAGAATCTGGCACCGCAGGAAGTGCTCGTCTCCGTCCTCCTCGCCGATCCCGACGGTCGGCACCTGCGCCACGGCGCCGCACCCAGCCTCCCCGACTTCTACAACGAGGCCATCGACGGGATCGCCACCGGCGAGGGCATCGGGTCCTGTGGTACGGCCGCCCACCGGCGGCAACCGGTGATCGTCACCGACATCGGCACCGACCCGTTCTGGGACGACTTCCGGCACCTCGCCGATCAGGCCGGCGTGTCGGCCTGTTGGTCCACGCCGATCCTGGCCCGCGACGGCGGCCTCCTGGGCACCTTCGCCATGTACCACCGCATTCCGCGGGCCCCACAGGACTCCGACCTCGCCCTCGCCCGGGTCTTCGCCGGCACCGCCGCCCTGGCCATCGAGTGCCACCACAGTGAGCAGGCACGCCGGGCCGCCGAGGAGCGTGCCAGGTCAGCCCATGACGAGCTGGCCAGGGTGCTACGCGTCGAACGGGAGCTGCGCGCCGAGGCCGAGCAGCGGGCGACCGCCGCCGCGGAACTCGCCGCCCGGATGCGCGCCGCCGCCGCCGCGCAGGCCGCCATGCCGCACCCGGAACGCTGTGAGCTGGGCGGCACCCCGGGATGCACCGCCCCGGCCGAGATCAAGATCGCCGATTCGTGGGGCGACGCCGCGTGGGGCTGCTCCGCCCACGTCGAGGAGGCCATTCTCAACGTACGGTCGGTGTTCATCGCCAGCGAGGAGCTCGGCGGCCTGGCCGCCTACCTCAGGCGCTAGGAGCTGTGTCAAAGCCCCTGGCCGGCCTCGGTGCCGCTGGCGGCGGCTGTCCGGCAGGCCCCCGCGCCCGCGCTCGTGCCTGTTCGATCTCGGACGCGTGATCGACCGCCCACTCGCCGAGCGCGATGACCAACGGGAGAAGTGAGTGGCCCAGGTCGGTGAGGGCGTACTCGACGCGGTCCGGCATCTGTTGGCGGCTGATCAGCCCATCGGCCTCCAGCATCCGCAACGTGCGGGTGAGGATGCGCCGGCTCAGCCCGTGAACTGTGCGATCGAGTTCGTTGAAACCGTAGGGGCGCTCCCGGAGCACGGCGAGAACGAGAACTGTCCACTTCTCGCCCACGCGCCGCAGGATGTCGGTCGCCGCGCACGACGCGTGGTCGGCCAGGGTCACGGGTAGCGGTAGGACCGGTGACATCGATGTGCCTTCTTTCCGCGAACTCGGACGAGACCCACGATGAAGTATGCGCACAGTGGTGATCACGGGCGGGACACGCGGCATCGGCGGAGCACTCGCTGACCGGCTCCGGCAAGCCGGGGACCGGGTCGTCGCGATCGGCAGCGCCGACGCGGACCTCACCTCGGTCCGGCAGACCGCCGCACTGACCAACCGGCTCCCCGACAAGATTGACGTGTTGGTGCTGGCCGCGGGACGTTTCGGCCAGCGGCGGGTCGTCACCGACGAGGGTTTCGAGCAGAGCTTCGCGATCTACGTCCTCAGTCGTTATCTGCTCGCCGAACGGCTTCGCCCCGCGTTGGACCGTGCAGAGGCGCCGCTCATCCTCAACCTCTGCGGCACCGGTGGAATCCGGGCCGGCGGAATCAACTGGGACGACCTCCAGCTCGCCGACGGATACAGCCTGTTCAAGGCCACCATGCAGGGCGCACGCGCCAACGACCTGCTGGGAGCGGGCTTCGCGGCCGCGCATCCGGAGAGCCAGGTCCGCTACGTGCTCTACAACCCCCTGTTCGTCAACAGCGGTATGCACCGCTACCTCCGCCAGCCGGCACGTGCCATCGTCGGCGCGTCAGCCGCTCTGTTCGGAAGATCCACCGATACCGCGGCCGCCCACCTGGCCGCCCTGCTGGCCCAACCGCCGACAGCCCGACTGACGGCGCTGCGTCGCAGAACGCCGGTGCCTCTCACCCGACCGGAGTTCGACCGCCCGGCGGCCGCCCGGCTATACACGCTGCTTGCCGAGCTGACCGGGCCGCACCGCGGGTGATCGGGTTCAGCTGGCCGTCGGCACCGCGCCCCGGTCGCGCGTGCTGGTGCGGCGCGCGGTGCCGTCTCCTTCGCGCAGCAGCGGCAGGAGCTGCGTACCCTGGCGTTTGATCTCCGGTAGGTAGGGCGTGTCGGAGAGCACGAAGTGGGTGACGCCCAGACTCTCGTACCTGCGCAGTGATCGCGCCACGTCCTCGGCCGAGCCCACCAACCAGGTGGTGCCGGCTCCGCCGCCGCCGTACCTGCCGGGTGCGGTGTAGAGGTTGTCGTCGAGCACGTCGCCGCGTGCGGCGAGGTCGAGCAACCGGCGCTGGCCGACGGCGGCCTGCCAGTGCGGGTGGCGCTCGATGCCGCCGGCGCGGCGTGCCAGTTGGGCGACCTTCGCCTCGGCGTCGGCCCACGCCTGGTCGGTGGTGTCCCGGACCACTGTGGTGACCCGCAACCCGAACTCCAGTGGGGCGTGCTCGCGCCCCAGCTTCTCGCTGAGGTGCCGCAGCCGCTCGATCCGCTCGGCCACGCCGTCGAGTGGCTCGCCCCAGAAGAGCTGGACGTCGGCCTCGGTGGCGGCCACCTCCTCGGCGGCGGCCGAGGCGCCACCGAAGTACAGGCGCGGGTGCGTGCGTTCACCGCGGACGACCGGTCGCAGCGCCAGGGTGGAGTCGGTGACGCCGAAGTGCTCGCCACGGTAGGTGACGGCGTCCTCGGTCCACAACCGGCGCACGAGCTGGATGAACTCTCTGGTCCGGGCGTAGCGGGCGGCCTGGTCGCCGTCGGTGTCGCCGTACGCCGCCAGGTTGTCCTTGCCGGACACGATGTTGACGAGTACCCGGCCCTGGGTCAGGTGGTCCAGCGTCGCGGCGGCCGAGGCGAAGTTGGCCGGACGCCAGTAGCCGGGCCGGATCGCGATCAGCGGCTGGAACGTCGTCGTACGGGCGGCCAGCGCGGCGGCGACAGTGAAGGTGTCGGGGCGTCCCCAGCCGGTGCCGATGAGGGCACCGGACCACCCGTGCCGCTCCAGCGCCTGGGCGTGGCCGGTGAGGGTGTCGAGACTGTTGTGCTGCTGGACCACGTCGTCGCCGCGGTGGCCCGGCTCGACCTGGTTGGGGATGTACCAGAGAAACTCCGCACTCATCGGCCGTTCCTCCCGCCGCGACGCCGCTGTGCCGGGTCGCTCAGCGACGGCGGTTGGTATCCGGCGTCGGCGGGGTTCAACGTGGTGCCCGGCGGGACGATGGCGTCGATGCGGTCCAGCACGTCGCGGGACAGTGTCACCTTGGCGGCGCCGAGCTGTGACTCCAGATGGGTGAGGGTGCGTGGGCCGATGATCGCCGACGTGACGGCCGGGTGCTCCAGGACGAACGCGATGGCCAGGTGGATCAGGGACAGACCGGCCTCGTCGGCGAGGGCGGCCAGCTCGTCGACGACGGCGAGCTTGGCGGCGTTGGCCGGCCACGCCGGGTCGAACCGGGCGGGCAACCGGTCGGCCCGGCGGGAGATCGGCGCGTCGAGCCCACCGTGGTAGCGCCCGGAGAGCCAACCTCCGGCCAGTGGGCTCCACGGGAGCACCGCCAGCTCGTAGCGCTGCGCCACCGGCAGCACCTCGCGTTCGATCCCGCGGGCCAGGATCGAGTACGGCGGCTGCTCGCTGACCACCCGCTCCCGGCCGCGCCGCTGCGCGACCCACTGACCCTCCACGATGGCCGACGGTTCGAACGTGGACGTGCCGAGGTAGCGGATCTTGCCCTGGCGGACCAGGTCGGTGAGCGCGCCCAGGGTCTCGTCGAAGTCGGTGTCCGGCTCCGGCCGGTGCACCTGGTACAGGTCGATCCAGTCGGTGCCGAGCCGGCGCAGGCTGTTCTCCACGGCCCGGTAGATCCAGCGGCGGGAGTTGCCCCGGTGCTGCGGGTTGTCGCCGACCTGGCCGTGGAACTTGGTGGCGAGGAAGACGTCGTCGCGGCGCCCACCGCTGAGTGCCTTGCCGACGATCTCCTCCGACTCGCCGTGCGAGTAGACGTCGGCGGTGTCGATGGCGTTGATGCCCGCGTCGAGCGCCCGGTGGATGATCTGGATGCCGTCCTCGTGGTCGGGGTTGCCCCGTTCGCCGAAGTTCATCGCACCCAGCGTCAGTGAGCTGATCCGTACGCCGGTGCGCCCGAAGGGTCGTTGGTCGACCATTGTTGGTCCTCTCCTGGTGGTCAGTGGGAAGCGGCGGCGAGCCGCCGTGCGGACTGGTTGACCGGGCGGGGCAGCCCGTAGTGGTCGCGCAGGGTGGTCCCGGTGTACTCGGTGCGGAACAGCCCTCGGCGCTGGAGGATCGGCACGACGTGGTCGACGAACGTCTCCAGCCCGGACGGCAGCACCGGCGGCATGATGTTGAAGCCGTCGGCGGCGCCGCTGCGGTACCACTGCTCGATGGCGTCGGCGACCTGCTCCGGTGTGCCGGCGAAGGTGCGGTGCCCGCGTCCACCGCCGAGCCGGCCGATGAGCTGGCGTACGGTCAGGCGTTCCCGCCGGGCCAGGGTGACGATGAGCGTGTACCTGCTCTTGGCGCCCTGGATCTCGTCCTCGCTGGGCAGGTCGGCGGGCAGCTCCTTGTCCAGGTCGAGGTCTTCGGGGGAGACCCGCAGCGTGGTGGCGAGCTGGGCGCGCGCGTACTCCGGTTTGATCAACCGATCCAGCTCCTCCTCCAGCGCGCGGGCCTCGGCCTCGGTGGGGGCGACCGCCGGCACGATGCCGGGCAGGATCTTGACGGAGTCCGGGTCGCGGCCGACCTGCGCGGCGCGGCGCTTGAGGTCGCGGTAGAACTCCTGCGCCTCGGCGAGCGTCTGCTGCGCGGTGAAGACGGCCTCGGCGTACCGGGCGGCCAGCTCCTTGCCGTCCTCGGACGACCCGGCCTGCACCAGCAGCGGGTAGCCCTGCGGTGAGCGCGGAACGTTGAGCGCGCCGGCCACCCGGAAGTGCCGCCCGACGTGGCGGGGCGGGTAGAGCAGACCGTCGTCGCCCCACCGGCCGGCGTCCTTGTCGCCGAGTGGCGCCTCGTCGTCCCAGCTGTCCCAGAGCTTCAGTGAGACCTCGACGAACTCCGCGGCCCGCTCGTACCGGTCCCGGTGGGCGGGCAGCTCGTCCAGGTTGAAGTTGCGGGCCGCGTCGACGCCGGCCGTGGTGACGATGTTCCAACCAGCCCGGCCGCCGCTGATGTGGTCCAGCGAGGCGAACCGGCGGGCCAGGTTGAACGGCTCGTTGTACGTCGTCGAGGCGGTCGCGATGAGCCCGATGTGCCGGGTCGCGCCGGCCAGTGCGGTGAGCAGCACCGTCGGTTCGAGCGTGCCCGCCGGCCGCCGGCCGATGCTGTTCCAGAGCACCGGGCTGTCGGCGAGGAAGAGCGAGTCGAGCTTGCCCCGCTCGGCGATGCGCGCCAGGCGCGTGAAGTGCGCGACGTCGGTCTGTGCGAACGGGTCGCTCTCCGGCAGCCGCCAGGCGGCCTCGTGGTGGCCGACGCCCATCAGGAACGCGTTGAGGTGCAGCATGGTCATCCTTCCGTCTGCTCGACGCCGAGTGCGCGCAGCAGGGTTTCGCGGTACGCGAGGAATTGCGGCTGCCGGTACGAGCGCGGCGCCGGCAGGTCGATGGCGAGGTCGACGGCGATCCGACCCGCGTCGAGCAGCAGGACCCGGTCGGCCAGGGTGATGGCCTCGTCGACGTCGTGGGTGACGAGCAGCACCGTGGGCCGGTGCCGGGCGCACAGTTCACGCAGCAGGCCGTGCATGCGCAGGCGGGTCAGCGCGTCCAGCGCGCCGAACGGCTCGTCGGCGAGCAGCAGCTCCGGCTCGGACACCAGTGCCCGGGCCAGCGCCACCCGTTGCTGCTCGCCACCGGACAGCTCGTTCGGCCAGGCCCGCTCCCGCCCGGCCAGGCCGACCTCGGCGAGTGCCGCGCGGCCGCGCTGGTGGGCGTCCGGCCCGCGCAGGCCGAGCACGACGTTGTCCAGGACCCGCTGCCAGGGCAGCAGCCGGGCGTCCTGGAAGACGACCGAGGAGTTCTCCGGTACGTCGACCAGGCCGGAGCCGGTGGCGTCGCCGTCCAGACCGGCGAGCGCACGTAGCAGGGTGCTCTTGCCCGAGCCGCTGCGGCCCAGCAGCGCGACGAACTCGCCAGCGCCGAACTCCAGGTCGAACCCGTCCAGGACGGCCCGGTTCCCGAAGCCACGGACCAGTCCCTGGACCCGGACGGTACGGGTTGCGGTCAGTCCGCCATGGTGCGTCGCCACGACAGTGCCCTCCTCTGCGCAAGCCGGACGGCACCGTCGGACAGCAGCCCGAGCAGTCCGTACAGCACGAGTCCGACGATGATCACGTCGGTCTGGCCGTACTCCCGGGCCAGCTCCATCATGTAGCCGATGCCGCTCGTCGAGTTGATCTGCTCGACGACCACCAGGGACAGCCACGCCCCGACCACCGCGAACCGCATGCCGAGCAGGAAGCCGGGCAGCGCGCCGGGCAGCACGATCCGGCGGATGAAGGCAGTCCGCCGCAGGCGCAGCGACTCGCCCAGCTCCACGTACCGGCTGTCGATGGTGCGCAGCCCGTTGTGGGTGTGGATGTAGACGGGAACGAAGACGCCGAGCGTGATGGTGATGACCTTCATCTGCTCGCCGATGCCGAACCAGAGGACGAGCAGCGGGATCAGCGCGAGGGCGGGGATGGCCCGCTTGATCTGGATCGGTCCGTCGAGGATCGCCTCACCCCACCGGCTCAGGCCCGCGAGCAGGGCCAGCACGATGCCGACGACGGTGCCGATGGCGAGGCCCAGGCCGGCCCGTTGGGCCGAGATGGCCAGGTTGTCCTGAAGTCGGCCGTCCGCGATGAGGTCACCCGCCGTCGTCACCACGGTCCAGGGCGCCGACAGGGTACGCGGGTCGATCCAGCCGCCCGCCGAACCGGCCGCCCACACCGCCAGCAGCAGGATCGGACCGATCGCCGACCCGAACGGGATGGGTCGACCCGGCTTCAGCCGGCGCCGTGGACGCCTGGCGGGAACGGTGGTGGCCGGTCGGGGTCGGGTCAGTGTCGAGACGGTCACTTGACGCCTCCCGCGGTCAGCGCCTGCGCGCCCACGGCTTCGTACCGCCGGTCGTACAGGCTCTCGGCCTTGAGGGGCTTGTTGCCCGTCTCCTTGGCCAGCAGATCGATGGTCTCCTGGTGCCGGCCGATGGCCTCCGTCCAACTGGACGGGATGTCGGCCACGCCGCCGTTCTCGACCAGCCACCTGCCGTCGTCGGTGGTCAGGCCCTGGTCCTTGACGTAGTACCGCTCGATCCACTCGTCGGGGTTGGCCTCGCGCCACCGCCAGGCCCGCGCCCACGCCTGCACGTACTCGCGGATCGCCGCCGCCTTGGCCGGATCGCCGAGCACGCTGACGGGCGCGTACAGGTGACCGGGGTCGTCGCGCAGGCCGTGCGAGATCAGTGTCGCGCCGTCCCGGCCGTACTTGCTCTCGTAGCGTTTGATCTGCACGCCCCCGATCGGGGCCACCTCGACCTGGCGACTGGCGAGCGCCGTCCCGTAGACGTCGCCCGTGCTCGGCAGCTCGACAAGCTTGACGCCCTTCTTGCTGAGGCCGGCCTTGTGGAGTACCCGCAGGATCAGCGCCCCCTGCGCCTGCCCCGGGCTGTACGCGATCTTCTTCCCACGGAGGTCGGCGAGGGTGGCGACAGCGACGCCGGGCGCGATGCCGAGGCGGTAGATGGCGTGGTTGAGCGGGTCCTGGCGGTACTTCGAGGCGACGATCTTCGTGGGGATGCCCGTCCAGTGCGAGTGGATCGGTGGGATGTCCGCCACCGAGCCGAGATCCACCGCCTTCGCGCGGAACGCCTCCAGGGTCTGCGGGCCGCCACTGATGTTCGCCCACTCCACGGTGAAGGACAGCTTCTCCGCCTCCCCGGAGAACTCGATCGCCTTCTGGTGCTCCTTGTCCCCGATGACGAGCTTGGTGCCCTTCGGCACCGCCTCCGGCAGTGGCTCGCCGGCGGCCAGGGCCACCGGGGGTGTCTCGTCGCCGGCGCAGGCGGTCAGGCCCAGCGTGACCGCGCCGAGGGTGGCGGACAGGAAGGCCCGTCGATCCAGGAGGGATGGTGATGTCACGTAGGACTCCTTCGTGGCTGTTGCGGGACGGGGCGGCACCCCACGTGGTCGGGGCGGCGCCGTCGCCGGGACTGCTGATCAGCGGCTCGGCGAGCACGATCGCGTCGTCGCCAGCGGGGCACCCGGTGGGAGCCCGCGCGATCGGCTCGGCGCGCATCCGGTGCTCGGGTGGAGGGAACGGCTGCCGGTCGTCGTCGAGCCGGCGGCGCCGGGGATGGAGGAAGCGGGTAACGCTCGCTCAGCGGCAGCAGCCGCAGGCGGCGGTCCAGCCGCGGCAGCATCCCCGCGACACCGCGATGGCGGTGCCCCGAAGCAGGGTGTGCTGGCTGGTCATGGATACGACGCTAACCCACAATTCCTATGTGTCAACTAGGGTTTCATGCGCTGGGACGCGACGGGTGCGATAATAGATCTAAATGGATAAGTCTTTGGCCGAGGGCGCAGGCCCGACGCCCAGGTCAGCTCCGAGGGAGCCACCACCGTGACCATGCCACCGGTCCGCCCATTCCTCGCCGCCGTGTCCGTCCTGCTGGTGGGGGTGCTCGCCAACGCCGGTCCGGCCCACGCCGCCGATCCGCCGCCCAGGGTGGACAACCCCTACGCCGGCGCCCGGGTCTACGTCAATCCCGAATGGGCCGCTCGCGCCGCCGCCGAGCCCGGCGGTGCCACTGTCGCCGGCCAGCCGACGGCCGTCTGGCTGGACCGGATTGCCCGGATCGAGGGCACCGACGGGGTGCTCGGCCTGCGCGGGCATCTGGACGCCGCCCTGGCGCAGGGCGCCGACCTCGTCCAGCTGACCCTCTACAACCTGCCGGCCCGCGACTGCGGCCGGCGGGCCCCACAGGGGGAGCTGTCGATCGACGACACCGCCCGGTACGAGGCCGAGTTCGTCGATCCGATCGTCGAGATCCTCGCCGCTCCCCGCTACGCCGACCTGCGCATCGTCGCCTTCGTCGAGCCGAACTCGCTGCCCAACCTCGTCGTCAACACCGGCATCCGGTACACCGCCACCCCGGCCTGCGACGAGGTGCTGGCACGCGGCACCTACCAGCAGGGGATCGGGTACGCCCTGGCCCGGCTCGGCACCGTCCCCAACGTCTACCCGTACCTGGACATCAGTCACCACGGCGAAGTCGGCTGGCCGGAGGACTCGGCGCCGCTGACGGCGCTGCTGCTCCAGGCCGCGACCGCCGCCGGCAGCACGGTGGCCAACGTGCACGGCTTCGTCGCCAACACCGCCAACTACTCGGTCCTGCGCGAGGAGCACTTCCGCGCCGACGACGTCGTCAACGGCCAGCCGGTGTACCAGTCGAGGTGGGTCGACTGGAACCCGTTCGTCGACGAGGTGCCCTACGCGCGGCACATGCGTGCCCTGCTGACCGAGGTGGGCTTCTCCCCGCAGGTGGGCGTCGTGGTCGACACCTCACGCAACGGGTGGGGCGGCCCGGGCCGCCCCACCGGGCCGGCGACCGCGGGCGACGTGAACCGGTACGTCGACGGCAGCCGGATCGACCGGCGGGCCTACGTCGGGAACTGGTGCAACCAGGTGGGCTCCGGCCTCGGTCAGCGGCCCGCCGCCGAACCGGAGCCGGGCATCGACGCCTACGCGTGGGTCAAGCCGCCCGGCGAGTCCGACGGCAGCGCCGGCAGCCCGACCCCGGGTCTGCCGTACGAGCCGCTGTGCGACCCGAACTACCTCGCGCCGCGCAGCTCCCCGTACGCCACCGGGGCGATGCCGGCCGCGCCGCCGATCGGCGAGTGGTTCCCGGCGCACTTCCGGCAGCTGCTGACAAATGCCTGGCCGCCACTGTGAGTGGTTCGGCTCCGCCGCCTTCCGCGACGGCGGTGACGGGCACGTCCGGCTGAACCTGGCCACCGCACCGGAGCTGATCACCGAGGCGGTACGCCGGATGGTCGCCGCCGTCGCCGTCGCCGTCGCCGTCGCCGTCGCCGTCGCCGTCGCCGGACAGGACAGTCAGGTCACCGAGAGGGGCGGGGGCGGCGACAATGGTCGGCGTGCCACCCGCCTTCGTGCTGCACCACCACCGCAAGCCGCGACCGCACTTCGACCTGCGGCTGGAGGAGGCCGGTGTGCTGCGTTCCTGGGCGGTGCCCCGCGGCCTGCCGGACAGTCCCCGTGCCAACCGGCTCGCGATCGCCGTGCCGGACCACCACCTCGATCACCTCACCTACCAGGACGCCGACAAGTCGATCGCCGACATCGGGACGTGGGAGGAGCACGACCGCACCGAGCGCCGCATGGTGTTCACGTTGCACGGCCGCACCGGCCGACGCCGGTACGCGCTCATCCGCACCGGCGAGGGCTGGCTGCTGCACCTGACGAAGGAGCAACCCGCTGACGTTTGAGGACGGCGGCTGGCTCCATGTTTCGGCCTCGCGTGACGGGTATTCAGGCGCACCGGCGCGGCCGTGGGTGCAACAAGTGTCACCGAGTGAGGGAGTGCGCGTTATGTCTGATCCGCAGCCCACAATCGTTCTCGTGCACGGGGCGTTCGCCGAGTCGGGGAGTTGGAACGGCGTGATCGAGCGGTTGGGCGCCGCGTACGACGTGGTGGCCGCCGCCAACCCGCTGCGGGAGGTCGCCGGCGACGCCGCGTACGTGCGGGACGTGGTCCACGGGATCGGCGGGCCGGTCGTTCTTGTCGGACACTCCTACGGCGGCATGGTGATCACGCAGGCCGCTGCCGACGAACCACTGGTGCGGGCCCTCGTGTACGTCAACGCCTTCGCCCCGGACACCGGCGAGTCGGGGCTGTCGCTGTCCGGGAAGTTCCCCGGCAGCACGCTCGCCGACACGCTCGTGAAATACCCGCTGTCGACCGGCGGTAACGAGGTCGCGATCGGCCAGGACACCTTCCACAAGCAGTTCGTCGCGGACGTGTCGGCCGACGTCGCCGCGCAGATGGCCCGGACGCAACGGCCGATCACTGAGAAGGCCCTGGGTGACGGGCTCACCGGCGACCCGGCCTGGCGATCGCTGCCCAGTTGGTTCGTGTTCGGGGACTCCGACAACAACATCCCGGTCGCCGCGCACCGGTTCATGGCCGAGCGGGCCCAACCGCGGGGCCAGCGTGAGGTCGCCGGTGGTTCGCACGCCATGGTGGTGGCCCGGCCGAGCGAGGTCACCGAGACGATCATCGAGGCGGTCCGGGGTGTGGGCGGCTGACGTCCGATCCCGGCCAGGGCCCGCTGCGCTGACGCCCCTCCGCACGGCTACACCTGCGGCTCGACCGCCTCGACGAGGACCTGGAGCACGTGCCGGTACGGCTGTCCGGTGGCCCGGCTCATGCCCATCTCGCAGGTGCGGTTGCAGGAGGCGTACGCGTCGTGGTGGCGCTCGTTGACCTCGGCGGCCTGGGCGGCGGTGGCGCCGGCGGTGACCTCGGGGTGCAGCAGCCCCCGGTCGCCGGCGAAGGCGCAGCACCCCCAGCTGTCCGGCACTGTCACGGTGTCGGCGACCGCCTGGGCCACGGTGCGCAGGTCGTCGCTGCCGCCCAGGTGCACTGTGGAGCAGGTGGGATGCAGGGCCAACGAGCCCAGCCGCCGGGGCTGCGGCAGCGCCGGCAGGAGGTGTTCGGCGGTGAATGTCACGCTGTCGACGAAGCGCAGGGCGTCGTACCGTGCCCGGTCCTCCTCGGCCAGCGCGGCGGTCAGCTGGGTCAGCCCGTGCGTGCAGGACGACGCGTCGCACACGACGGGCAGGCGGCCCTCGTCGCTGGCCTCCCACAGCGCGGCCAGGGTCCGTTCGGCCATCTCGCGGTGACCGGCGGGGTAACCCTTGGACTGCCACGGCGTGCCGCAGCACAGGCCCGCCGTGGCGGCCGGCACGACGACCGGCACGCCGGCCAGCTCGCACAGGCGCAGGAACGCCGCAGCCGCGCCGCCGGACTCGCCGTCGTCCGGTGCGAAGAGGCTACCGACGCAGGCCGCGAAGAACACCGCCTGGGCGTCCGGCGCGCTGCGGGGTCGGGGGCGGGGAGCGCCGGCGCGCGGCATGTCGTCGCTCCACCGGGGTACGAGTTCGGTGGCGCCGAGTCCACGGATCACCCCGGTGGCGGCCCGGGTCAGCGGCGTCGGCACGGCGTGCGCGGCGGTCAGCCCGACCCGGACGCCGGTCACGGCGCCCTTCCAGTGCCTGGCGACACCGCGGGCGGTGCGCTGGGCGGCGGGGCTGTGTCGCTCGGCGCGCAGCCGCTTCATGGCCGCGCCGGTGTCGATGCCGACCGGGCAGGCGGTGACGCAGAGGCTGTCCGCGGCGCAGCTGTCCACCGCGGCGTACGCGTAGTCGGCGGTCAGCTCCCGGCGGCGCTCCTCGTCGCCGGCGGCGGTGGCGAGGGCGATCTGTCGTTGCAGGACGATGCGTTGCCGGGGCGTGGTGGTCACGTCGGCGGTGGGGCAGACCGGCTCGCAGTAGCCGCACTCGACGCAGGCGTCCAGCTCGGGGTTGACGGTCGGGACGGCCTTGAGCTGCCGCAGGTGCACGGTGGGGTCGTCGTTGAGCAGCACACCGGGGTTGAGCAGGCCGCTCGGGTCGCACAGCCGTTTGAGGTCGCGCATCACGTCGTACAGTTCGTCGCCGTACTGGCGGCGGACGAAGGGTGCCATCGCCCGGCCGGTGCCGTGCTCGGCCTTGAGGGTGCCCCCCTCGGCGAGCACGAGGTCGACCATGTCCTCGGTGAACCGGGCGTAGCGGTCGATCTCGGCAGGTGTGTCGAAGGACTGGGTCAGCATGAAGTGCAGGTTGCCGTCGCGGGCGTGCCCGAAGATCACCGCGTCCGGGTAGCCGTGCCTGTCGAACAGGCCGATCAGCCCGTCGCAGGTGCCGGTCAGGCGCGGCATCGGCACCGCGATGTCCTCCAGCAGGGCGGTGGTGCCGGGCGTGCGGGCGCCGGCGACAGCCGTGTAGAGGCCCTTGCGCAGGTGCCAGAGCTTGGCCCGTTCGCGCGGGTCGCGGGTCAGTTCGGTGCCGGTGACGGCGGGCAGCCGGTCGAGCACACCTCGGGCGTCGGCAAGCGTCGCGGCCAGCCGCTCCGCGCTGTCCTCGGTGAACTCCACGAGCAGCGCGGCGTGCCCGGTCACCGTCAGGCCGCGCAGGGCCGCGCTGGCGTCCGGGTCGCGCTGGCTGACCCGCAGCGCGGCCGCGTCGAGCAGTTCGGCGGTACGCGCACCGGCGGCGAGCAGGGCGGGCAGCGCGTCGGTGGCGGCGCTGAGACCGGGCAGGATCAGCAGCCCGGTGGCGGCGTGCCGGTGGATCTCGACGGTCCGGAAGACGGCCTCGGCCACGAAGCCGAGAGTGCCCTCGCTGCCGATCATCAGGTGGGCGAGCATGTCGGCCGGGCTGTCGTGGTCGAGCAGGGAGTTCAGCCCGTACCCCATGGTGTTCTTCATCGCGAACAGCCGCTCGATCGTGGCGCGCGACCCCGGCGTGGAGCGCACCCGGTCGCGCAGCCGCAGCAGCCCGGCGTGCAGCTCCGGCTCGTCGGCCCGCAGCCGGTCGTCGGCGTCGCGGGCGGCGGAGTCGACGACGGTGCCGGACGGCAGCACGAAGCGCAGCGACTCCATGGTGCGGTACGCGTTGTCGGTGGTGCCGCAGGTCATCCCGCTGGAGTTGTTGGCCACCATGCCACCCACGGTGCAGGCGGCCTCGCTGGCCGGGTCCGGGCCGAGCCGGCGTCCGTGGCGGGCCAGTCGGGCGTTGGCCTGCCGGATCGTCAGGCCCGGCTGGAGCCGGATGCGGCGGCCGTCGTCCAGCACCTCGGCGTGCCGCCAGTCGGTCCGGACGTCGACGAGCACGCCCGCGCCGCCGGCCTGCCCGGCGAGGCTGGTGCCGCCGCCGCGCAGGGTCAGCGGAACGCCGGCCTCCCGGGCGCCCGCCATCAGCGCCCCCACCTCCGCCGCTGAGGCGGCGCGCACCACGGCCTGCGGCTCGAACAGGTACGGCGAGGCGTCGTGCGCCGCCGCCAGCCTGCGGGGCAGGTCGCCGCTGGCCCGGCTCGGGTCATCGAGGCGCGAGCGCAGCAGGTCGGCGACCTCGCGGGCGCGGACGCCGGCCGTGGTCGGCGGGGGTAGGACGGTGCTCATGGCGGATCCTCCCGGGAGGGTGGTCAGTCGGCGACGATCTGCAACCGGTCCGGAGCGGTGTCGACAGGCGCCGGCAGCCGCAGCGGCTGGCGACCGGGGGTGATGCTGCCGAGCACCGAGGCGTGCCGCGCGCCGGTGCCCGAGGGCAGCGTGCCCGGCAGCCCGTGCACTGTCAGGTAGCCCAGCAGCGCGAAGGCCAGCGCCTCCTTGGCGTCCGACGCCACGCCCAGGTCGTCGCTCGACGACAGGTCGACGCCCGGCAACTCCTCGGCGATCATGCGCAGCAGCGTCGGGTTGTGCGCGCCGCCGCCGGAGACGACGAGTCGGGTGACGCCGTGCTCACGGCAGGCGTCGGCCACCGTGACCGCAGTCAGCCGGGTGAGCGTGGCCAGCACGTCGTTCGGCTCCGGCGTGGGCGCGTCGGCGAGGGCGGCGAGCAGGTACGGCCCGTGGAACAGCTCCTTGCCGGTGCTCTTCGGGCCGGGCTGCCGGTAGTACGGCTCGTCGAGCAGCCGCCGCAGCAGGGCCTGGTCCACCTGCCCGGCCGCCGCCCCGCGCCCGTCCCGGTCGTACTCCTCGGTGCCGCCGCTGAAGTGGCGCACGGCGGCGTCGAGGAGCGCGTTGGCCGGGCCGGTGTCGTACGCGAGCGGGTCCGCGTCCGGCGCGACGACAGTGATGTTGGCGATGCCACCCAGGTTCAGCGCGGCGGGGACGCCGGGCAGACCACGCAGCAGCAGCGCGTCGAACAGGGCGACCAGGGGAGCGCCCTGGCCACCCGCGGCGACGTCGCGGGTGCGCAGGTCGGCCACGACCGGGAGGCCGGTGGCCTCCGCGATCCAGGCCGGCTGACCCAGTTGCAGGGTGCCCCGGACCACACCACAGTCGACCCAGTGGTGCATGGTCTGCCCGTGCGAGACGACAAGGTCGGCGTCTGCGCCGCACAGTTCCGCGAGCGCCCGCGCGCCGGCCTCGGCGAAGGCCTGGCCGATGCCGGTGTCCAACACCGTGATCGCCTCGGTGGTGGTCGGCGCGGGCGGCAGGGCGGCGGCGATCCGGGTGCGCAGCTTGTCGGGGTACGGGTGGCTGAGCCGGCCCAGTGGCCGCATCCGCAGGGTGTCGCCGCTGATGTCGAACTCGGCGGCGGCGGCTTCGATGCCGTCGTAGGAGGTGCCGGACATCAGGCCGATGACACGCATCATGTTCTCCCTCATGCCCGGCCGGCGGGCTCTGCCGCGTCGTCGATCTCGTCGGCGCGTCCATGGTCGTAGGGAGTCGCCGGGGCCGCGTGGAACCGGCTCGACACCGCGCCGACCAGCAGGGTGATCAGGACTCCGATCGGCACCAGCCACTGCGCGGCGATGGCGGTGGGGACGGTGTGCCCGGCCGTCGTGACGTCGATCTTGACGTAGCGGACGATGTAGGTCATCACCGCCACCGTGACCAGGAAGGCGACGAACGCGTCGACCTGGTTGGCCCGGCTGACCAGGCGGCCGAGCAGGAAGGCCCCGAGCAGCGCGCCGTAGGTGTAGCCGGCGATGGTCAGGCCGGTCAGGTAGACGTTGCCGGTGCTGGAGCTGAACGCGCAGGCGAAGACCGCCATCAACACCGCCCAGACCAGTGTCATCACCCGGGCGAGCCGCAGCATCGTGTCGTCGGAGGGCACCTTGCGGAAGAAGCTGTGGATGAAGTCGGCGACGGTGGAGTTGGACATCGAGTTCAGCGCCGACGACAGCGACCCCATCGCGGCGCCGAGGATGCCGGCGACCAGCAGGCCCGAGATGCCCACCGGCAGGGCGTGCAGGATGAAGCTCGGGTAGAGGTTGTCGCTGCTGTTCAGGCCGAGTTCCTTGAAGGTCTGACCCTTGTTGTACGACCACAGCAGCGCGCCGACCAGGGAGAACGCCGCGAACTGGATGACCACGAAGATGCCCGAGGAGATCATCGCCTGCTGTCCCTCGCGCAGCGTGCGGGTGGACAGGATGCGCTGGACGATCAGCTGGTCCGACCCGTGGCTGGCCATTGCGAAGATCGCGCCACCGATGATCGCGGTCGGCAGGGCGAACGGGCTGGTGAGCACGTGCGCGAGGTCGAGGTTGGTGTCGAAGAGCTGGAACTTGCCGGCGTCCAGCGCCTGCGAGTAGCCGTCGAAGCCCACGGCGTGGCTGAGCACCGCGATGGCCAGGATCGCCCCGCCCAGGTACAGCCCCATCTGGATGGCGTCGGTCCAGATGACCGCCTTGATGCCGCCCAGGTAGGTGTAGATCACCGTGATCAGGGTCAGGACGATGATGATCGCCTGATAGCCGACATTCAGCCCAAACTCGTCGAGGAGCAGCTTGATCGGGATGGCCGAGGCGAACAGCCGCACCCCCTCGGCGAGCAGGCGGGTGAAGACGAACGTGACAGACGCCAGGCCCTGGAGTTTCAGGCCGAACCGCTCACCGAGGTACTGGTAGGCGCTCACGAAACCGCCCCGCTTGTAGAGCGGGATGAGCACCGCGGCCACGACGACCCGTCCGATCACGTAACCCAGGGCCAGTTCGACGTTGCCGAACCCCTGCCCGCTGTAGGCGCCACCCGGCACGCTGATCACGGTCAGGACGCTGGTCTCGGTGGCGACAACGGAGAACGAGACGGTCCACCACGGCAGCCGGCCCTCGCCCACGAAGTAGTCCTTCGCGGACTTCTGCTTGCCGGACAGGCGTAGTCCGACATAGGCGATCACCACGAGGTACAGCACGATCACGACAAGGTCGAGTTGACGCACGGCTCGCTCCCAACCAGGAGTTGTCAATAAGTGACGCATGTCTAGCGTATCGCGAAACTTTTTGCCAGTCCCCGCCCGGGCTGGCTACGCTGTGGTCCCGGCCTGCGGATACGGGGGACACGGGGCCCAGCGCAACGGCCCATATCCCACGGTTCCGTCCAGGCTGGCACGGTCGGAACGGCGTGTCGCGGACGTGGCGCTCGACGAGCCGCTGCCCGTCGTCCGACCGGCGACTGAACACCAGCGAGAGGAACGAGTAACCCCGTGGACCTCAGCACCCTCGGCACCGAGACCCGCAACGACAAGACCAGCGACCTCGACCTGATGTCCCCCACCGAGCTGCTCCTCGCCATGAACGACGAGGACCAGACGGTGGCCCAGGCGGTCCGCCGGGCCGTGCCGGACATCGCGGCCGCCGTCGACGTCGTCGTGGCATCGCTGCGCCAGGGCGGGCGGTTGATCTATGTCGGTGCCGGCACCAGCGGCCGGATCGGCATGCTCGACGCCGTCGAGATCCCACCCACCTTCGGTACGTCGCCCGACCGGGTTCTCGGCCTGCTCGCCGGAGGAGCGCGAGCCTTCGGTGTCGCCGTCGAGGGCGCCGAGGACGACCCGAACCGTGCCGTCGCCGACCTCGACGCGGTCGGCCTGACCGCCCGCGACACTGTGGTCGGGCTCGCCGCCAGTGGCCGTACGCCCTATGTGGTGGGTGGGCTGGAGCACGCCCGCGCGCTCGGCGCGTCGACAGTCTCGGTGGCCTGCAACTCCGACGCGGTGATCAGTCGGTACGCCGACGTCGCCATCGAGGTGCCCACCGGGCCCGAGGTGCTCACCGGCTCCACCCGGCTTAAGGCCGGCACCGCCGAGAAGCTCGTCTGCAACATGCTCTCGACCGCCACGATGGCCCGGCTCGGCAAGGTCTACGGCAACCTGATGGTGGACATGAACGCCACGAACGAGAAGCTCGTCGACCGGGCGCGGCGGATCGTCGCCGAGGCCGCCGACACCGATCTCGACAGCGCCGCGCGGGCGCTCGCGGCGGCGAACGGGCACGCCAAGACGGCAATCGTGCTGCTGCTCGCGAACTGCACCGCCGAGGAGGCCGCCGCCCGGCTGCGCGCCGCCGACGACGACGTCCGGGCGGCGGTCGCGGCCTGATCGTCCCGCCGCGGCCCGTGCCGCCCTCGGCGATCCGGCTCGATCGAGAGTCGACGAAGCGCCCCGTCCGACCCGGACGGGGCGCTTCGTCGTGTCAGCCGAGCCTCGGGTAGGAAACCGTTCGGTCCCCGTCGGCGCCGGTCGCGGCGGCCAGCTCGATCCGGGGGGACCGGTCCGGCGGTAGGTGGGCATGGTCGGCGATGACCACGACGTCCACCTCCCCGTCGATCATGGCCTGCTCGACGGTCTCCCACGATGCCCGCAGTATTCCCGCGAATCGGTACGAGTGTCGGCGAAGGTGCGCAAGACACGTCGCGACGGCGGGTTCCGCCGGCTCGATGTGGGCGGGAATCCAGATGACAGCTATCTCCATGTCGCTCTCCTGATCAACGTCGTGGACGCGAGTGGGTGATCAGGAGTTGCCGTGGCGGTGGGGGACCCCGCTCCACAGGTCGACCGGCAGCGCGCCTGTCGACGGCGGTGACGGTGCGCCCTGGGCCCAGCGGCGCGCTGGGCGGCGAAGCCTCAGCTGTCGACGAGGGCGCATCGGTGCCACCGGTGCTGGCACCGGTGGAAGCCGACGCGAGGGCCAGCACGAGCGCCGGTGGCCCCGACGCGGGACGGGCGGGTGGCGGGGGCGGCTCGCCGGTGACCGCCGTCGTCGGCCCCCGTGCCCGACCCGGTGTCCGGCCGGCGGAGGTGCCGGGCACGACGCGGGACATCGTCGCCGGCACGGGCGTCGACGGCGCCGGTCGCGAGGCAGCGCCTGCCGCCACGGAGGCCGGGTTCGACGGTGTGGGCGTGGCCCGCGGCGATGACGACGGCGACGGACGGGCCGACCGCGCCGGCACGGCGGTGGAGGGATCGACCGGCAGAGGAACGGCCGACGGCAGAGGAACGGCCGACGGCAGGGGGACGGCCGACGGCAGGTGGACGACCGACGGCAGGGGGAGTGCGGTCGGCAACGGCAGGGGGACGGACAGTTGCACCTCGACGAGGTCGGGCACCCGCACGGTGATGGTGGGTGGCGAGGTGCTGACCTCCACCGGCTGGAGGCTCGTCGGCAACGGTAGCGGCGTGTCGGCGTGGGCGGGGTTGCCGCCCAGGGCCGCGCCGAGCGCCGCGGCCCCGAACGCCGCCGCGGGAAGGCTGTGTCTCAGCCGCATCAGACGGAGACCACCGACAGTTGCGCCGCACGCCCGGCCCGGCCCGATTCACCGGTGGGCTGCCGCTTGCCGAGCGGTTGCCCGGCGCGTTCTGCCGTTCCCTCCATCTGCGGGTTCTTGCCCCGGGAATCCCCGGGCTACACCTTCTGTCGATGTCTGGGTGGTTGGCTCACGCGTCCGACCTGGACGCGTGCGCCGGCGGATCACACCCGGGCTTCGGCGGGTGCCGGGGCGGGGTCGAGGGGCAGGTCGCGCATCCGGCGGATCGGGGTCGACAGATAGATGATCGGGGAGAGCACGGTGAGCGCGCCGAAGATCAGCAGGGTCGTGCGGGCGCCGAGCGGCCCGGCCAGGACGCCGGCGAGCAGGCCGCCAAGCGGAATGGCGCCCCAGGAGACGAACTTGACAGTGGCGATCACCCGCGACAGAAGCTCCGGTGGGCTGGCGAGCATCCGGTAGGTGCGGGTGGTCACGCTGAGCACCACTGTGGAGCCGGCGAAGACGAGGTTCCCGACGGCGAAGGCGAGGTAGGCGGCGGTGCCGGTGCCCAGCGGGATGATGAGCGCGCCGGCCACGCCGACGAAGGCCGAGATGATCAGACCGCGTGCGGTGCCGACCCGATGGGTGAAGCGGGTGGTCAGCGCTGCGCCGATGAGCGTGCCCAACCCGTCGGCGGCGAGCAGCAGCCCGACCAGGAGCGGCGATGTGTGCAGCTCGCGCACCAGATAGAACGGAAAGAGGGCGAGCATGGCGCCGTTGACGAAGTTCGTCGCCGTCGCGTCCCACATGGCCGGTCCGATGATCGGGTGTCGCAACACGTAGTGCCAGCCCTCGCGGATCATCGTGACCATCGGTGGCCGCTGGTCCGGTTGCCGCACCTGCCGGGCCGGCAGGGTGCGCAGCAGCACCGCGGAGACCAGATAGCTGACGGCGTCCACGAGCAGCGTCGGCACCGCACCCAACAGTTGCACCGCGAGCCCGCCCAGGGACGGCCCGCCGAGCTGGGTGGCGGCGTGCGTGCCGGAGTTGAGACTGTTGCGCGCCTGCAACTGGGCGGCCGGCACGATCTCCGGCAGGAAGGTCTGGTTCGCCACGTCGAACAGCACGTTGGCGAAGCTCACGACCAGGGCGACCGCGATCAGGTGGGTCACCGTCAGGGCGTCGTACCACCAGGCCAGGGGGACCGACGCGACGGCGAGGGCCCGGACCAGATCCAGGGCGACCTGCATGCCGCGCAGCGGCACGCGCTGCACGATCACCCCCGCCGGCAGACTGATCAGGAGGTACGCGAGGTAGCCGGCCGCCGTGATCAGACCCATGTCGAACGCCGACGCGTCCAGCACGACAAGCGCGGTCAGGGGCAGGGCCACTCCGCCGACCGCCGAGCCGAGGTGGCTGGTCGTGCTGGCCACCCACCAGCGCCAGAACGCGGTAAGTTCCATAATGGAACTCAATATAGCGGTGGAGGTGCGAACGGGTCGACCCCGTGCCGCGGCGGCGCGGCCGAGCACCCGCCGGTGGTGACGGTTGCCAGCGGATCACGGCGGCGTTACGTTGGGATCTCATCGACGCACGTCTACGTCGCAACGTACGGGGGCCGCATGTCCACGCCTGTCAGTCGTCGCACCGCTCTGGCCGGTGGGGCCGGTGCCGCCATCGGCCTGGCCCTGCCCGGCCTCGCCGCCCACGCCGGTGGCCGCCATCCCACCACAGTGAGCTTCACCCTCGACGCGACAACACTGGACGGCGGTGAGCAGGTCACCTCGGTCACCCTCGACACCCGCCGGCTCGGGCCGATCGATCCGGCCGGGCTGACCCCCGGCACGTTCAGCGTGCACGCCAAGGCCACCAGCCCGCTCCCGATCGCTCCCGGCGACCAGATCTTCAGCGAGTACGACCTGGACCGTACGGTGACCGCGGCCCGCCTCGACCGGCACGGCAACATCGTGCTGGAGCTGAGCCACGCCGAAGGTCAACCCGGCGGTGGCACCCTCGGCTACATCCTGAGCAAGGGCCGCAACGTCCGGCTGGACCTCGCCTACACCATCACGCAGAACACCCCGATCGCGCGACGCCACGGCTCGCCGGTCACCATCACCCGCTTCGTGCAGAGACGACTGTCGAACCCCGAGGTGGACGCCTTCACCCACCACGTCTCGGGCTCGGGCATGAAATACCGGCTGTTCTCCCCCGACCACTCGCCCCGGCACGGTCGGCGGCCGCTGATCGTCTGGCTGCACGGCGCCGGCGAGGGCGCCTCGTTGCCCGACGACTACTACGACAACGAGACCACACTGCGCGCCAACCGGGGAGCGCTCGGCTTCGCCACTGCGCAGGCGCAGCGGATCTTCTCCGGCGCGTACGTCGTCGCTCCGCAGAGCACCTCCTACTGGATGGAGGACGGCCCCCGCTTCGCCCCGCTGATCCGCGAGATCATCCAGGACCTGGTCCGCCGCGAGCGCGTCGACAGCGACCGCATCTACGTTGTCGGTTGCAGCAACGGCGGCTACATGTCCCTGGAGATGACAGTCACCTATCCCGACCTGTTCGCCGCGTCGGTGCCGATCTGCGGTGTCGTCGAGCCGCTCGACGGGCAGGGCCCGCCGCTGATCACCGACGCGGAGCTGGCGAGGATCCACACCCCGACCTGGCTGGTCACCTCGCGCGACGACGACACAGTGCCACCGGAGACCAACTCGATCCACGCCCACGACCTCATCCCGGGATCGCTGATCAGCCTGTACGACCACGTCGTCTGGAACGGCTACCAGTTCCCCGGCCACTGGTCCTGGATCTACGTGGCCCGCAACGACCCGAGCCTCAACGGCACCCACATCTGGCAGTGGATGGCCCGACACCGTCGGTGAGCGCAGGGCGGCGGTGCCGGCCGACGCGTCGGCGTCGACCTGTTGCACGCCCGAGCAGCGACGGCGAACCGGGCGGCGTCCCGGCGGGGACGGACAGCGAGCGGGCCGGGAAACATGACAGTGCCGCTGCGCCCAGGTTGCGGTCACAGTGTTGGCGTTAACATCGACGTGTGTCAAGGAGATCTGGGCATGACCTGCACTGTCCGGTCTGCCGGCCTCACATCCGGGCTCTCAGCACGTCGACCTCGCAGCCGGGCGCGGAGGGGTCGAAGCCGTGTTCGACAAGCCACCGCACCGCCCGCAGGCTGCGCAGGGACCACCACGCGCGAATCACGTCCAGGTCGACGTCGGTGCCGTAACCGGCCACGACGTCGTCCAGGTGCTCCTCGTGCCCGAGCGTCAGACTGGCGAGGTCGTACAGGGCATCGCCCTGGCTCGCCTCGGACCAGTCGACCACGCCGGTCACCTCGTCCCCGTCGACGAAGACGTGGGTGATCTGGAGGTCGCCGTGCGCGAACACCGGTGTCCACGGTCGGAGCGCGGCTTCGGCGATCCGGCGGTTGCGGGTGACCAGACCGGCGGGAAGGACACCGTTCCTGACGAGCAACTCGCACTCGCCGTCGAGGTGCGCGGCGATCTCGTCGACGCTTCGACCGGGCCAGGGCGGCAACGGCGCGTCATGCAGCATCCGTACTGCGGCACCCGCCGCCGTCCACGCCGCCGCCGACGCGGTCGACGGTTCGCCGAGCCGGCCGAGCGCCGTGCCGGGCAGGGCGGCGAGCGCGAGTACGGGCGGCCTGCGCCACAGCACCTCCGGCGTCGGGATCGGTGCCATCGCCATCGCCGCGACCTCGACATCGGTGCGCCGCTGATCGGCGTCGATCTTCAGAAACACCGCACCGACGCGCAGGGTGACGCGCTCGTGATGGGCGACGACGACCTCGACCTCCTCCATGCGAACCATTGTCGCGGGGGTGGCCACCGCCGTCGCCGGATTTCGGGCCGGACCGCGGTCAGGGGGCGACCAGGCCGGTCCGGTACGCGACGACGACGGCCTGGACCCGGTCGCGCAGGCCCAGCTTGGCCAGGATCCGGGCGACGTGCGTCTTCACTGTCGCCTCCGACAGGTGCAGGCGGCCGGCGAGCTCGGCGTTGCTCAGGCCGTGGGCCAGCAGGCCCAGCACCTCCAGCTCACGCGGGGTCAGGGCGGACAGGTCCCGGTGGGTGGTCGGTGGGTCGGTGTCGCGCTGGGCGAACCGTTGCACCAGCCGCCGGGTGATCGTCGGCGCCAGCAGCGCGTCGCCGGAGCGGACCAGCCGGACCGCGCCCACCAGATGCTCCGGGGTGACGTCCTTGAGGAGGAAGCCGCTGGCTCCCGCGGTCAGTGCCGCGTACACGTACTGGTCCAGGTCGAAGGTCGTGAGCATGATGACGCGTGGCGCCTCGCCAACGCCGGCGAGGATCTGGCGGGCGGCCGCGAGACCGTCCAGGTCGGGCATCCGGATGTCCATCAGGACCACGTCGGGTCGGTGCCGGTGGACCGCGTCGACCGCCTCGACCCCGGTCGTCGCCTCGGCGACCACGTCGATCCCGTCGGCGGTCAGGATCATCCGGAACCCGGCCCGGACCAACGCCTGGTCGTCAGCGACCACCACCCGCAGTGGTGCGGTCATGCCTCGCCCCCCAACGGTGCGCCCGTCCGGTCGTCGCCCGCGACGCCGTCGACCACGACATTCTCCATCGGGATCAGGGCCTGGACACGGTACCCGCCGGTGAGTCGTGGACCCGCTGCGAGCGTGCCACCGTAGACCGCGAGCCGCTCGCGCAGACCGATCAGCCCCCGTCCGGTGCCGGTGGTCACGCCGGCTCGGCCGCCGGTGTCGGTGACCTCGACGCGCAGGTGCTCCCCGCCGTACTCGACGAGCACGCGGACGGATGCGCCGGCGGCGTGTCTGACGGCGTTCGTCAACGCCTCCTGCACCAGCCGGTAGACGGTCAGCTCGACGCCCGACGGCAGTGGCCCCCGCTGCCCGCCTACGACGAGTTCGACAGCGACCCCGGAGTCGCGTACCCGCTGCACCAGCGCGTCCAGCCCGTCGAGGCCGGGCTGCGGCGTCAGCTCGGTACCGCCCTCCTGCCCGAGAACGTCGTCGTCCATGGTGAGCAGACCCATCACGTGCCGCAGCTCGGTCATCGCCGCCCGGCCGCCGGCTTCGACAGCGAGCAGCGCCGCCCGGGCGTCCTCGGGTCTGGACTCCATCACC
Source organism: Micromonospora sp. NPDC049230 (assembly GCF_040647875.1). NCBI lineage: Bacteria > Bacillati > Actinomycetota > Actinomycetes > Micromonosporales > Micromonosporaceae > Micromonospora > Micromonospora sp. NPDC049230. Next base: position 93,871 of record NZ_JBEZCZ010000009.1, read on the forward strand.
TTGCGGGCCGCGCCGGCCTGGATCACCATCACGCTCACGTTGTGGGTCACCACGTCGTGCAGCTCCCGGGCGATCCGGGCCCGTTCGACCTCCGTCGCCCGGCGCAGCGCCTCGACCTGCTCGTGCTCCATGGCCACCATCCGCGCCCGGCCCTCGTCGGCGTGCTCCTTCCACCGGCGTAGCCCGTCGGCCGCCACCGCGATCGGCAGCAGGATCAGGAACGGCACGGCGCTGTCGGACACCGAGCTGGCGTCCGACTGCAACCCGGCGTGCAGGAACGCGGCCGCCGGCAGGCTGGCCAACGCCACGATCTTGTACGGGCTGAAGACAGCGGCGCTGTAGCCGGCCACCACGCAGGCGAAGAAGGACAGCCGCAGCGCGGCCGGATTGTCGTCGACCAGCCCGGCGCTCGCCAGCACCACCCAGAGCGTCCCCAACGGGTACCGGCGGCGGAACACCAACGGAAGCACGACGAGCAGGAGCAGCGCCGCCGTCCAGTCGGTGCCGTCGTCCTCGACCGGCAGGAAGGGTGGCCACACCGGGTCGGGTGGCACCGGCGGACCACCCCGCCAGACCTCACCCCGATCGAACTCGACCCGGTACGGCCTCGGCCCGTCCGCGTCACCCGTACCCGCCTGGATCGCGAGGAGACCGAGCCCGAGCGCCAACAGCGCGTCGAACAGCTGCCCCCGGCGCGACAACGGCGGCAGCTGGCCGACCGGACGAGCCAGGGACCGGAGGTACGACCACAGCCGGTTCACCATCGCACGCCCCGTCATCGGTTCATTCTCGGTGCCGACCGCGCCGATGCCTATCCGCCTGGCGAGCGGTGTCGCTACATCGCACGCCTACCTCGCAGGGATGACGCCGCCACCGCTCATCCCGACGCGGTACCGAAGATGCCTCCCGCTGCCGATGTGTCCGACTCGTCCCCGCCCCTAGCGTCAGCCTCGCCAGCTCACGACCACCTGAGGAGACGGGGACATGACCGCACCGCTTATCGAGTTGCACGAGGTGACACGCCGGTACGACGAAGGGCCACCGGCGCTGCGTGCGGTGTCGTTGAGTGTCGCGCCCGGCGAGGCGGTGGCGATCCTCGGCCCGTCCGGCAGCGGCAAGTCGACGATGCTGAACCTGGTGGCCGGGCTGGACCGGCCGAGCACCGGCACTGTCACCGTCGACGGGGTGCGGGTGGACCAGCTCGGCGAGGCGGCCTCCGCCCGATACCGGAGGGCCCGGATCGGCCTGGTGTTCCAGTTCTTCAACCTCCTCGACGACCTGACCGTCGCCGACAACGTCATGCTGCCGGCACAGCTGGCCGGGATGGGCCGTGGCACCGCCCAGCGGCGGGCGGCCGAGCTGCTCGGCCGGCTCGGCGTCGACCGACACGCCGGCGCGTACCCCGGGCGGCTCTCCGGCGGTGAACGGCAGCGGGTCGCCGTCGCCCGCGCACTGATGAACAGGCCGCCGCTGCTGCTGGCCGACGAGCCGACCGGGGCGCTGGACACCGCCTCCGGCGAGGAGGTCATGCGGCTGCTGACCGAGCTGCACGCCGACGGCCAGACCATCGTCGTGGTCACCCACGACCTGGTTCTCGCCGAGCGGTGCGCGACCCGGACCGTCGCGCTCCTGGACGGACAGATCGCCGCCGACTCCGCCCTGGAGCGGGCCCGATGAGCGCGCTGGCTCGGGTCGTCCGCGCCGGGGTCGGGCGGCGACGCGTACAGACTGTGGTGATCGGTCTGGTCGTGATGATCGCGGTGACCTCGGCCGTCCTCGGCGGTTCGCTGATGGTGGCCTCCCGGGGACCCTTCGACCGGGCCTTCGGCCAGCAGCAGGGCGCCCACCTCGCCGCCCAGTTCGACGCGGACGCGGTCACCGAGGCGCAGGTCGCCGTCTCCGCGAGCGCCGCCGGGGTCGCCGGGTCGGCGGGCCCGTTCCCGACCGCGGAGCTGAACCTGACCAGCCCGACGGGTAACCCGATGCCGCCGCTGACCGTCGTCGGGCGTGCCGACCCGGGCGGCGCGGTCGACCGGGTCGACGTCGTCGACGGCCGGTGGGCGACCGGCCCGGGGGAGATCGTGCTGGCCACGGGGGAGCACCTGCGCTTTCCACCGCAGGCGCTCGGCCAGCGGTGGACGGTGTCCGACGCGCCGGGCAGCCCGTCGGTGACAGTCGTCGGTCTGGCCCGGTCGGTAAGTCAGACCGCCGACGCCTGGACCACCCCGGCGCAGCTCGCGGCCTGGACCGGCCCCGACGGCCCCCGCGCCTACCAGATGCTCTACCGCCTCACCGAGGCCGGCACCGCCGCCCAGGTCCAGGCCGGTCGGACCGCGGTACAGGCGTCCGTCCCCGCCGGCGCGCTCGACAGCGCCGTGTCGTGGCTCGACGTCCGCCGGGAGGCGACCGGCGAGACAGTTCTGCTGGTGCCGTTCCTGATCGCCTTCGGCATGCTGGGTGTGGTCATGGCGGTGCTGATCATCGGCAACGTCATCGCCGGCGCGGTCTCCACCGCCACCCGCCGGATCGGCATCCTCAAGGCGCTCGGCTTCACGCCGACCCAGGTGGTCCGGGCGTACGTGGGGCAGGCGCTCATCCCCGCCACTGTCGGTGCGGCGCTCGGTGTGGTCGCCGGCAACCTCCTGACCGTGCCGATCCTCGCCCAGACCGATCGGATCTACGGTACGGCCGACAACGGGGTCGCGCTCTGGGTCGACGCGGTCGTGGCCGGCGGCGCGCTCACCCTCGTGGCGGTGACCGCCCTGGCCGCCGCGGCCCGGGCGGGCCGGTTGCGCAGCGTCGACGCGCTCGCCGTCGGGCGTACTCCCCGGCCCGGCCGCGGTCGGTGGGCGGCCCGCCTGACCAGCCGGCTGCCCGTCTCCCGACCGGTGACGCTCGGCCTGGCCCACCCCTTCGCCCGACCGGTACGAGCGGTGAGCGTCGTCGCCGCGATCGCGTTCGGCGCGGCGGCTGTCACCTTCGCGGTCGGTCTCGGTACGTCGCTGAACCGGATCCAGGAGGTCGAGGACATCGCCGACGTCCAGGTCGGGCAGCCGCACCGGATGCCGCCGGGCGGCCCGCCGCCGGGTGCGGGGCAACCGCCGGGGCCGGGACCGCGACCGGGTCCGGTGCAGCCGCGGCCGTTCGCCGACCCGGCGGCGATCGAGCGGGCGATCGCCGACCAGGCGGGCACCGACGGGTACCTGGGCATGGCCCACAGCGAGATCACCGCCGGGGGGATCACCGGCGAGCTGGAGGCGGTCGCGGTCACCGGGCCGGACGCGGCGCGCTACTACCGGATGGTGTCGGGGACCTGGCTGACCGGCCCGGCGCAGATCGTCGTCTCGACGCCGTTCCTCACGGCGGCCGGAAAAGGGGTCGGTGACCGCATCGTGCTGACCGACAAGGGCGTCGACATCCCCGTCACGATCGTCGGTGAGGCGTTCAACACCGACGACGACGGCATGCAGGTCGTCACCGACGTCGCCACCCTGCGGGCGGCCGAGCCGGAGCTGGCGCCGTCGATGTACTACGTCACTGTGGAGTCCGGCACCGACGCCAGGGCGTACGCCACGGCGTTGACGGTGACCCTGGACCCGCTCGGCGCGGTGGCCGACGGCCTCAGTCACGAGCCCGACGAGATGATCATCATCATCAACGCGCTGACCGGGCTGCTCAGCCTCCTGCTGATGGTCGTCGCCGGCCTCGGCGTGCTGAACACGGTGGTCCTGGAGACCCGGGAACGCGTCCACGACCTGGGCGTGCACAAGGCGCTCGGGATGACACCCCGGCAGACCACGGCGATGGTCATCGCCTCGGTCGTGGTCACCGGCCTGGTCGGCGGCGCGGCCGGCGCGGGGGTCGGCATGCTGCTGCAACGCACTGTCATCACCGAGATGGCGAGCAGCGTGGGCTTCCGCCTGCCGGACGCGGTGCTGGACGTGTACGGCTCGGTCGACCTGCTGCTCCTCGGTCTCGGCGGGCTGGTCATCGCCGTGGTCGGCGCCCTGCTGCCGGCCGGCTGGGCGGCGAGGACCCGGGTCGCTGTGGCGCTGCGAACCGAGTGACGAGAAGGAACCGCCGCTCACGGGGTTGCCCGTGAGCGGCGGTCGCCCGCGCCGAAGCTCAGATGGTCGCCGAGTCGCCGGGGCGCAGGTCGACGAGCAGGTGTCCCAGGCCCGCCTCCGTGAAGGCGCGCTCGACGTCGTCGGCGTCCTGGGTGTAGTGCGCCCAGCCGTGCTGGTGGACCGGGACCACCGCCCGGACGCCGAGCAGGGCCGCCGCGCGTGCCGCCAGCTCCGCCGTCAGGGTGAGGAACCCATCGCCGCGTGCCGCGATGTAGGCAGCGCCCAGGTTGAGGATCGCGATCTCGATCGCCGGGAACCGCTCCGCGATCACCGCCACGACGTCCACCGACGCGTTGTCACCGCTGACGTAGACCGTCGGCCAGCCACCGGCCTCCAGCACGAACCCGATCACCGGCCCGTTGACCACACCGATCTCCGGCGTACCGTGCAGCGCCGGCACCGCGGTGACCCGCAGGTCGCCGACGTCGGCGTGCGCGAACGGTCGAAGACCGACCGCACCGGGGCCGAGCTTCGGTGCGCCCGCCGCCGTGGTGAGCACCCGCCGGGCCTGCCGCGCGTACTCCCGCCCGGAGATGTCGAGATTGTCGAGGTGGTGCTCGTGCGACACGAGCACCAGGTCGACCTGACCGAGGTCCTCGGGCGAGACGCTCGGACCGACCAGCTTGGTCGCGGTGACAGTGCCGTAGTGGTACGTCTGCGGATCGTCGAAGGTCGGATCCAACACGACGCGCGAGCCCGCGTAGTCGAGGACGGCCGTCGGCCCGCCGATGGCGCGAACGGTCAACTCGTTCATGGTGCTCTCCCTGGTCGCCGGTGGCACCCGCGGTCGTCCGCGCGAGGTCCGCGAGTCGGCGTTCCCACTTTTCGGCCGGGAACGCCTCGATCTCACGGCGGCCGGTGGGGGGATCAGTCCGCCCGGAGTCGGCTCTTCTGCACCTTGCCCAGAGCGTTTCGCGGCAGGGCCTCGACAAGCCGCACCTGCCGGGGACGCTTGTGTGTCGACAACTGGCGGGCCACGAACTCGATCAGATCCGCCTCGTCGAGCGCGTCACCAACGACGTACGCCGTCACCTGTTGGCCGAGGTCAGGGTGGGGAGTCCCCACCACCGCGGCCTCCCGGACGCCGGGATGCGCCAGCAGCGCGTCCTCCACCTCCCCGGCGCCGATCCGGTAACCGCCGCTCTTGATCAGGTCGGTGGCTGCCCGGCCGACGATGCGATGCCAGCCGTCCGGGCCGATCGTGGCCACGTCACCGGTGCGGAACCACCCGTCCGTGGTGCGGGTGGCCGCGTCCGCGTCGGGCCGGTTCAGGTATCCGTCGAAGAGGGTCGGGCCGCACACCTCAAGCTCGCCCATCGCGACCCCGTCGGTGGGCATCGAGCGGCCCTGCTCGTCGACGACCCGGGTGCGTACCCCCGGCAACGGCACACCGACGGCGCCCGGGCGGCGGGGGCCGTCGGCGGTGGCGCTCACCGTGATCAACGTTTCGGTCATCCCGTAGCGTTCGACGATCTGGTGGCCGGTGAGCCGGGTCAGGTCGGCGAAGACGGTCGCGGGCAGAGCCGCGCTGCCCGACACCAGCAGCCGCGCGGCGCGCAGGGCCCGGGCCGAGGTCTCGTCGGCGGCGATCCGGGACCAGATGGTGGGGACGCCGAAATAGAGGGAGCCGGCCGCCGCCGCGTACCGCTGGGGGCGGGGTTGGCCCACGTGGTGCAGCCGGCTGCCCACGCGCAGGGGGCCGAGCACCCCGAGCACCAGCCCGTGTACGTGGAACAGCGGCAGGCCGTGCACGAGCAGGTCGTCCGGCGTCCACTGCCAGGCCGCGGCGAGCCCGTCGAGGCAGGCGGCGATGGCGCGTCGGGAGATCGTCACGCCCTTCGGCGCGCCGGTGGTGCCGCTGGTGTAGAGGATCAGCGCGATGCCGGCCGGATCCGGCTCCGGGTGGCTGGTGTCCGATCGTCGCGCCAGGTCGACCGGAATCGTCGGCAGCCCGTCGGATGCCTCGCGGCGCTCCGCGTCGGCCGGCACGAGCATCGCACCGGGCGCCGAGTCGCGCAGGATGTGCTCCCGTTCCATCGGGCCGGCGTCCGGTGGCACCGGGATCACCGCCGATCCGGCCAGCAGCGCGCCGACGACGCCGACCACTGTGTGCAGGCTGGCGGTCGCGTCGATGGCGACACGCTCCACACCGCGCAGGTCGTCGGCCACCGCGCCGGCGAGCCGCCGCAACTCCACCCACGACGTCGCCCGGTCGTCGATCCGGATCGCATCCGGGTGCTCGTCGGTCGACGCGAGCAGCCAACTCAGCAGCACAGGCAGGTGCCCCTTCTCGTCGTACCCCGCGGCGCGTCACCGGCGCACGACGGCCGGCCCCGCTGCGGGTCGTCGGGGGGCAAAAGCAAAAGGCAAGGAGATCAGACTCCCTGCCACTTCTAACTTATACCGCACCGGGGGGCTTGCGGCAAGGCCCGGGTCATGCCGCAGAATCGGCGGCCGAACGCGGCGTCGACACAGAAAACGGGGGCCCGACGTGGGTGTGTGTTCGTTGTACGGGGGACGCGGCCACCGCGATCCGCGGATGAAAGTGGCGGTGCGGCTGTCCGCGACCGCGGCCACGGCTACCCGGGAGGTGGGGCAATGATCGAGCAGTACGTGTTGGATCTTCGCGAGGTTGACGAGTCCCAGGTGGCGCTCGTCGGCGGCAAGGCCGCGAACCTGGGCGGGCTGTCCCGGATCGACGGCATCAGCGTGCCGGCTGGCTTCTGCGTGACGACCGCCGCCTTCCGGCGGATCCTGGCGGACGCACCGGCGATCGACGATCCGCTCGATCGGCTGTCGCGCCTGAGCCCGGATGACCGGGAGGCGATCCGTGCGCTCAGCGCGGAGGTCCGCCGGAGCATCGAGGGGACCCCCATCCCCGGCGATCTCGCCGCGGCGGTCACCCGTCCGCTCGCCGTGCTCGGCGAGCGATCCGCCTACGCCGTGCGATCCAGCGCGACGGCAGAGGACATGCCGACCGCCTCCTTCGCCGGTCAACAGGACACCTACCTGAACGTCCTGGGCCCGGCGGCGATCCTCGCGCACGTCAGTCGGTGCTGGGCGTCGCTGTTCACCGAACGGGCCGTGACCTACCGCCTGCGCAACGGCTTCGACCACCGCAGGGTCGGCATGGCCGTGGTCGTACAGCAGATGGTCTTCCCGCAGTCGGCCGGAGTCCTGTTCACGGCCGATCCCGTCACCGGCAACCGGAAGATCGCCACAGTGGACGCGAGCTTCGGCCTCGGCGAGGCCCTGGTCTCCGGCCGGGTGAACCCTGACGTGATCAGGGTGCGCGACGGTGCGGTCATCGCCAGGACGGTCGCCGCCAAGCGGGTCGCCGTGCACGCCCTGCCGGCCGGCGGGACGCGGGAGGTGAGTGTCGATCCACAGCGGCAGGAGCAGCCGGCGCTCACTGATGCGCAGGTCGTGCGACTCGTGCGGCTCGGGCGACGGATCGAGGCGCATTTCGGTAGGCCACAGGACATCGAATGGTGCCTGGTCGACGATGATTTCCAGATCGTGCAGAGCCGGCCGATCACCACGCTCTTCCCCATCCCCACCGTCCGCGACACGGAGAACCACGTCTACCTCTCCGTCGGTCACCAGCAGATGATGACCGACCCCATGAGGCCGCTGGGGCTCTCCATGTGGCAGCTGACGGCCATGGCGCCGATGCTTGAGGCCGGCGGGAGACTGTTCGTCGACGCCACCCGGATCCTGTCCTCGCCCGCGAGCCGGGCCGGCTTTCTGAAGATGGCGGATCGGACCGACCCGCTGACCAGGGACGCGCTGGAGACGGTCCTGGAGCGCCCCGACTTCGTCGCGGCGCTCGCGAACAGCGGTCCCGCCGGCCCGCCGTCTCGCGGTGCGTCCGCCCCGATCGAAACCGATCCGGCCATCGTCACCCAACTGGTCGAGCGCAGCGCCGCGGCCATCGCCGCCCTGCGGCACGACATCGCGGCGTTGAGTGGCCCGGCGCTGTTCGACTTCCTGCTGAAGGCCTTCGCCGAGCACAAGCGCGACCTCGGCGATCCGTTGAGCATGCAGGCGATCATGGCGGGGATGGAGGCCACCTGGTGGCTCAACGACCGGCTGGGGGAGTGGTTGGGCGAGAGGAACGCCGCAGACATCCTCACGCTGTCCGCCCCCGGCAACGTCACGTCGGAGATGGGGCTCGCGCTGCTCGACGTCGCGGACGTGATCCGTCCGCATCCGGAGGTGGTGGCGTTCCTGCGGGGCGTCCAGGACGACGGCTTCCTGGACGAGCTGCCGAAGCTCGCGGGCGGGCCCGAGGCGCGCGACGCCATCGAGGCATACCTCGACCGGTACGGCATGCGCTGCGTCGGCGAGATCGACATCACCAGGCCGCGGTGGCGCGAACGCCCCGCCACGCTCGTGCCGGTGCTCCTCGACAACGTCGCGAACTTCGAGCCGGGTGCCGCCCAGCGGCGCTTCGAGCAGGGGCGGCAGGAGGCGCGCAAGAAGGAGCAGGAGGTGTTGACGCGCCTGCGGGCACTGCCGGACGGTGAGCAGAAGGCCGACGAGACCAAGCGGATGATCGACCGCGTCCGGACCTTCGTCGGCTATCGGGAGTACCCGAAGTACGGCATCATCAGCCGCTACTTCGTCTACAAGCAGGCCCTGATGCGAGAGGCCGAGCGCCTCGTGCGGGCCAACGTGCTCCGGGACCGGGAGGACGTCTTCTACCTCACGTTCCAGGAGTTGCACGACGTCGTGCGCACGAACCAGGTGGTGGACGACGCGCTGATCCAGCGTCGCAGGGACGAGTTCCGGTCGTACCACGCGCTCACGCCGCCCCGGGTGCTGACCTCGGACGGCGAGGCCATCACCGGGGCGTACCGGCGCGACGACGCGCCGGCCGGCGCGCTGATCGGCCAACCGGTCTCCGCCGGGACCGTCGAGGGACGTGCCCGCGTCATCCTGGACCTGGCCCAGGCTCGTGTCGAACCGGGCGACATCCTCGTCACGGCCCACACCGACCCGAGCTGGACGCCTCTCTTCGTCGCCGTCGCGGGCCTGGTGACGGAGGTCGGCGGACAGATGACCCACGGCGCGGTGATCGCCCGGGAGTACGGACTGCCGGCCGTCGTCAGCGTGGTGGACGCCACCCGACTGATTGCCGACGGGCAGCGGATCCGCGTTCACGGCAGCGACGGGTACGTCGAGATCCTGTCGTGACCGGCCAGGCATCGGGGCGGCCGTCTGCCGGATCACGCCGGGCAGGGTCGGTGCGGACGACGAGGCCGTCCCTCTGGGGTGGAGGCACGGCGTCGGTCGAGCAGGTCCAGATCACCTTCGACTGCGCGGAGCCGGAGCGCGTCGCCCGTTTCTGGTGTGGTGTTGGGTTACCTCGTGCCGCCGCCGCCGAAGGGGTTTTCGCCACCTGGGACGACTTCGATCGGGCGCGGCCACCGGAGAAGCAGGGCTCGGCGTTCGCCTGCGCTGATCCCACCGGGGTGGGGCCGCGCCGGTACTTCCAGCGCGTTCCGGAGGGCAAGGTCGTCAAGAATCGGCTGCACCTGGACGTACGGGTGGGCACCGGCCTCGTCGGCGATGAGCGGCTGGCCGTACTGGAGGCCGAATGCGCGCGACTTGTCGCGCTCGGTGCGACACGCGTGCGGCTGCTCACCGCCGACGAGGACGACGAGTCGTGTCTCGTGATGCAGGACGTCGAGGGTAACGAGTTCTGCCTCGACTGAGCAGCCGCGGCCGCGGGGCACCCGGTGCCGGCCGGCAGTCGGATGAGGCTAGATCGGGAATCGGCCCCGGTGCCAGCGCCAGTGGCGGCCGGCCCGCAGGTGGTCGACGACCGCACGCTGGAGCACGGTGCCGCGCGGCAGTTGGTCGAGTGGTGTGGTCAGGGTGCGGAACGCGAACCGCAGCACCTCGACGTCGGCGTCGATGCCTTCCGGCTCCTCGTACGGGTCCAGCTCGAACCGTTGCTGGAACCGGATGATGTTGGAGCCCTCGGGCAGGTACTCCCGCAACTGCGGGTCCAGCAGCCAGGAGCCGCAGGCGAACGCGGTGTAGTGCTCGTCGGGGAAGTGGCGGGGAAAGAACGCGCGGGCGTGGTCGAGGGACGCCTCGACGGCCGCCGGGGTCAGCGGCCCCGCCTCGGGGATGTGCAGATCGATGGCGGTGCCGCCGCGCTGGTGCTGAAGTCGGCCCAGCTCGTAGAGGCCGCCGCGTGCGTGCAGCGTCAGCCAGCTCTGCATGACCGGCCAACCCTCGCGGCGCATCCGCCTGTCGATCGCGAGGTTGCGGCCCAGGTCCGCCAGGGTCACCCAGGACACGTCGTCGGCGATGCCGTGCTCGCGGTGGTATCCCCGGACGACGTCGACCAGGGCCAGGTACGCGTACACGTAGAGGTGCCGCCAGGCGGGGCCCCGGTCACGCGGCAGCGCGGGGCCGGGCGGCAGCCAGCCGTGGCCGCCGAGGTCGGCGAGAACGAGAGCGATGGAGCGGTCGAGCAGCCACCGCAGCTCCGGAGTCCACAGTGGCGAGCCGGGGTCGGGCCAGCCCGCCATGATCTCGGCGGCGTCGTCCGGTCGCACGGCGAGCCGGTCGAGGATCGCGGGCACGTCCGCCTTGGCGGGCAGCGGAGCCGACGGCCGGCCGGCGGCGAGGCGGTGTACGCGGTCGACGTCCTCGACGGGCACCCCGAGTCGGTCGGCGGTGACGTCCAGATCCACGCGGCCGATCGTACCGGCAGCGGACTCGCCCGATCGGCCGCCGGTTCTCCGCTCCGTGGTCGCCGCCGCCGGTTGGGGTGATCGACTCGGTTTCCTGAATGTCGGGGCGTCCGGGCCGGTCGGATGGCCCGGTTTTCCGAAAGCCGAGCCGATCGTGGTGCGTAATGGGCAGTTTGTCGGCATTTCCCGCCCGGCCGGGCCTCGGTGGCGGAAGCCGCGCCGCCGTTGCTAGAGTCAGATTGTTGCTGGCGCAAATTTATCGCCAGCAAATACTTCGAGAAGGGACCCCTTCGATGGCCAAGCTCGCCGTCATCTACTACTCCGCCACCGGCACCATCCACGCCATGGCCCAGCGGCTCGCCGAGGCTGGCGAGAAGGCCGGCGCCGAGGTGCGCCTGCGTCAGGTTCCGGAGCTTGCCCCGGCGGAGGCCATCGCCTCCAACGCCGCCTGGAGCCAGCACTTCGACGCCACGAAGAACGAGGCGAAGGCGACCGCCGACGACCTCATCTGGGCCGACGCGGTGCTGTTCGGCTCGCCCACCCGGTTCGGCAACATCGCCAGCCAGCTCAAGCAGTTCCTCGACACCCTGGGCCCGCAGTGGGCGCAGGGCCTGCTGGCCGACAAGGTGTACGCCGGCTTCACCGCGACAATGACCGCCCACGGTGGCCAGGAGTCGACGCTGCTGGCGCTCTACAACACGATCCACCACTTCGGCGGCGTGGTCGTCGCGCCCGGCTACACCGACCCGCTGAAGTTCGCCGACGGCAACCCGTACGGCGTCTCGCACGTCACCGGCGGCGGCAACGACGCGCCGCTCGGTGACGCTCAGCTCAACGCCCTCGACCACATGGCTCAGCGGGTCGTCAAGATCGCCAACAAGCTCGCCGCCTGACCGCCCTCGCTGGGGCCGGTTTCCATCGACGGAGACCGGCCCAGGCATACTCGAACGCTTCCCGGGCTGGTCCGGGGGGCCGCGGAGCTGGGGTTGGTGACCGCGGGCAACATGAGGGGGTTCCGATCAACACCATCGCCGAGCGGATGGCGGCGTCGTACTTCGACGCCATCAAGAACCTCTGTGCGGTCACCCCGAAGGGCTGGTACGCCGAGCGGGGCACCGCCCGCGCGTCGCTGACCCACTCCGGGGTGGCGACGCTGAACGCGGCCTACGACACGACGCTCGAACCGGACCTCGTGGCGCTCGACGAGATGGCGGTCGAGGTCGGCAGACAGACCACGCGCTGGTCGATCATGGTTCGCGGCGAGGCGGACGACGAGGTCCGCGCTCTCGCGGCTCGACACGGGCTGCTGCACAGCAGTGCTGTGCCGATGCTGGCCTGCGGCGCGGAGGACGTCGTGTTCCGGGCCGACGCAGGGCGGCGAGAGTCGGTACGCCAGGTCCGCGCGACGGAGGCCGACCTCTACACCGACGCGCTCACCAGGGGCTTCGAAGCTCCCGAGGGCATCTTCGGTTCGCTGATGGGCGGCGGTGTGCTCGACGCCGACTCCATCACCGGTTACCTGGCCGAGGAGTCCGGTCGGCCCGTCGGCACCGGGCTCGGGATGTCGACCTCCGGCGTGGTCGGCGTGTTCAACATCGCCGTCGTGCCATCCGCACGAGGCCGCGGGCTGGGCCGAGAGATCACGGAGGCCGTGGTGCGCGATGGCATCGCGGCCGGCGCGGACGCCGCCTACCTCCAGTCCAGCGCGATGGGCCGGGCGCTCTACGAGTCGATGGGGTTCGGTCTCGTGGAGACCTGGACCCTCTTCACAGCGGGCTGACGAGCACGCGTTCACGCAGGATGACCGCTGCGGAGAGGGAAAGAACAGACATGGGTTTCAGCGACGACGTCCGCGCGGCCTTTCGACGGGGCGAGACCGCCGCGGTGGTCCGGATGAGCGAGGTCGAGATCGACAGGGCGCGGGCCGCCGGCGATCCGGCGGGAGAGGTGGAGGCCCGCTACAGCCTCGCCCGGGTCGCCATCCGCGGCGGTGACCTCACCGGTGGGGAGGCACGCGCCCGGGAGGCGCTCGCGGTCGCGGTGGGAGCCGGCGACCGGAGTCTGGAGGAGCGGCCCCGCCACGTGCTTGCCGCCGTGGCACGGATGTCCGGTGACCTGGCCCGCGCCCGGGAGCTCTACCGGGACAGCATCGCGCTCAACGAGGCCCTGGGCCGGCCCGAGGTCGTCAACTCGGAGACCCACAACCTCGCGTTCTGCGAGCTGGGTCTCGGCAATCTCGACGCGGCGGGGGCGTTGTTCGCCACGAGTCGCGAGAGGGTCTTCCGCAACGGCTGGGCCGACTTCGTCCCGTACGTCTGCCTGGCGGGCGCCGCGCTCGCGTCCGCCCACGGCGACCACGCGCGGGCCGCCCGGATGGTCGGTGTCACCGACGCCGCGTTCGCGGCGCTGGGCCAGGTGCCCGATCCCGACGACGCGGCCGACCTGGCGGCCGTGCGGGCGGCCGCGGTCGAGGCGCTCGGCCCGGCCGGCTACGCCCAGGAGTACGCGCGGGGCCAGGGTCTCGAACCACAGGCGGCGTTCGCCGACGGTGACGACTCCGCCGGCTGAGCTGGGTCAGGCGCAGGTCGACGGGGCGGTGGGGCGTACCGACGGGTGGTGGCGGAGCGTGGCGCGGAGCCGGTCGGCGTCGGGATGGCCGAGCGCGGCGAGGATGTCCAACGCCCGCAGCCAGGCGAGCCGAGCGGCCTCCGGGTCGCCCGCCGCCTGGTAACTCTCCCCGGCGTGGGTGAGCGTGTCGGCCTCGTAGTAGCGGTCACCAAGGTCCCGAAACAGCTCCACCGCCCGTTGGTAACAGGCGGTGGCCTGCGGGTAGTCGCCGAGGTGGTGGTGGGCGTAGCCGATGCTGTCCCAGGTGTTGGCCTCGCCGAACCGGTCGCCCACCGCACGGAGGAGGTGCAGTGCCCGCCGGCAGTGGCGCAGGGCCGCGCGGTGGTCGCGGAGCTGGGCGTACTGCCAGCCGACCGAGTTGAGAGCGCGGGCCCGCAGGGCCCGGTCGCCGATGGCTTCGCACAGCCTCAGTGCGTGTTGGGCGTGCGACAGCCCCTCCCGGTGACGCCCCTGCCGGGCGCAGACCCAGGCGATGCTGCGGGCCACGTGCGCCTGGCCGGTCACGTCACCCAGCCGGGCGTACAGGCGGGCCGCCTGTCGGAGTTGGGCGTGCGCCTCGGTGAACTGGCCGAGTTGGGCGCGGGCACGGCCGAGACCACGGCGTACGCTCGCGGCTGCCCAACTGTCGGCGAGCAGGTCGGCGGCGGTCAACGCCGTCTCGTGGGTCGCTACCCAGTCCTGCCAGTGCCCCTTGCGGTCGAAGAAGTCGGCCATCGTCCAGGCCAACCGCCACGCGTGCGCGTACAGCCCGTCGTCGGCCGCGCGGCTGATGACGTTGAGCAGCACCGGATGCTCCGCGACGAACCAGGCCATCGCCTGCTCGGCATCGGCCGGCGCCACCGCCGTGACACCGGGGTGGGCGATGCCCAGGTCGATCGGGTCGCGGAAGGGTTGCAGCAGCCGGGCACCGGCGTACGCGACGTGCAGATAGGAGTCGAGCGCCCGGCGCACGGCACGTTGGCGCTCGTCGTCGCTGTCGAGGTCGTGGGTCAGCTCGCTCGCGTAGACGCGTAACAGGTCGTGGAACGCGTATCGGCCAGGCGTGTGCTCGATGAGCAGGTGGGTGCGGGTCAGCTCGGTCAGCAACGACCGGGCCTCGCGCAGGGGGGTGCCGGCCAGGCTGGCCGCCGCGGGCACGGCGATGTCCGGGCCGGGATGCAACCCCAGCAGCCGGAACATCCGACCGGCCGCCGGGCTCAGTGCCCGGTAGGACCACGAGAAGACCGCGCGTACGTCGGTGGTCGGGTCGCCGCCGTCGAAGGCGTCCAACGCGTCGGCGGCCTCGCGTAACTCCCCGGCCAGGGCCGCCAGCGGGAAGCCGGGGCGGGTGGCGGCCCGCGAGGTGGCGACGGCCAGCGCGAGGGGCAGCCGGGCGCAGCTCGCGATGATCTGATTGACGGCGGTCGGCTCGTTGGCCACCCGATCGCTGCCCAGCCGGCGGGCCAGTAGGTCCCGGGCCTCGCCCGCGGGCAGCAGGTCGAGCGCGAGCGGGTGGGCACCCTCGCCGGCGACCAGCGAGGTGAGCTGGTTGCGGCTGGTCACCACGGCGAGGCACCCGGCCGAGCCGGGCAGCAGCGGGCGGACCTGCTCGGCGTCGCGTGCGTTGTCGAGCAGGACGAGGGTCCGCCGGCCGGTCAGCACGCTGCGGTACAGGGCGGCCTGGGCGGGCAGGCCGGCCGGGACCCGCTCCACCGGCACACCGAGCGCGTCCAGGAAGCCGCGGATCGCGTCGGCGGGATCCAGCACCGCCCCACCGGCGTCGAAGCCACGCAGGTTGACGTAGAGCTGGCCGTCCGGGAAGCGGTCGGCGACCTGGTGGGCCCAGTGCACCGCGAGCGTGGTCTTGCCGACTCCCGGTGTCCCGGAGAGAGCCGCGATGACCATCGTCTGCGGGTCGGGGGCACCCGGCCGGCCGAGCCGTTCGTCAAGCCAGCGCAACTCGACGTGACGACCGGCGAAGGCGCGTACCGCCGGGGGTAGTTGAGCCGGCGCGGACGCGCGGGCCACGACCACCTCGCCGGCCGGCGCCGACCAGGCGAGCGCCGGGTCCTGCGCCAGGATGGCACCCTCCCGGTCGCGCAACGCCCGGCTCGGCTCGATGCCCAGGTCGTCGCGCAGGGTGCGGCGCAACCGGCGGTACGTCGCGAGCGCGTCGGACTGTCGACCGGCGCGGTAGAGCGCCACCATGAGTTGTTCGTGGATGTGCTCGTCGAGGGGATGTTGCTGGGCCAACAGCTCCAGTTCCGGTACGAGTGCAGCGTGCTCGCCGAGTGCCAGGCGGTTGTCGACGAGTGCTCGCACGGCGACCAGCCGAAGGTGCTCCAGGCGTTCGGCCTGCGCGTGTAGCCAGTCGATGCTGGCGACGTCGACAAGTGAACGACCCCGCCACAGGGCGAGGGCACCGGCCAGCAGCGTGCGGGCCTGACCGTGGTCGATCGACCGGGTGCCCGCACGGATGAGCCGCTCGGCCACCTCGACGTCGGTGGCCTCGCCCGGCAGGTCCAGCACGTAGCCCGGTGGACGACCCACGATCGCGGCACGGCCACCGAGGGCGCGACGCAGGTAGGACACGTGGCTCTGGAGGCTGTTCGGCGCGGTGGCGGGAGCCCGGTCGCCCCAGATCACGTCGATCAGGCGATCGCTGCTGACGATGACACCCGGGTGCAGGGCGAGCACCGCGAGCACGCCTTTGCGGCGGAGGCCGGAAATCGGCTGGGCCGTCGTCTCCGTTGTCACGTCGACTGGTCCGAGAAGCCTGACTCGCACTGCGCCGCCCCCGCCTCGACCACACGATTCGACTCAGGTTATCGACGGAACAGGCGGCCTGGACGGCTCAGTCGGGCACCGGACGGTGCCGCAATTTCAGCGCCACGTCAGCGGCGCGCCAGTAGGCGCTGCCACAGTCGTTCCACTGCCATCACGGCAATCACGAACAGGTCTCCAGAGGGGGAAGTCAGCGATGAGATTCCGAATTCCTGTCGCAGTCGGCGGCGCGCTCGTCATGATGGTGACGGCGTTGCTCGGCGGCACCGCCGCCAGCGCCGCCAAGGCCGGTGACATCGGCATCAACGCTGTTCAGAAGTACACGATCTTCGTTCACACCGCGAACATCAACGGGGCCGGCACCGACGCCACGGTGAAGATGAAGGTCTACGGAACGGTCGCCGAGTCGCCCGGCTACGTCAACCTCGACAACTCGGCCGACAACTTCGAGCGCAACAGCAACGACTATTTCGGGCCATTCTCGTGGTTCGACATCGGCCGCCCCGACTTTATCGGCGTCTACAAGGGAAGTAACGGTTCCGAGTGGTACCCGGAGTACGCGCAGATCTACGCGCACGCCACAGGTACCTGGTACAACTGCCCGATGAACGCCTACTACGGCGACGGCGAGGAGACCCGTTGGTTCGACTGCCCCTGATGTCGAGCGACGCAGCACCACGACGGTGTCCCCGACCATCTCGGCGGTCGGGGACACCGCCGCGCTCGGCGTTCACCGTGGGTTGGCGGCGGTCCGCGCGTCAGGTCCCGCTGTGCCACGATTCCGGCATGACAGACACCGCGTCGGCGCTGGCCGACATCCGCGCCCAGATCGACGAGTTGGACGCGGCGCTCGTCGGGCTGCTCGCCCGGCGGGAGGCCCTGGTCCGGCGAGCCGCCCCGCTCAAGAGCGACAAGCAGGCGGTCCGTGCGCCGGACCGGGTAGCGCAGGTGGTGGCCCGGGTCCGCACGCTGGCGGACCAGGCCGACGCGGACCCGGACCTGATCGAGCGCATCTACCGCGCCATGATCCAGGCCTTCATCGACATGGAGACCGACGAGCACCAGCGGCTCGGCGGCGTCTGAACGCTCCGCCGCCAGCACGCGTTTGTGGCACCGGCCCGTCGGGCACAGAATCACCATGGCGAATGAACGGGTCAAGTCTGTCGGCGGCTACTTCATGCGACTTGTCGGCGGGGTGGCGGTCATCCTGGGCCTGCTGGGCATCTTCGCGACCCTGGCCCAGGGCAACGTCACCGGGCTGGTCCTCAGCATCATCTTCATCGTGGGCGGTGTCGTCCTGCTCAAGCGGTCACCAGACCTCGGCGGAGCGGGTCGCCGGGAGCGCGGACACGCGTGACCCTTCACGGCGGCGCGACCGCCTCCCGCACCTGAGCGCGGGAGGCGGTGTGTCCGGCTCCCGTACCCCCGTGCGGGTGTCACGCGCGACTGCCGGCGACCGTCCGCATCGTCGGTGGCGATGACGCCAGGGGGTGGGGAGCCGAAGCTACTCGGTCGACGGGGGTGTGTAGCCGAGTTCGTTGGAGATCTGGTTGGCGGTCTCCAGGAGGCGTGGCAGGTTGCTCTTCAGTTGGTCGAGGCTGGCGATGACCTCGATCGCGGTGATCGAGGCGGCGGCGATGACCTGGCCTCGGGAGTCCCTGACCGGCGCGGCGACGCACATCACGTAGGCGTCGTGTTCGCCGTTGTCGGTGGCCCAGCCGTTTTCGCGGATGCGGACGAGTTCGGCTTCGAGGGACTCGGCGTCGGCGAAGGTGGTGTCGGTGAATCTCTCGAAGACGACGTGCGAGAGCAGGCGGTCGCGTTCCTCCGACGGCAGGTACGCCAGGATCGTCTTGCCGACGGCGCTCGCGTAGATCGAGACGGCCCGCCCCACCCGGGACGGCAGCTTGACGGCGTCGAACGCCGGGCTGTCGACCTTGTCGATGTAGATGATCTCGTCGCCGGTCAGTTGCGCCAGGTGCACGGTGTGGCTGGTCTCGCGCTGTAGCGCGCGCAGGTGCGCGGCGGCGAACTGGCGCAGGTCCATCGAGCCGAGCGCGAGCTCGGACAACTCGATCAGACCGCTGCCGAGCACGTAGGTGCCCGCGCCGGTCCGGCGTACGAAGCGCGCGGATTCCAGTGTCTGGAGGATCCGCAGGGCCGTGGACTTGTGGACGCCGAGCACCTCCGCCGCCTCGGTGAGCGACAGTGGGTGCTCCGCCGATCGGCGGATGAGATCGATCGCGCGGCGGATCGATTGCGCCATGATTGTGCCTCCCCTCGAAGCGACAAGCGCGCCATCGTTGCGTTGCAGTATGTGCAATGTAGACGACGCGATGTGCAATCACGGCTTGACACCGTTGCGCATGGCGCTACGATCGTTGCAATTTCATATCGAAGACGCTGAGTCTTGACACTGGAGTAACGATGGGTAACCAGCGCGCCTGGTGCTGGCGTAGCGGGCCGGTCTTCCGCACCTCGGAGAGCGGCTCATGACGGTGCCCCAGCCTCGGCGACAGCCCGACGACGCGGACTGGTTCGGGACCGCCGCCGAGGCGCTGCCGGACGACGTCGACGACAGTGTCCTCATTGGCCGGATCTGGGATCCGGCCGGCGGCGGCCCCTCGCCCGTGACCGTCCGAGACGGTCAGGTCATCGACCTGAGCCGGCGATTCCCCACCATCCGGGACATCTGCGAGCTGCCCGACCCCGCCGCGACGGTGGCCGGCCTCGACGGGCCGCCGCTGGGCGACATCGGGGAGATCCTGGCCAACACGGGTGCCGCGACCCGTGACCACAGCCGGCCCTGGTTGCTCGCCCCGGTCGACCTACAGGCGCTCAAGGCCGCCGGCGTGACCTTCGCCGTCTCGCTCATCGAACGCGTCATCGAGGAGCGGGCCCGCGGTGACCTGGCGCTCGCCGCGGACATCCGGCACCGGATGCTCGCCGACATCGGTGCCGACCTGCACAGCCTGGTGCCGGGCTCGGCGGAGGCCGAGCGGCTCAAGAGCCTGCTGGTCACCGAGGGCGTCTGGAGCCAGTATCTGGAGGTGGGGATCGGGCCGGATGCCGAGATCTTCACCAAGGGCCAGATCCTCTCCGCCGTCGGCACGGCCGTCCCGGTGGGGGTGCTCGCCACGTCGACCTGGAACAACCCGGAGCCCGAGGTCACGCTGATCATCCAGTCCAGCGGCCGGGTCGTCGGCGCCACCCTCGGCAACGACGTGAACCTGCGCGATGTCGAGGGCCGTTCGGCGCTCCTGCTTCCCCTGGCGAAGGACAACAACGCCTCGTGTGCCCTGGGTCCCCTGATCCGACTGTTCGACGAGCGGTTCGACCTGGCGCGGGTACGCGAGCTCGAGGTGAGCCTGGACGTCCGCGGAGTGGACGGTTTCCACCTGGAGGCGGTCTCGCGGATGACCCAGATGTCGCGCGACCCGGCGGATCTGGTGCGACAGCTGATCGGCCCGCACCACAGCTATCCCGACGGCGCGGCCCTGATGCTCGGCACGATGTTCGCGCCCACCCAGGACCGGGACCGCCCCGGCGAGGGCTTCACCCACAAGGTCCACGACGTGGTACGCATTGGCTGCCCGGCGCTGGGCACCCTGGTCAACCGGGTACGGCACGCCCAGGAGTGTGCGCCCTGGCAGTTCGGCGTCCGGGATCTGATGGGCAATCTGGTAAGGAGAGGACTGCTGTGAACGTGGTCAGCACTGTCGACCCCCGCGACGGTCGACGTCGTACGACGGCACTCACCGAGACGGACGAGCCTCGACTGGAGGTGATCGCCGGCCAGGCGTCGCACGCCGCGCGGTGGCTGTCCGGCCTGGGCAGACTCGGCCGGGCGGACCTGTTGGACGCGATCGCCACGTCCCTGGAGGCCCGTCGCGGGGACCTGGTCGCGGCGGCGGAGGCGGAGACCGGGCTGAGCCACTCGCGACTCGACCAGGAACTCACCCGGGCGGCGGTCCAGTTCCGGATGTTCGGCGACGTGCTGCGCGACGGGGGCTACGTCGAGGCCGCCATCGACCACGCCGCCGACACACCGCTGGGACGCGGCCCGGACCTGCGGCGGATGCTCGTACCCCTCGGGCCGGTGGCCGTCTTCGGAGCCAGCAACTTCCCGTTCGCCTTCTCCGTGGCGGGCGGTGACACCGCCGCCGCGCTCGCCGCGGGCTGCCCCGCCGTCCTGAAGGCCCACCCGTCACACCCGTTGACCTCGCACGCCTCGGCCGAGGCCATCGCGGCGGCCGTCCGCGACCTGGGCGGGCCCGACGGTGTGCTCGCGACCGTGTACGGCGAGCAGGCCGGCCGCGCGCTGGTGCGCCACCGGGCGATCCGCGCGGTTGCCCTGACCGGCTCCGTCGGCGCCGCCCGTGCCATCCAGGCGGCCATCGACGAACGGCCCGATCCCATTCCCCTCTACGCCGAGCTGAGCAGCGTGAACCCGATCGTCGTCCTGCCCGGCGCGGCCGCCGACCGGGCAGAACAGATCGCCGAGGGGCTGTTCGCGTCCTTCACCAACTCCGGCGGCCAGCTGTGCACGAAGCCCGGCTTGGCGTTCGTCCCGTCCGATCCGAGCGGTGCCCGCCTGGTCGACACGCTGCGGGAGAAGGTCGCCGCCACCGGCGGTGCGATCCTGCTCAACGACCGCATCCAGGCCGCGTACGAGAAGCAGGCGACAGCGTTCGAACAGGCCGGTGCCCGGGTCTCGGCGCGCGCGCAGATCGACTCCGACGAGGGTTTCCGCGTCGCTCCGGCGCTCCTGGAGGTCGATCTGCCGGGTCTCACCGCCGAGATCGCCGACGAGTGCTTCGGCCCGCTCATGGTCGTGGTGCGCTATGCCGACGTCGCGGCGCTCGACGCCGTGCTGGCGACAGTCCCCCCGTCGCTGACCGGTTCCATCCATCGTGGACCCGACGACGACGCCGGTGTCGTACGCCGGCTCGTCGACTGGTTCGCCGGCCGCTCGGGCCGCATCGTCTTCGACGGCTATCCCACCGGCGTGCGGGTGTCGTGGGCCCAGCACCACGGCGGGCCCTGGCCCTCGACGAACGCCGTGCACACCTCCGTCGGCGCCACCTCGATCCGGCGCTTCCTTCGTCCACTGGCGTGGCAGGACGCCCCGGCCTGGGTCCTTCCCGAGGAACTACAGGACGGCTACACCGCCATTACCCGCCGCGTCGACGGGAGGTTGGAGCAGGCGGCGCGATAGCCGCCGCACCCATCGACCTCCCCGGTGCGGTGGGAGAAACCCCGGCCGCCACCCCTGGTGACAGCAGTGGCGGCCGGGGCGCCGCCTCAGCCGGTCACGGGGTGGCTGCCGTGGCCCGCATCCGCAGCATCGTCCAGGACGCGGGCGGCAGCGTCAGCCGGACGTCCGCGTCGGCCTGTCGCGCCGTGTCGTTGGGTCGCGGCTCGGCGTGGTCCGGGCCGTCGGCCGTGTTCTTGGCGGCCAGGTCGGTGCCGCCGACAGTGACGCACTCGATGACCGCGGTCAGTTGGACGCCGCTGACGTCGACTGTCACCTGGGCCGGGATGTCGGTGTCGCGGTTGACGAGGAACACGGTCAGCTCGCCGGTGCTGTCGTCCCAGGTGGAGACCGCGTCGACGGCCAGCACGTCACCGTGGCGGTCGGTGGTCGTCGTGCTGCCGTCGCGGAGCACGTCGAGCACCGCCCCTCGGGCGTGCCGGGCGGTGCGGGCGAACGGGTGGAAGATGGTCTGCCGCCAGGCCGAGCCACCGGGCTCGGTCATGATCGGTGCGATGACGTTCACCAACTGCGCCTGACACGCCGCCGCCACCCGGTCGCTGTGCCGAAGCAGGCTGATGAGCAGGCCACCGACGACGACGGCATCGGCCACGCTGTAGTGATCCTCCAACAGCGGCGGCGCGACCGGCCAGTCCTCGCCGCTCGGCGGGGTCGAGGGGGCGGCGGACTGGTACCAGACGTTCCACTCGTCGAACGCGATCATGATCTTCTTGGTCGACCGGCGGATCGCACCGACCGAGTCGGCGATGGCCGTGACGGCGTCGATGTACCTGTCCATGTCCTCGGCGGAGGCGAGGAAGCTGCGCAGGTCGTCGTCGACCGGCTGGTAGTAGGCGTGCAGCGAGATCAGGTCGACGTCGTCGTACGCCTCGGTGAGCACGTCGCGTTCCCAACTGCCGAACGTGGGCATGCCGAGGTGGGAAGAGCCGCAGGCGACCAGCTCCAGATCGGGATCGAACCGGCGCATCGCCTTCGCGGTCTGCGCCGCGAGGCGCCCGTACTCGGTCGCGCTCCGCTGGCCCACCTGCCACGGGCCGTCCATCTCGTTGCCCAGGCACCACAGCCTAATCCCGTACGGGTCGACCGCACCGTTGTCGCGCCGCTTGTCGGCGAGGTGACTGCCAGCGCGGTGGTTGGCGTACTCGAGGAGGTCGACAGCCTCGGCGGTGCCCCGGGTGCCGAGGTTGACCGCCATGATCGGTTCGGCGTTCGCCCTGCCGAGCCAGCGCATGAACTCGTCCAGCCCGAACGCGTTGGTTTCCAGGCTGTGCCAGGCGAGGTCGAGCCGGGCCGGCCGTTGCGCGACCGGCCCGACGCCGTCCTCCCAGCGGTAGGAGGAGACGAAGTTGCCGCCCGGATAGCGGACAGTGGTCACGCCCAACTCGCGCACGAGCGCGAGGACGTCGCCCCGGAAGCCGTCGGCGTCGGCCGTCGGGTGGCCCGGCTCGTAGATGCCGGTGTAGACACAGCGACCCAGGTGCTCCACGAACGAGCCGAAGAGTCGACGCGGCACCGGCGCGACGCGCCGACGTGGGTCCAGGCTCAGACGCGCGGTGTGCACGGCGCCTCCCCACTGACCATCGGCGCGTTCCCGGCCTGCCGGTCCGGCCTGGCCAGGGCCGGCAGCGCGCGGCGGCGGGGGAGTGGACATCCGTTGCCGGCCAGGTGCTCCGGCGGGTTGTCGAGGTGGGGGTTCAGGACGGGCTCCCTTCGTAGCGGCCCCGACGCCGGGGTCTCTGCCGTGGCAGCGGAACCGAGGGGTGGTGGGGGCGGTGCGAGGTCTGGACATCGTGGTGGCTGTCGATTACCTTCTCGATCTATGTAAACGTTACCGATTACGTTTGCGGTAGGGAACACGACGTCTGCGGTCAATGTTCGCCCGGCCGGGTGACCACTGCCGAGGTGGCGACCGGGGCGCCGGAGGGGATGCGCCACCACGGCGGGTCGCACCGGTTATCGGTTTACCGCACTCCGTTTCGCCGTTTGCTCGTCGTTGTGTGTAATCGATTCCGACGACGCTCACCTGCCATTCTTCCGGGTCGGGCGACCGTGAGAAATCGGCATCTTCCGGCGGCCCCGGCGAGGGGCGGTCGGCCACCTTCTCGTGACGATCCCGTCAGTCCATCGTGTTCCCGCAACTGTCCTGGTAGGACAGTTGTGCCCGGCTCCGGAGGTCTTGTGCTCGTAACCCCTGTCGGTTACGTTGGCAACACCCTGGAAACGTAACCGATAACGATTGCAGTCCAGATGGAGCGGCGTGATCGAGGTCAATGCCCCGGCGACAATGAGTGATGTGGCACGGGTCGCCGGCGTTTCCACGGCGACCGTCTCGCGGGTGGTCAACGGCCATTACGGCGTCAGCGCCCGCACAATAGCTCAGGTCCGTTCGGCCATCGAGCAGCTTGGCTACGAGTCGAGTCTGGTGGCCACGAGCCTCCGGCGCAGCCGCACCAACGTCCTGGGCCTCGTGACGCACAGCTTCCAGTCGTACACGGCGGAGGTGCTCAAGGGCGCGATGAATGCGCTGAGCCGCTCCGGCTTCGACCTGATCATCTACGCCAACAGCGACCTCTACGGATCGTATTCGGAGGGTTGGGAGAAGCGGCACGTGACCCGCCTGTCGGGCACCCTCACCGACGGGTGCATCGTCGTCACACCCTGGGGCGAGGTGCAGAGCCGGACGCCGATCGTGGCCATCGACCCGGTGCGGGGCTCGACGGCGCCCTCGGTGACTGCCGACAACCTCGCGGGCGCGACCACCGCCGTCGAGCACCTCCTGGGCCTGGGCCACCGACGCATCGGGTTCATCGCGGGGCGGTCCAGCCTCGCGGCGGCCTGGTCGCGGGAGGAGGGCTACCGGGCGGCGCTGCGTGACGCCGGCCTCCCTATCGACCCGACGTTGATCGGCGAAGGGGACTTCAACCCCGAGTCGGCGGTCCCGCTGGCGCGCGCCCTGTTGCAACGGGCGGACCCGCCAACGGCGATCTTCGCGGCGAGCGACGGCATGGCCCTCAAGGTGCTGGAGGTCGCCGCGCAGTTGGGGTTCTCGGTCCCCGGGGACCTGTCCGTCGTCGGATTCGACAACATCCCGGAGTCGGCGCTGACCGACCCGGGTCTGACCACTGTGGACCAGTCGATGTACCACCTCGGGTACGAGGCCGCGCGCATGTTGAAGTCGCTGGTGACCGGCGAGTGGGAGGGGCCGCGCCAGGTCGTGCTCCCGACCGGCCTGGTCATCCGTGGGTCGAGCGCGCCACCACGAGGCACGGCACGAGGGTGACCCAGGCCCGCGCGTGATTCCCGTCAGGTGCGCCAGTGGCAGGACGGCGAAGGAGGTGTGCACCGCAGACCCACGGCGAGATCCGCCGATGAGTTGAGCCGGTCAGTCGGGTCGCATCCGCTGCCGGCGCAGGAAAGGAGTGGAGCGTGACAACCGAAACGTACCACTGGCGTTCACGCCGATCGGGCGTGCGCCGGCTCTCGGCGGTGTTCGCCGCCGGGGTCGTGGCGGCGGCGACTGTTCTGCTCGCGCCGCAGCCGGCCGCGGGAGAGACGCCGTGGCTGAACGTCTCCCCGGATCGCTACGCCTCGTTCACCGTTCCGGCGGCCTACATCCAGGAGCAGCTGGGCACCGTGTCGCAGGTCGTCGTCGAAGGCAACATCGGTCCCTCCGCGGCGTGGGCGGAGTTTGGTCTGACCCGGCGTGGCGACGTCTGGTCGGGCATTCTCGGCCCGCTCAAGCCGGGGCTCTACCAATACCAGCTCACCGCCGACGACACCTTGAGCCTCAAGGATCCGACGAACAGCACGGGTGTGGCGTCCAAGCCCCTGCTGAGCACCTTCCTCGTCGCGGGTGACGCGGCCCGGTGGCTGGCGGACGTGCCGCCGGGCACCGGCGGCAGGGTCGAGACCCTGACCTACCGGACCGGGAGCGGGCAGCGGTCGGCCCTGGTCTGGACACCACCGGGGTACGCGGCCAAGGGCCCCGGGGGCTACCCGGTGCTCTACCTCCAGTCCGGCGATGACGTGCCCGCCACCGACTGGCTCGACCTCGGCCGGAGCAGGCAGATCCTCGACAACCTCTCGGCCGAGGGCGCCAGCAGGCCGATGGTGGTCGTGATCAACGACGCCGACGGCGCGGATGGCAGGGCGCTTCGCAAGGCGGTCGCCGACAGGTACCGGATCCTGCGCGACCCGGCGCACCAGGCGATCGCGGGCGTGTCCGACGGCGCGACGCAGGCGCTGCGAGCCGCCGTGGCCAGTCCTGGCCAGTTCGCCCACGTGGGCTGGTTCTCGGGCCACGCGGCTCCGACCGTCGACCGGAGGGACGCCAGGGCGGTCAACCGCGCGGTGAAGTTGCTGCGCCTCTACACGGGCAACGTGACGGATCCCGCCTACAACACCACCTACCGACTCATGCGGGCGTTGGACCGGGCCGATGTCAGGTTCGAGTTCGACGGGGTCAACCCGGACGGCGGCGCGAACTGGCAGACCTGGCAGGAAAATCTGGTCGACTTCGTGCCGCGCCTGTTCCGGCACGTGTCGGACCACGGTCCGAGCCCCGGTCACCGGCCGCTGAAGGGGGAGTTCGCCCCGCCGCCGGCCGGCACCACCCCGACGCCCTTCGTCACCAGGGACGGGTTCGTCACCTTCGAGACCACCACCGACTTCACGGACGCCCAGCACGTCACGGTATGGGCGAACATCGCGCCGGGCGGCAGTTGGCTGCGCGTGCCGCTGACCCGCGAGGGTGACCGGTGGCGAGCGACAGTGGGCCCGCTGAAGCCCTGGTTCTACTACTACCGGCTGATCGTGGACCGGGTCGCGGTCAAGGACACCGCCAACCCGACGACGGTGACCACCGAACCGACGTGGAGCACCTTCCTCCTCCCCGGGCCGGGCGCCCGCCTGCTGTCGGACGTGCCCGCCGGCCGGGGCGGCACCGTCGAGAAGATGACCTATCTGAGCACCGTGGCGGGTCAGGAGCGCACCGCGCTGGTGTGGACACCACCCGGCTACGATCCGGCCCGGCCGCAGCCGTATCCCGTGCTCTACCTCCAGCACGGCGGCGGCCAGAACCACACCGACTGGGTCGAGATGGGCCGCGCCAAGCAGATTCTCGACCACCAGTTCCTCGACGGCGACCTCACGCCCATGGTCGTCGTGATGGGCAACGGCAACTCGTCCAACTTCAACGCGGAGTTGCTGGACAACATCGTGCCGACGGCCCGCGCCCGCTACCACGTCTCCAGCGAGTCGTCCCAGCAGGCCATCGCCGGCCTGTCGATGGGCGGCGGGCAGGCGCTGGGGGTGCTGCGGGCCTACCCGGGTGAGTTCGCCTACGTCGCGGCACTGTCGGCCGGGTTCGGCAGCGGCACGGGCGTCGACGTCGAGGCGATCAACAACGGGACCACGATGCTGCGCCTGTACGTCGGCGACCAGACCGACTTCGTGTACCCGAGCTTCATGGCGTCCCTGACCACGTTGAACACCCTCGGCATCCGCTACGAGTTCGACGGGGTGACGCCCGGGCCGCACGGTTGGGACGTGTGGCAGAAGAACCTCATCGACCTGGCGCCGCGTCTGTTCAAGCGCTAGGAGCAGCGTGTCCGGCGGCCACCGGGAGCGGGCTTCCCGCGCCCGGTGGCGCCCGCCGAGCAGGAGACTCTCGCACCGCCGACCCCGGAGGGAATCACGTCGATGAAGACGAAACGAATACTCGCCACGGTGACCATGCTCGCGGCCGGGGCCGGCCTCGTCGCCTGCTCCTCCGACGAGGGGGGCAGCGACGCGAGCAACTGCACGAACACCATCAGCAAGCAGAACGTGCCGGTCGTGACGATGTGGGGCTGGTATCCCAACACCCAACTCGTCGTCGACAACTTCAACAAGCAGCACGACGACGTGCAGGTCTGCTGGACCAACGTCGGGCAGGGCAGCGACGAGTACGACAAGTTCCAGACGGCCATCTCGGCCGGCACCGGCGCGCCCGACGTGATCATGGTCGAGGCGGACCGGATCCCGACCTTCCAGATCCAGGGCGCGCTCGTCGACATCAAGAAGTACGGCTACGACGCGGTCAAGGCCAACTACGGCGAGGGTGCCTGGAAGGACGTGTCGGTCGGCGACGCGGTCTACGGCGTACCGGTCGACGGTGGCCCGATGGGCATGATCTACCGCAAGGACATCTTCGACAAGTACCAGATCACCCCACCGAAGACCTGGGCCGAGTACGAGCAGGCCGCGCAGAAGGTGAAGGACGCCGGTGGCCCGCTGTTCGGGGACCTGGGCGCGAACGTCCCGGCGGTGCTGATGGCGCTCCAGATCCAGAAGGGCGCCTCACCGTTCACCTTCGATCCGGCGCAGCCGAAGTCGATCGGCGTGAAGCTCAACGACCAGGCCTCCAAGGACGTGCTCGACTACTGGGGCGGCCTCGCCAAGAAGGGCCTGGTCGGGACGCAGGACCAGTTCACCCCGGAGTACATCTCCGGCGTGATCGGCGGCAACTACGCGACGTACATCTCGGCGGCCTGGGCGCCGGGCTATCTCACCGGCGCGGGCGTCGGCAAGGGCCAGGACACCGGCAAGTTCGCCGTGGCGCCGCTGCCGCAGTGGGAGGTGAACAACCCCGTGCAGGTCAACTGGGGCGGGTCGGCCTTCTCGGTGACCAAGCAGGCGAAGAAGCCGGAGCTGGCGGCGAAGGTCGCCTACGGCCTCTACGCCGACAAGGAGTCACTCACCGACGGCTGGACCAACCAGATCATCTTCCCGCTCAACCTGACGGCGCTCAACGACCCGGCGTTCATCGACCTGAAGGTGGCGTTCTTCGACGGTCAGCAGGCCAACAAGGAGGTCTACGTCCCCGCCGCCAACGGCTACAAGGGCGTCGCCTACGCACCGTTCGGTCAGTACTACCTCGACGCGATGACGAAGCAGATCAGCGAAATCATCAAGGGCTCCACAAGCGGCTCGCAGGCCGCCGACAAGCTCCAGGACGACGTGGCGAAGTACGCCAAGGAGCAGGGCTTCACCGTTCGGTGACGCCAGGGGTGGGCCGTGCCGCCGCTGGACGGCCGGCCCACCCTCCCACGACCCGTAGCGTCCACGTCCCGGAGACCACAGATGACACTCCTGACCGAGCAGCGCGCCGCGCGTACCCGCGCCGAGACACGCACGACCCGTGGCAAGGTGCACCTTCGCGAACACCTGATGGGGTGGTTCTTCGTCGGGCCGTTCGCTGTCGTCTTCCTGGCGTTCCTCATCGCGCCGCTGGGCTACGCGCTGTACCTCAGCCTCTTTCAGAAGAAACTGATCGGCGGCACCAGCTTCGTCCTCTTCGACAACTACGTGAAGGCGTTCACCGACCCGAGCTTCCTGTCCGGGGCGTGGTTCGTCATCCGCTTCGCCATTGTCGCCATCCCGGTGCAGATCGCCATCGCGCTCGCGGTGGCCCTCATCCTGGACGCGGTGACGTCCGTGTTCGCCCGCTTCTCCCGCCTCATGATCTTCCTGCCCTACGCGATTCCGACGGTCATCGGCGCGGTGATGTGGGGTTTCCTCTACAGCAAGGGCTTCGGCCCGCTCACCGACATCTTCGGGCTGTTCGGGGCGACCGCACCCGACTTCCTGGGCAGCAACCTGATCTTCTACGGCCTGCTCAACGTCGTCACCTGGCAGTGGGTGGGGTATTACATGATCATCCTGTACGCGGCGTTGCAGGGGGTCGACCCGACGCTCTACGAGGCCGCCCGGATGGACGGCGCCGGGCGGTGGCAGGTCGCGCTGCGGATCAAGATCCCGCTGATCGCGCCCGCGCTGAGCCTCATCCTGGTCTTCGCGCTCATCGGCACCCTGCAGTTCTTCAACGAACCGCAGATCCTGCGGTATCTCGCCGCCGGCACGATCGGCACGGACTTCACCCCCAACATGTACGCGTACCAGCAGGCGTTCTCGCTCGCCAACTTCAACTACGGATCGGCGATCTCGTTCGCCCTCGGCGGCATCGTGTTCATCTGCGTGTACGTGTTCCTGTTCCTCACCCGCAAGCGGAGGAGCTTCCTCTGATGGCCAACCGCACAAGCGTCAGCGCAGGCCCTCGCCGACCGCAGCGCTACCTGCCGCTACAGATCCTCCTCGGCTTCATGGTGATCTACTTCCTCGTACCCTTCTGGTGGGTCGTCGTCAACAGCTCCAAGGACGCACCGGGTCTGTTCGGCGGCGGCAACACCATGTGGTTCTCCGACCAGATCGACTACGTCGGCAACCTCAGGCAGCTGTTCACCTACGACGGCGGCATCTACCTGCGGTGGATCCTCAACTCCACGTTGTACGCGATCGCCGGCGGAATCGGCGCCACTGTGCTGTCGGTGCTGGCCGGCTACGGCTTCGCGAAGTACCGTTTCGCCGCCCGGCGCTTCAGCTTCGCCGTCGTGCTCGGCGCGGTGATGGTGCCCGCCACCGCCCTGGTCATCCCGACGTTCATCCTGTTCTCCCGGCTCGGCCTGACCAACACGGTCTGGGCGGTGATCCTCCCGTCGCTGCTCAATCCGTTCGGCGTCTACCTGATGCACGTGTACGCGCGGGACGCGGTGCCCGACGAGCTGCTGGACGCGGCGCGGGTCGACGGCGCGGGCGAGCTGCGCACGTTCGTCCAGATCGCCCTCCCGCTGATGCGCCCCGCGGTGGTCACCGTGCTCCTGCTGTCCGCGGTGGCCTCCTGGAACAACTACTTCCTGCCGCTGGCCATGCTCTCCGACAACCGGCTCTTCCCGGTGACCGTCGGCCTCGGCCTCTGGCAGGGGATCGCCTCGGCGAACAACACGGGAGGCACC
Source organism: Micromonospora sp. NPDC049230 (assembly GCF_040647875.1). Lineage (NCBI taxonomy): Bacteria > Bacillati > Actinomycetota > Actinomycetes > Micromonosporales > Micromonosporaceae > Micromonospora > Micromonospora sp. NPDC049230. The sequence goes on from NZ_JBEZCZ010000009.1 coordinate 124,208, forward strand.
TCGCTGTGGAGCCTCATCATCCTGGGCTCGCTGGTCTCGGTGATCCCACTGGCCATCGCGTTCTTCAGCCTGCAACGGCACTGGCGCGGCGGGCTGTCCGTCGGCGGCCTCCGGTAGGTGCCACCCGTGACCGCCGCGGACCCCCGCGGCCGCACGCATGACAGAGAGGTGTGCTGATGTCGACGACGGATCGTCCGCTGCGCAGCGGGCAGTGGTTCGGTGCGGAGGGCCGCAACGGGTTCATCCACCGGTCCTGGATGCGCAACCAGGGTTTCGCCGACGACGTCTTCGACGGTCGCCCGGTGATCGGCATCGCCACCACCTGGTCGGAGCTGACACCCTGCAACGCGCATCTGCGCGATCTGGCCGAATCGGTGAAGCGCGGCGTGTGGGAGAGCGGCGGCCTGCCGCTGGAGTTTCCCGCCATGAGCCTGGGTGAGCCCCTGATGCGGCCCACGACAATGCTCTACCGCAATCTGCTGGCCATGGAGTTGGAGGAGTCGGTCCGCGCCAACCCCCTGGACGGGGTGATCCTGCTCTCCGGCTGCGACAAGACCACCCCCGGCCTGCTGATGGGCGCGGCGAGCGTCGACCTGCCCACCCTGATGATCACCGGTGGCCCGATGCTGAACGGCAAGTTCCGGGGCCAGGACATCGGGTCGGGCACCGTCGTCTGGCGTTTCACCGAGGAGCAGCGCGCCGGCCGGATGACCGCTGCCGACTGCGCGGAGGCGGAGGTCGGCATGTCCCGCAGCCGGGGGCACTGCATGACAATGGGCACCGCCTCCACGATGGCCTGCGTGACCGAGGCGTTGGGCGTGCAACTGCCGGGAGCGGCCGCCGTGCCGGCTGTCGACTCGCGCCGGTACGCGCTCGCACAGGCCGCCGGCCGCCGGATCGTCGCCATGGTCGAGCAGGACCAACGGCTGTCCACGGTGCTGACCCGGGAGGCGTTCGAGAACGCCATCCGGGTCAACGCCGCGATCGGCGGTTCCACGAACGCCGTCGTGCACCTGCTGGCGATCGCCGGCCGCCTCGGCGTCCCGCTGACCCTGGAGGACTTCGACACCCTCACCGCCGACGTGCCCATGCTCGTCAACCTGATGCCGTCCGGGGCGTACCTGATGGAGGACTTCGCCTACGCGGGCGGCGTGCCGGCGGTGATGAACGAGATCGCCTCGCTGCTGCACACGGAGCACGTCACCGTCAGCGGGAAGAGCGTGGCCGACAACATCAGCGGCGTCCAGTGCTGGAACCGGCAGGTCATCGGCACGATGGCCGAGCCGTTCCAGCCCGCCGGTTCGGGCACCGTGGTGCTGCGCGGGTCACTCGCTCCGGACGGGGCCGTGCTGAAGGTGTCCGCCGCCTCCGCCCACCTTCTCGCGCACACCGGGCCGGCGCTCGTCTTCGACCGGATCGAGGACTACGTCGTCGCCGCCGACGATCCCGACCTGGAGGTCACCCCCGACACGGTGATCGTGGTCCGAAACGCCGGCCCACGCGGTTATCCCGGGTTTCCGGAGGTCGGCAACGTGCCCATGCCGCGTCGGTTGCTCGAAGCCGGCATCACGGACATGGTGCGGATCTCCGACGCCCGCATGAGCGGCACCGGCTATGGCACCTGTGTCCTGCACGTGGCACCGGAGGCGGCGGTGGGTGGCCCGCTGGCGCTGGTGCGCACCGGCGACCTGGTCCGGGTCGACGTCGCGACGCGGCGCCTGGACCTCCTTGTCGACGACACGGAACTCGCCCAGCGCCGCGCCGCCTGGCAACCACCACCGCTGACCGCCGACCGGGGCTGGGCAAAGCTGTACAGCGAACACGTCCTACAGGCCGACCAGGGCGCCGACCTGGACTTCCTGGTCGGCGGCAGCGGCAGCGCCGTGCCGCGCCACTCGCACTGACCGTCGCGAAGCGGGAGCCCCGGCTGGTTGCCGGGGCTCCCGTGACGTCGGGCCGGGTGTCAGGGTCGAGCTGCGGTGTTCAGAGGGTGAAGACGAGCGTGGAGATGCTGCGCGCGCCGACGTTGATGGTGGCCTGACCGCCGTTGACACTCGTCGGCTGGCTTGCCGCGTTCGCGTTCTGCGAGGTCAGGAAGTGCTCGGCCTTGGTGACGTTCTGCGGTGCCTGGATCACGGCGTTGTTGACCGCGCTGTTGGACCGGTTGAGGATCACCAGCGTGATCTTGCCGTCGCCCTGGTAGGCGGTCACCTCCAGCGGTGACGCCTTGGAACTCTTCGTCAGGCCGACCCGCTGGTAGCCGGGGCGGACGTACTTGGCGTACTGCGAGAAGGCGTACCCGCGCTTGAGCGGAGCGCCCGCGACGGTGCCGAACGCGGCCTCACCGTCACCGATGAAGGAGTAGTAGCGCTTGCCGTACCACCAGATGTAGGCGCTCCAGTTGGCCTCCATCGACCGGTGCACGGTGCGCATGATGTCGTCGAGTGTCTCGTTCCAGACCGTCTGGTTGGCGGGGTTGCCCCAGATGTTGGAGCCGCCACCGTCGGCCTCGTGCAGGTTCCACTCGGTCATCCACACCGGCTTGTTGTACTGCGCGGCCAACGGGTACGGCTTGAGCCGGCCGGAGTCCTCGGTGCCGTACAGGTGTCCGCCGATGTAGCCGATGTTGTTGCGGGCGGTGGTGTCGTTGAGGGTCGGGTCGGTGAAGTTGTAGTTGAGGTTGACCGCCTCGGCGACCATCAGCTTGGTGTTCTGCACCTTCGTGCCCTGGTCACGGACGAAATTGCGCAGCTCGGTGCCGCTCCAGTCCATCGAGTCGTAGTTCGGGTGCCAGTCGGGTTCGTTCTGCACCGACGTGACGTCGATGTTCACGCCCTGGCCACGCATGTACTGCACGTAGCTGTTGAGATGGTTGGCGTAGTCGTCGTAGTAGTCGGTCTTCAGCTTGCCGCCGTTGACCCGGCTGTTGTTCGTCTTCCACGCCGCCGGCGCGGTCCACGGCGAGGCGAGGATCTTCACGTTCGACCCGTACGACTCGGCCGTCTTCAACGAGTCGACGTGCGTCGCCCACTCGCTGGACTCCGGCGACAGGCCGGTCCGCACGATGGACAGCCCCAACTGGTTGGCGCCCATCCCGACAAGCGTCTGCGTGTCCGTCGTCGACCAGGCGCTGCCCCAGATCGACTGCGCGGCCCCGAACCCGTCCACGGTCTGGTACCTGGTTGCGCTGTTCACAGTGATGTCCGCCGGCCCGTTCGGCGGCGGAGTCGTCGGCGGCGGCGTGGTGGGCGGCGGGGTGGTGGGCGGTGCGCTGGTCGGTGGTGGCGTGGTCGGCACGGGGTCACCGGTGCAGACCACCCCGTTGAGCGTGAAGCTTGTCGGAGCGGGGTTGCTGCCGGTCCACGAGCCGTTGAAGCCGAACGAGACGGTGCCGTTGGTGGGGATGGCCCCGTTGTAACTGACGTTCTTGGCGGTGACCGCGGCACCGCTCTGCGTCAGCGTCGTGTTCCACGCCTGCGTGACGGTCTGCCCGGCACCGTAGGACCAGCCAAGCGTCCAGCTGCTGACCGGGTCACCGAGATTGGTGATGGCGACGTTGGCGCCGAAGCCACCCTGCCACTGCGACGACACGCTGTAGTCCACCGAGCAGCCGGCGGCTGCCGCCCCGGCCGGCATCGCCAGGGCGACCCCGGCCGATGCCAACAGGACGGCACTGGCCGACACCAGCGCCGTGTTTGTCCCTCTTCGTCTTCTCATGCGACCTCTCCTGACATGGTGGTGGCGGTCGACGCGTCCAAGCGCCCGACTGTTCGTCGAGCGCTCGGGTGGCACGGCCAGTGGGAGCGCTCCCAATCGCCTCGTTGCCAGGAAGTTAATTCGTCTAATGATGTATGTCAATGCCGTAACGTCGCGGCCCGGTGGCCGTCATCGTCCACAGGCCCCACCGCGACGCTCAGGTCCGACCCGAACCGCCGGAACTCCGGAGCCTCGCCGACGGTCCACGCCAGACGCACGCCCCCGTATGCCACGGCGCCTAGCCGAGCACAACGTACGTCTGGCCGTGGCCCGTCCTGCCGGCGATCGTTGTCGCCATGCATCCGATCTTTGCGCCGCTTGGGCGCGGACGAACCCCGCTGACAGGGGAAGGGTGCTCCCTCGCGGGAGGGATCCGCTCCCCGCGCCCCGAACGCGTCGCGCCGGGTCGGCGCCGAGGCTGAGACCTCGGCGCCGACCCGGGTGTCCGGCACTGGTCCGGACGGCACCGCCGCGTCAGGCCGGGGCGGCCGGGCAGCTCGCACCGACCGGCGGGACGACCCTGCTGATCAGGTACCGCTCGACGCGGCCGCGGGTGCACTCGGTGCGGGGGTAGCTGGCGTGGCCCGACCCCTCGTAGGTGAGCAGGCGACCGTACGTGCCGAGTTGGCTCGCCACCCGCTGCGCCCCGTCGTACGGAGTGGCCGGGTCGTAGCGACCGTTGAGCAGCAGCAGCGGGACGTTCGTCCGCACCCGCAGTCGATGCTGCGGGTTGTTCGCCGTCCACCCCAGGCAGATCGCGGTGAAGCGGACGACCAACGGCGAGGCCCGCAGGTGCGGTGCCGCGGCGCGGGCCAGTTCGAGGTACTGGTTCCACTCGGCGAAACCGTCGACCGGCAGCGACCAGTCCTGGCAGAACGCGGGCAGGGCGTACTCGGTCAGGCCCTCGTCGCCGTCGACCGGCACCATCGGGGACGCCAGCGGATATTCCTCGCCGCGCTCCAACGCGAGAAGCATGTTCGCGAGGTCGGCCCAGGTCGCGTCGAAGAAGTTGACGAAAGTCGCGAACCCCAGCTCGAACCAGGTGAGCCGGGCGCCGGTGCCCGCGTCGACGAGCGTGCCGGCGTCGGCGCGGCGCATCAGCCGGTCGTACAGCGCGGGCACGTCGCGTCCGTGCAGTGCGCAGCCGGAGGTTCGCTCGCACCAGCTCACGAACTCGTGGAACAGGGCCTCGTTGCTGGCCGCGCCGCTGCGGACGTACCCCCTGATCCCCTGGCTGTGGTCCATCACGCTGTCCATGGCCAGTGCCCGGACCCGGTCGGGGAACAACTCGGCGTACGCCTGCCCGATCAGGGTGCCGTAGGACCACTGGTAGAAGCTGAGTTGCCGCTCACCGAGTGCCGCCCGGATGGCGTCCGTGTCCCGCGCGACGTTCACACTGTCGAGGTGGTCGAACAGCGGGCCACTCTGCGCGCGGCAGTCGTCGCGCAACTGGCGGTTGTAGGCGCGGAGTCGCTCGAACTCCGCCGCGTTGGTGGGCGTCAGGGACGGGTGCCGGCCCAGCAACGCCGATGAGCAGCGCACCGGCGCGCTACGGACCGTGCCCCGAGGATCGAAGCCGACGAGGTCGAAGCGGCGCAGCACGTCCGGCCCGAGCTGGGTCTCGGCCGTCAGCGCCACGTCCACCCCGGACAGACCGGGACCACCGGGGTTGAAGACCAGGACACCGATGCGGGCTGCCGGGTCGGTGGCGGTGCGCCGGGCCAGGGCCAGCTCGAAGGTCTCCCCACCCGGTCGGGCCCAGTCCACCGGGAGCCGCAGGGTGCCGCACCGCGTACCCGGGTCGTCGGGCCGTTCCGGGCACGCCCGCCAGTCGATGCGGCCGTTCCACCCGCCGGTGCCGCTCCCGGCGACCGATCCGGTGCCGCCGGACGACGCCGGCGTGGGGCCCGCGAACGCCGGTGGGGCGTTGAGCGACAGGGCGACGAGGACCGCGACGACGGCCGGAAGTCGACGGACAATTGGTGGGCGTCGGCGGTCGACCCCGCCGCGACGCCAGAGAGTGGGTCTCTTCATGGTCAGCATGCGCCCAGCCTGCCGACGCCCGGTCCACGCCGGATCCATGCCGGTCCGTGGGCAGGCTCAGCGCGAGGTCGCCAACCGCTCGGACAGCTCCCCGGCCTGCGGATGGCCGACCCGGTCGAAGATCTCCAACGCCTGTCGCCACAGGTCCGTCGAGCTGTCGTGGTCGCCCACCGCCCGATGGGTGTCGCCGAGCCGGACGAGTGTCTCCGCCCGCCCGCACTGGTCCTGGGCGTCGGAATAGAGTGCGAGGGCGCGCTGGTAGCAGGCCGCCGCCGTCGGGTGCGCACCGAGACCCTGATGGGCGAAGCCGAGGCTGTCCCAGGTGTGGGCGCAGCCCACCCGGTCCTCGATCTCCTCGTACAGTGCCAGTGCCTGCTCACAGTAGGTGATGGCCCGGCCGTGCTCGCCCAGCCGGGCGTGGCCCCACCCGATCGCGTTCAGCGCGGCGGCCGCGCCGCGTCGGTCGTCGCTGCCGCCGGACAGCGCCAGCGCCGCCTCGGCGTGCGGCAGCGCATCCCGCGGGTTGCCCTCGGTGTCGTACACCCAGGCGAGGTGCAGGTGGGTGCTCGCCTGCCCGGGCCGGTCACCGATCGTGTCGTACCGCGCCATCGCGCTGCGCAGGTGGCGGCGGGCCGCGTCGTACCGACGGAGCTGGAGATGTGCCAGCGCGAGGTCCCGGTGCGCCACCGCCTCGGCCCGCGGCTCGCCCCGGCGTCGGGCGACAGCTACCGCTACCGTCTGGACGGTGCTCAGGTCGTGCCACAGCGACATCCGACTGAGCAGGGGGGTGAGGGCCTGGGCGAGCTGCCCGGCGTGCGCGTCGAAGCGGTGGGTGGCCGCGTCCTCGACGGCGGCCAGCAGCACCTCCTGTTCGATGCCGAACCAGGCCAGAGCCGCCCGGTGGTCGGCGAACGCCGGCGGTGACCCGTCGACGGGCAGCGGATCGGTCGGCTGGTGGCTGGAGTCGACACGCCTCGCCGCGGCGAGTGCGGCCCGCAGGTAGTGGTCGAACACGCGCTGGCGCGCCGCGCCACGGTCGGCCGGGGAGTCGTGCGCGTCCGTCAGCTCCTCCCCGTAGGCGCGGAGCAGATCGTGACAGCGGAAGCGGTTGGGGGACTGCTCCGCCAGCAGGTTCGCCCGGGTCAACTCGTCGAGTGCCGGCCGGATCAGGTGCGGGGGCGCCCCGGCGAGGCTGGCCGCCGCCGCCGCGCCGATGTCCGCAGTGGGGTGCAGGCTGATCCGCCGGAACAGCCGGGCCGTGTCCGGGCTGAGCAGACGGTACGACCAGGAGAGCACCGTCCGCAGGTCGGTGGCGGCGTCGTCGGTGGCCAGGGCGGCGAGCCCACCCCTGCGCGCGGCCAGATCGTCGGCGATGGCCTGGAGCGGGAACGTGGGCCGGGCGGCGGCCCGCGCGGCCACGATGGACAGTGCGAGGGGCAACCGCGCGGTACGGCTGATCAGCTCGTCCACCGCGGCCGGCTGGGTGGCGGCCCGCCGTGCACCCAGCCGCCGGACGAGCAACTGGCGTGCTTCGGGGGTGCTGGGCAGGTCGAGTGCCACGGTGTGAGCGCCTTCGGCGGCGACCAGGCCGGGCAGCGTGTGGCGGCTCGTCACGATCACGCCGCATCGGCTGGACCCGGGAAGCAGCGGTCGCACCTGTTCGGCGTCGCGCGCGTTGTCGAGCAGCACGAGTAGCCGTCGCTCGGCGGTCAGACTCCGGTAGAGGGCGAACTGGGCCGCTGGCTCGGCGGGTATCTCCAGGGGCTTGACGCCCAGGGCGGGCAGCAGCGAGCGTACGACGACGGCAGACGGCGCGGCCTCCTGTGTGGCAGTGCCGAAACCACCCAGGTCGACGTGGAGTTGCCCGTCCGGATAGTGGTGCAGGCTGTCGTGTGCCCAGCGCAACGCCAGCCACGTCTTTCCGACACCGCCGGTGCCGGTGACGACGACGGTGCCGGCCGGGTCGGTGTCGTCGAGCAGCAGCGTCGTGAGCTGGGCCAGCTCGCGGGCGCGGCCGGTGAACAACGTCGGCGGGGCCGGCAACTGCCGGGGAACGATCCGGGTCGCGGGTCGGTGCGGCGGCCGCGCCCCTGGTGTCGACACCTCCCGGTCGGCCCGCAGGATGCTGGTGTACAGCCGTTGCAGATCGGCGCCGGGCTCGACGCCCACCTCCTCGGACAGGACCCGGCGCAACCGCCGGTACGTCGCCAGCGCGTCCGCCCGCCGACCGGCCCGCGCGAGGGCCACCATGAGCTGCCCCCAGGGGCGCTCGCGCAGCGGATCCCCGTCGACGCGCGTCCGGAGCGGCTCGATCAGCTCGTTGTGCCGGCCGGCGCGCAACTGGAGGTCCGCGACCTCCTCCAGCAGACTCGACCGCTGCTCCTGGAGTCGGGCCCGGACGGAGAGCAACACCCCCGCGCCGGGCAGGCCCGCGAACGGCTCGCCCCGCCACAGCGCCAGCGCCGCCTCGAACGCCCGCAGGGCATCCGCGGCGCGGTCCTGCCGCAACGCCTGATAGCCGTGCTGGGCCAGGTCGTCGAAGGCGACGGTGTCCACCGTCTGCCCATCGAGGACGAGCCGATAGCCGGTAGCTCCCGCGAGGATGGCGGGGTCGGGTGCCCCGGGGGACCGCAGCGCTCGGCGCAACGCCCAGACGTAGGTCTTCACGTTGCCGGCGGCCGTCTTAGGTGGACGGCCCTGCCACAGCTCGTCGACGAGTTGGTCGATGGACCACGCGCTGCCCGGCTGCGACAGCAGGACGGCCAGCAGACGCACCTGCATCGGCGTGCCGAGGGCCAGCCGTTCCTCCACGGGAGACCACACCTCGACCGGCCCGAGCAGGTGGTACCGCATCGCCGGCCGCCCCCCGTCACGCTGGACCATCACCCCACCGTACGGCCTGACGGCAGTCCCCTGTCTCCCGCCCAGACCCGGCGGCGTCCCGCCAGCCTCGACCGTGGCGGTCCGGGCCGGCCGGCGCGTGGAGTCCGCTCGGGTGGCGCGGATTCATTGCCGTATATAACGTGGCACGGTCGCGGGGCGGCCACATCCTCGGCGGCCCGACTCCGCCATGACATCGCGGACGCGATGAGAAGAGGGGTTCGTCGTGACCACTGATTCGCAGGCGACCGACCGACCCGAGGCCGGCGAGGTCGATGTGGTGCAGAAGATCGACACGTCGGTGCCGCACTCGGCACGGATCTGGAACTACTGGCTCGGTGGCAAGGACAACTTCGCTGTCGACCGCGAGGCCGGCGACCAGTACCGGCAGGTCTTCCCCGGCGTCGTCGACGTTGCCCGCGCCTCGCGGCAGTTCCTGGTCCGCTCGATCACGTTCCTCGCCGGTGAGGCGGGCGTCCGCCAGTTCCTCGATATCGGCACCGGGTTGCCGACGGCCGACAACACCCACGAGGTGGCGCAGCGGGTCGCACCGGACGCGCGGATCGTCTACGTGGACAGCGACCCGCTGGTGTTGGCCCACGCCCGTGCGTTGCTGGTCGGCACGGCCGAGGGCAGGACCGCCTACCTCGACGGCGACCTGCACGACCCGGCCGGGGTCATCGCCGAGGCCGGCAGGACGCTCGACTTCCAGCAGCCGATCGGGCTCATCCTCAGCGGTGTGCTGGGCCACCTGCCCGACTACGAGGCGGCCCGCTCGATCACGCGGCAGTTGCTGGCGTCGCTGCCCAGCGGCAGCTACCTCTCCCTCAACGACGGCACGAGCCTGATCAGCGCCGAGATGCAGCAGGCGCAGGACGACTACAACGACAGCGGTGCGGTTCCGTACACGCTTCGCTCGCCGGACCAGATCGCCGGGTTCCTCGACGGCCTGGAGGTGGTGGAGCCCGGCGTCGTGCCGTGCCCGCAGTGGCGACCTGACGACGCGGTCGACACGCCCGCCGACATCGACGCCTTCGGCGGGGTGGGCCGCAAGCGGTAGGACGGGTCGCGGAATGAGCCAGTGGGGAAAGTGTGTTGTCTGAAATACGGTCTGCAAAACAGATCATATTCTAGAAACACGACCACGGAGATGTCGAAGAGATGCCTGATTACGGTCACGAAATCCTGTTTGGCACTTTCCTGACGCCCGACGCGCACAACCCGGACCAGGTGGTGGCGCTCGCCGAGCTGACCGAGGCGGCGGGACTGGATCTCACCTCCTTCCAGGACCACCCCTACAACGCCGAGTTCCTCGACACCTGGACCCTGCTGAGCTGGGTCGCGGCCCGCACGGAACGGCTGCGGATCTCGGGAAACGTCCTCAGCCTTCCGCTGCGTCCGCCGGCCGTGCTGGCCAGGGCGGCGGCAAGTCTGGACCGGCTGTCCCACGGCCGTTTCGAGCTGGGCCTCGGCGCCGGCGCGTTCTGGGACGGGATCGAGGGCATGGGCGCTCGCCGACTGACGCCGGGGCAGGGCGTCGAGGCGCTCCGCGAGGCGGTCGACGTCCTGCGCGGTGTCTGGGACGTCAGCGCGCCCGGACCGCTGCGGCAGGACGGGACGTACTACCCGACCCCCGGCACGCAGCGCGGCCCCGAGCCGGCCCACGAGATCGACATCTGGCTCGGCGCGTACCAGCCGAAGATGCTGGCGTTGACCGGCCAGAAGGCGAACGGCTGGCTGCCGACACTGGAATACCTGCGCTCCCCGGACCGGGTGACCGCCAACCGGCTCATCGACGAGGCGGCTGTCGCTGCGGGACGCGACCCTCGGGAGATCCGGCGGCTGCTCAACCTGTTCACCGTCGACGTCTCGTCGCGCAACCGTGGCTTCCTCCAGGGGCCTGCCGAGCAGTGGGTCGAGCAGCTCCTCCCGATGGTCCTCGAAGAGGGGTTCACCACCTTCCTGATCGGCCGTGACGACCCGCGCCTGATCCAGACCCTCGGTCAGGAGATCGCCCCCGCGCTGCGCGAGGCGGTCGCCAGGGAGCGCGCGGCGGGCACGCCCGGCACCGGACCGGTCCGCAGCGTCGCCGCCCTGGCCGAGCGTCACCCGGGCCTCGACTACGACGCGCTACCGCAATCGTTGGCCGCCCGGTCCGTCGAGCCGGGCGACCCGGAGTACGACGGTGTCCGGCACAGCTACAGCTGGCCCGGAGCGCCGGCCCTGGTCATCCGGCCGCAGGCCGTCGCCGAGGTGATCGACGCCGTGTCGTACGCGCGGACGCAGAACGTGCCGCTGTCCGTGCGCAGCGGCGGGCACGGCATCAGCGGCCGGTCGACGAACGACGGGGGAGTCGTCATCGACATGTCACTGATGAACAAGGTCGAGGTGCTCGACCGGGCGACCCGCCGGATCCGGCTCGAAACGGGCGCCCGCTGGGGTCACGTGGCCCAGGCGCTCGCCCCGTACGGCCTGGCGATGAGTTCCGGCGACTACGGTGACGTCGGCGTCGGCGGCCTCGCCACCACCGGCGGCATCGGATACCTGGCGCGCAAGCACGGCCTGACCATCGACCACGTCGTCGCCGCCGAGATCGTGACCGCCGACGGCCGCCTGCTCCGCGTCGACGACGAGCATCATCCCGACCTGTTCTGGGCCGTGCGCGGCGCCGGCGGCAACGTCGGCGTCGTCACCGCCATCGAGATGGAGGCGGACGAGGTCGACAACGTCGTCTACGCCCAGCTCGTCGCGGACGCGACCGACACCGCCGGGCTGCTGCGCCGCTGGGGCCAGCTCGTCGAGGAGGCACCACGGGACCTGACAAGTTTCCTGTCCCTCTTCCCCGGTCGTCGAGGTGACCCGCCGACGGCCCAGGTCACCCTCGTCTTCGCCGGGGACGACATCGAGGCGGCACGGTCGGCGCTGAGCCCGTTCCTGGAGATCGGACCCATTCTCGACCAGCAGGCGCAGCTCGTGCCCTATCCCGCGATCGTCGCGCCGCCCGGCAACCGGCACCGGGGTCAGGGGCTGAACGACACCCGCAGCGGGCTGCTGCACCACATCACACCCGAGGCCGCGGATCGCATGGCGACCATGATGGACTCCGGTGACGTGATGATCATGCAGGTCCGGTCCGTCGGCGCGGCGGTCAACGACGTCGCCGGCGACGCGACCGCCTACCCGCACCGGACGCAGAACTTCTCCGTGATCGCCGCCACCGTGCCGGACCGCAGAGCCCACCTCGACAAGCTGTGGACCGAGCTCTATCCGCACCTCGACGGCCTGTATCTCAGCTTCGAGAGCGACACCGATCCGGATCGCCTGCTGGACGCCTGGCCCGAGCCCACCCTCACCCGGCTGCGCGCCATCAAGGCCACGTACGACCCGGACAACATCTTCAACCGAAACTTCCCGATCCCACCGGCAGGCGACACCGAGGACGAGGCGGTCGCCAACTCCTGACGGGCCGGGCAGCGGGGTGGTTTCACCCGGGCGGCGCGCGAGGCGTTGGAGGCGACCGCGCGCGACGAGGGGGTCTTCCTGGACCCGACGTACACCGGCCGGGCGATGGCGGGGCTGCTCGCCGGCAGCTTCCCGCACGGCGACAGGGTCGTCTTCCTGCACAGCGGGGGGCTGCCGTTGCATGAAGAAGCTCGGCCGCAGGATCGTCCGGGGGATGCCCGACTCCTGCAACTCCGCGTCGGAGAGCGCGTGGAGCCGACCGTTGCGGGTGGGTGCGTCGTGCGCGGCGCCGATCGCGGAGAGCCGGACGATGTGCGGCTGGCCGGCCGGCTCCGCGTGCTCGGTGCAGTTCGGTCCCGGGCTCACGTCGGCGGCACCCGGCTTAGCCATGGCGTACCTGGTCGTGTCCGACATCGAGGCGACCCACGACACCCTCGTCGCCGCCGGTGTCGAGGTCGGCGACGTCTTCCACGTCAGCCCGGACGGCCCGGTCGACGGGCCGGACCCGCAGCGGCGCAGCTACTTCTCGCGCGCCACGCTGCGCGACCCGGACGGCAACACCTGGCTGCTCCAGGAGATCACGGCGAGGCTTCCCGGGCGCATCGAGGGAGGTCTGACGTCGTTCGGCTCCGCGAGCGACCTGGCGGGCGCGCTTCGGCGCGCGGCGGCCGCGCACGGTGAGCACGAGAAGCGGACGGGCCAGCACGACGACAACTGGCCGGACTGGTACGCGGCGTACCTGGTGAGCGAGCAGTCGGGGGCCAAGCCGCGCCCGCGTGAGCCCCGGCTCGGCCCGATGCCGGTGGGTCAGCACGACGACTCGCCGGCATCATCGTCTCCCACGGCAGGCTGAGCCCGTCCCGCGCCGAGATTCCACGCAGTGGGCGATCCCTTGTGTATAACCCACTAAAACTGTAGGAATAGTGGGTCATCCTGATCGGGAGAGGCCATGACTGTTGTGACAGCGACGCAGACCGTGGGCTCCGACGTCGGTGCCCCACCACCGACACGTCCAGCACGGGCGGGGGAGCGGGCCGGGTGGTGGCGACGCGTCGTGCTGCGCGCCGTGTCCCTGGTGGTCCTGCTGGCGCTCTGGCAGATCCTCGCGGTGCTGACCGACAACCCCACGTTCATCCCGTCGCCGGGCGCGGTGTGGGACCGCCTCGTGCAGACGTCCACCACCCACGACGGTGTCCGGGGCTACAGCGGTCACCTGCTGATCGAGCACCTCGGCGTGAGTCTGCGGCGCATCCTCATCGGCTCGGTGGTGGGCGTGGCCGCCGGGTTGGTGCTCGGCCTGGTGATGGGCACCGTCACCTGGGTGCGGGTCGCGACCGAACCGGTCGTCACCTTCGTCCGCGCGCTGCCCCCACTTGCCTACTTCAGCCTGTTCATCATCTGGTTCGGCATCGACGAGACGCCGAAGCTGTGGCTGCTGTCCATCGCCGCGCTGCCCCCGGTCGCGGTCGCCACCGCCTCCGCCGTCAGGGCCGCGCCCGCCACCCTCGTCGAGGCGGCCCGTGCGCTGGGCGGCGGGCGGTGGGCGGTCACCCGCGACGTGGTGCTGCCGCACGCGCTGCCGGAGATCTTCACCGGCATCAGGCTCGCCGTGGGCATCGCCTACTCGTCGGTGGTCGCCGCCGAGACCATCAACGGCGTACCGGGCATCGGGGGGATGGTCCGCGACGCGCAACGCTACTCGCAGACCGACGTGGTGGTGCTCGGTCTGTTCGCCATCGGCCTGTCCGGCCTCCTCATCGACGCGCTGCTGCGCACCGCGGAGGACCGGCTCGTTCCCTGGCGCGGTCGAAGCTGATCACGCTGTTCCCCACCTCGCAGAACGGACGTCCCGTGCGCAGACCACTTGTCGGAACTCTCCTCGCGGCTGCCCTGCTCCTGGCCGCCGCCCCGCTCGCCGGGTGCGGCAACGGCGCTGCCAGCGGCGGCGGCGATCCGCAGCGCAAGAGCATCAGGCTCGCCTACCAGGCGTTCCCGAGCGGCGACCTGATCGTGAAGAACCAGCGGCTGCTGGAGGAGGCGTTGCCGGACTACACGATCACCTGGACCAAGTTCGACTCCGGCGCGAGCATCAACACCGCGTTCGCGGCCGGCAGTGTGGACATCGCCGCCATCGGGTCCAGCCCGGTCGCCCGCGGTCTGTCGGCGCCACTGAACCTGCCCTACAAGGTGGCCTTCGTCCTCGACGTCGCCGGTGACAACGAGGCGCTGGTAGCCCGCAACGGCGCCACCATCACCACCATCACCGACCTGCGGGGCAAGAAGATCGGCACCCCGTTCGCCTCGACCGCGCACTTCAGTCTGCTCGCCGCCCTGGAGCGCGGCGGAGTCAAGGAGAACGAGGTGACGCTCGTCGACCTGGAGCCGCAGGACATCCTCGCCGCCTGGACCCGGGGCGACCTCGACGCCGCGTACTCCTGGCTGCCCTCGCTCGACGACCTGAAGAAGACCGGCAAGGTGCTCGTCACGAGCCGCGAGCTGGCCGCCGCCGGTAAGCCCACGCTGGACCTCGGCGTGGTGTCCACAGCGTTCGCCGACGCCCACCCCGAGGCCGTCGACGCGTGGCGCAGGGCCGAGGCGAAGGCCCTCGACCTCATCGCGACCGACCCGACCGCCGCGGCGACCGCCGTCGGCCGGGAACTGAACCTGGACACCGCCGCGGCCCAGCACCAACTCAGTCAGGGCGTGTTCCTCAAGCCCGCCGACCTGGCCAGCCCCGAGTGGCTGGGCTCGCCCGAGAAGGTCGGCGCGCTCGCCGACAACCTCTACAACGCGGCGGTCTTCCTCAAGGGGCAGAAGAAGGTCGACGCGATACCGGACCGGTCGGTGTTCGAGGCGGCCGTCTACACCAAGGGTCTGCCGAGTGTCCTCCAGCCCTGACGCCGCGGTCGAGGTCCGCGACGTCACCCACACGTACGGGACCGGGTCGGCCGCGGTCACCGCCCTCGGCCCGATCGACCTGCGCGTACCGCCGGGCACCTTTCTGGTCCTCGTGGGCGCCTCCGGATGTGGCAAGACCACGCTCCTGCGGCTGATCGCCGGCTTCGAACAGCCGACGGCCGGCACGGTGACCGCCGCGGGCTGGCCGCCGGTGCCCGGCCGCAACGCCGGTCTGGTCTTCCAGCAACCCCGGCTGCTGCCGTGGAAGACCGTCGGCGGCAACGTCGGTCTCGCGCTGCGCTACGCCGGTGTGCCCCGGCCCGAGCGGTCCCCCCGGGTGACCGCCCTGCTGGACCGGGTCGGCCTGCCGCACGTCGCGCACCGCCGCACCTGGCAGCTCTCCGGCGGCCAGCAGCAGCGGGTGGCCATCGCGCGGGCGCTGGCCGTGGACAACCCGTTGCTGCTGCTCGACGAGCCGTTCGCGGCGCTCGACGCGCTCACCCGGGAGCGGTTGCAGGAAGACCTGCGCCGGGTCAGCGCCGAGACCGGCCGGACGTGTGTGTTCGTCACGCACAGCGTGGACGAGGCCGTCTTCCTCGGCAGCCGGGTGATCGTCCTGACCCGCCGGCCCGGCCGGGTGGCCCTCGACCTGGACGTCGACCTTCCGCGCAGCGGCGTCGAACCGGACGAGTTGCGCGGCTCACCGGAGTACGCGGCCCTGCGCGCCACCATCGGCCACGCCGTGCGTGCCGCCGCCACCTGAATGTGAGGGGCACCGCCATGACCGACACCCTGCTGAACCTGACCCTGGACCCACTCGGCCCGCACTTCGGCGCCGAGGTGCGCGGCCTCGACCTGCACCGAGCCACGGACGACGACCTCGCGGCGGTGCGCGCCGCACTCGTGGACCGCAAGGTGCTGTTCTTCGCCGACCAACGCCTCGACGACGACGGGCAGGTACGCCTCGGCCGTCGGCTCGGCGAGCTGACCGCCTCGCACCCCGTGGTCGGTGGGGTGGACGAGCGACACCCCGAGGTGTACGCCCTGGACAGCGCCGACAACGGTTTCGCCGACGTGTGGCACACCGACGTCACATTCGTCGCCCGTCCACCGCTCGGGTCGATCCTGCGCGCGGTGACGCTGCCGCCCAGCGGCGGTGACACGACCTGGGCGGACAGCCAACTCGCGTACGACTCGCTCGCCGAGCCGGTGCGCCGCCTGGTCGACACCTTGGTGGCCGTGCACGACGGCAACCGCGAGTTCGGCTACTACCTGGCCCAACGCCGTGGTGGCCGGGGCAGTGTGTGGGACGGCGAGGTCGTCACCCGGCTGGATCCGGTGGAGCACCCGGTCGTGCGCGTCCACCCGGAGACCGGCCGCCGGGGCATCTTCGTCAACCCCGGTTTCACCTCGCACATCGTCGGGGTGTCGGAGGCCGAGAGCCGGGCCATCCTGGACCTGCTCTACGCCCACCTCACCAAGCCGGAGCACCTGGTCCGACACCGGTGGCGCCCCGGTGACGTGGCGATGTGGGACAACCGCAGCACCGCCCACTACGCCAACCGCGACTACGGCGGCGCACGGCGTGTCGTACACCGCATCACCCTGCGCGGCGACCGCCCGCAGGGTCCGGCCGATCCGTGGCGTGGCCCGCCGCGCTGAGCGACGGTGACCCTCCTCGCCGGCGGGAGGGGACGTGGCCGGGGCGGCGAGAGGGGACCTGGCCGGGTGCGGTCAGGACGCCGACCGCCAGACCCAGTTGCGGCGTTCGTAGAGCGGCACCAGCCCGGCCCGGCGCATGTTGTCCAGCGACGGGTTGCGCTGGCCGGCTGCGGGCTTTCCGGTCTCGGCGAACAGCCACCGGCACCCGGCCTCCGCCGCGGCGCGGGCGCGGGCGGCGATCAACGCCGACTGCGCGCCGAGCCCGCGGTGCCCGGGTGCCGTCGCGGCGGCGTTGAGCGAGGCCGACTCGCCGTGCAGGAACAGGTTGCCGCCGGCCACGATCTCGTCGCCGTCCCACGCCGCGTGCGGCCTCCAGGCGGGCTCGCCGACGGTCGCGGCCAGCATGTCGGTGAGTCCACCGGCCGGCATGCCGAAGCCGGCGAGCAGCACGTCGGCCCAGCGCCGCGCCTCGGCCGCCGGCACCGGGGCGACCCGCAGGCGGGTCTGCGCGGCGGCGACGTCACCCGCTCGGGCGGCGAGCTTGACCCAGGTGCTGCCCGGCTCCAGCCCACGTGCGGCGGCGACCGCGTCGAAGCCGTCGGGCAGGACCGCCGGGACGAGCTGGAGGACCGCCTGGTCGACGCCCTGCTCCCGGTAGAAGTCGAGGACGCGATCCAGGACCCGCACGGTGAACGGCTCGGTGACGCCGAAGCCGAGCGCCTTGCTCCAGTACCCGCCGGAGGGGTCGTTGCGCATCGCGAGGGCGACACCGCCGCCGATGCGCGTGGTCGCCACCCCCAGATCGGTGTACGCGGGCTCGGGCGCCCGCGACTCGTAGGAATACATGAACTCGCACTCCACGCCCTCGGCGAGCGGGGTCAGGTCGGTCGTGTCGGTCATCAGCCGATTCTCGCGCGGTACCGATCCCAGGCCCGCACCAGCTGCATCCGATGGTGAATGCCCAGCTTGTGATATATGGAGCGGAGGTGCGGGTCCACGGTGTGGAAGGAGACGAAGAGGCTCCCGGCGGCCTCCTTCTTCGTGGCACCGGCGGCGAGCACCTCGGCCACCCGCTCCTCGGCCGGGGTGAGCGCGCCGATACCGGGTGGGCGGCGCATCGTCGGCCGACGGACGGCCTGGTCCGGCACGGTGTCCGGCCGTCCGTCCCCGGACGGGGGTGAGCGGTCGGATCAGCGACGGGTGGCCCGCCGCCGCCACAACAGCCCGGCGGCCACCACGACGAGGACGGCGAGCACGGCCCCCGCGACGAGTACGCCGGCACCCGTGCCGCCGCCGGTCCGCACCCCGGCGACGGCGGCGGGAGTGGCCGCCGACGTACCGGTGTCGGCAGCCGGCGCGGCGCTGGACGCGGGGTCGGCCACGGTGAACGGGTACGAGCCCTGCACCGGGTGCCCGTCGACGGAGACGACCCGGTAGGCGACCGTGTACGTCCCGTTCGGCAGTGCGTCGGTCACCTGGACCGTGCTCTTCGCACCGGCGACCACCGGCTCGCCGGTGGCGAGTTTCCGCCTGGCGGCGTCGGTGAGCACGATTGTCGTGAACGCGGGGTCGAGCCGCTGCATGAATTCCAGGGCGACCTCGGTCGGTGCGCTCGGCACTGTCGCGTCCCGAGCCGGCGTCGCCGACTTGAGCGAGTTGTGCGCCCAGGCCGGGGCGGCCGGGACGAGCAGCGCCACGACGACGGCGAGCACCGCCGCGCCGAGCCGGACGGCGGTGGGGCGGGACGGCGGTACGGTCATGGCGATTCTCCGGGTTGGCTGACTCATCCGAGCACCTGCTCGCCGATCCATCCTCCCGGTCGGCAGCCGGGCGGGATGGCGAAGACGGCGGACCCGATCGGCGTGGTCCACTCGTTGAGCAGGTCCCGGTCGGCCAACCGGCGTTGGATGGGTAGGTACTGCCGGGCGATGTCGGCCTGGTACGACGTGAAGATCAACCCGCTGTCGGCGTGGCCCTCGGCCGTCGGCACCCCGTCGTAGTTGTAGGGCCGGCGCAGGATCTTCAGCCGGTCGTCGGTGACGTGCGCCCGGGTGAGGTGCGAGACGTCGGGGATGACGGTGAGCCCGTCGGCGCCGGTGGCGGCGAAGTCGGGCTCGTCGTGCTCGGCGGTGCCGGTGAGGGGGGCGCCGGTGTCGAGCCGCCGCCCGATGGCCAGTTCACGATCGGCGCGGCCGAGCAGGTCCCAGGTCTCCATGTTCATGCTGATCCGCCGCACCACGAGCGTGGTGCTGTCGCGCAGCCACGCCGGGCCGTCCGGCACCCACAGGGCGGTGTCCAGTGGGGTGCCGGGCCGGGGGTTGGCGGTGCCGTCGAGCTGGCCGAACAGGTTGCGTTGGGTGTGGCCGCCCGGCTCGACGCCGGGGCTGCGCCGGAAGCCCCGCTGGACCCACCGGACGGTGGCGAAGGGCCGGCTGTCCTTGATCAGGACTCGTTGGGCATGGGCGACGGTGATCGCGTCGTCCGCGCAGATCTGCACCAGCAGGTCACCGCCGGACCAGGCCGGCTGGAGGCGGTCGACGCGGAACGACGGCAGGTCGGTGACAGAGGCTGGCCGGCGGTCGTCGACGCCGGCGGCCCGGTACAGGCCGGGCCCGAAGCCGAAGGTCACTGTCAACCGGGCGGGCAGCAGCCCGAGTTCGGCCTCGGTGTCGGCAAGCGCGGGTTGGCCCTGGGTGAGACGGGCCGCGTCGTCGGTGAACAGCCGCAGCATCCGACCCAGCGCCGCCCGGTCGGTGCCGGCCCGCAGGGTGAACGCCACGAACGAGGCGTGCGCCTGTGGCTCGGTGGCCACGCCGGCCTGCCGGGGGCCGTGGAACGGCTCGACCAGCCCGCCGACTGTCGCCGCCACCGTCATGTCGGCGGTCGCCGACGGTGGCCCGGTCCTTCCGGCGCGGGTCGCGGCGATCGCGGCTGCGCCGGCCAGCGCTCCTCCGGCGGCCAGCGCTCCGCCGGTGAGCAGACCACGCCTGCTCACCGGCCGCACGGGTGGCGTCTCGGTCACGACGCCGGGCTCATGCTCATTCCCGGCGTGGCACTCATGCCGGTCTTCGGCTCGCCGTGCCCCGGGGCGTAGCTCTCCTGCGCGCCGGTGAACGGCTTGGCCACCGCCGTGAACTGCTGGGTCCTGCCGTCGGCGAAGGTCAGCGTGACCGTCAGCTCGTCGCCGGCCTGGACGGGCTTGGTGAGGTCCATCAGCATCAGGTGGTCGCCGCCGGGCTCCAGGGCGTGCGTGCCCCTGGCCTTGACGACGATGCCGCCCTGCTTCTGCCGCATGACCATCTTGCCGTCCTGCATGGCCATCTCGTGCAGCTCCATCGACGACACCGAGGTCGTGGCGCTGGTCACCGTGACATCGCTGTCGCCGTTGTTGACCAGGGTCCCGAACGCCGCGGTCATGCCCTTGTCGGCCGCCTTCACCCACGGGTCACGAATGCCGACCACACCGGCGTCCGGGTTGGCCGAGGCCGACGCGGACCGGCCCGGCTGTGTCGTCGCCGGGGAGTCGGCCGAGCCACAGCCTGCGACGCCCGCCGCCAGGATCGCGGCGGCGAGGACGGTGGCCGAGCGGCGTAAACCGAGCGGGCTGGTGGTGCGCATGTGTTCTTCCTCCGATGATCGCTGCTGGCAGTTAGGTCGGCCGCGGCGGGGAGAAAGTTCCGGTCTCAGGGCACGTTGATCGTGAACTCGGCGGTGTGCACCTTCCCGGCGATCTGGAAGTCGAAGAACGCCCGGTACCGGCCCGAACTCGGGGCGGTCAGCCAGAACTTGACCGACCCGTCGACCAACTCCTGCTCGGGGTGCACGTGCACGTACCCGAGATCGCCCTCGCGGACGACGACCAGATGCCCGTACGCGCCCAGGTACCGCTCCAGCTGCGCGGGAATGGTCGGGTCGGCGCTGACCTGGAAGTGCATCGGCGCCGTCACCCCCACCGTCGGGGTGCCGTTCATCGACACCTTGTAGGGCCCGGCCGTCGCCTCGGCCCGCACCGGCGGCAGCGCGGTCGGGGTGTGCGCGCCGGGCACTGTGTGGTCGACGCCCAGCACGAGCGGGATCTGTGTGCCGTTCGTCGCGGTGACGGAGAAGTCGGCGTAGACGCGGTAGCCGCCGGGCCGGGCCAGCGTCAGGGGGACGCTCCAGGTGCCGTCGGGCGCCATCGTCGGATGCAGGTGCTGGTAGCCGGACAGGTCGCGGCCGACCACGATCATGTGCAACGGCTTGTCGTGGACGACCGCGAAGCGGGTCGCCGGCTGCCGGTCGGTCCCGACGATGCGGAACCGGTAGTCGGCGCGTACACCTGGGGGTTGGGTCCGCTCCAGCGGTTGCAGCGTGTAGCCGCCGGCGCTGACCGTCGTCCCGGTCGCCAGCGCCGCGCCCGTCGCGTCGTCACCCCGATGCGTGTGCGGCCCGGTGCCCGCCGGGTGTTGGTGCCCGTCGGTCGCGGAGCCCTCCTGCCCCGCGGCGGGCGGACCCGCCGCGGACTGTCGGGCGTCGCGGTTCGCCCGGTTCTCGTCGCCGGTCCCGATGCGGGCCAGCCCGAACCCGGCCAGCAGGGCGATCACCAGCCCGCCGACGAGCAGCGCCAGGTGGGTGTTGCTCAACCGGGACCCGGGCGTCGCGGCGGCGAGGTCCGTGTCGGGCCGTGGCCCGGGGTCGACAGTCGGCTCGTCGTCCGTGCTGGTGAGGGCCCTCTCCACCGGACCGGTCGGCGTCGGCTCGACGGTGACGCCCGTGCGGGCCGTGACGACCGTGTCGCCCTTGCGCGCCGCCGGCACGGTGGCGGGCCCCCGCTTGTCACTCGCGGTACGCGCGACGACGCCGGTCGCCGCGCCGGCCTTGGCGGCCCCGCTGATCTTGCCGCCGCCGGCCTTTGCCCCGACGGTCTTGCCAGCGACGGTCTTGCCGCCGGTCTTGTCTCCGGCAGCCTTGCCGCCGACGGTCCTGCCGCCGACGGCCCTGCCAGCGCCGGCCCTGTTCGGGGAGCGGGCACCACCGCCGCGTCGACCTGTCGCCCGCGAGGTACGGCCCCGGCCGGCGGGTGTGCCGGCGGACGCCGATCGGCGACGCCAGACGACGTACCCGGCGACCGCCCCGACCGCCGCGACCACCGCCAAGCCGGTCCAGGCCAGTGCTCCGGGACCGTTCTCCTCGGTCGACCCGGTCGACCCGGTCGACGGGGCCGCCGCGGCCGGCGGGGTCGACGGATCGTCGGCGGTGGTCGGCACCGCCGACGCCTGCCCGGACGAGTTGTGCTGCTCGCTGGCGGCCACCAGCGCCGGGTCCGGCTGGGTCGACGGCGGCTCCCACCCCTTCGGCGCTGCCGTCACCCGCCCCTCGTAGCGGAAGGTCAGGGTGCCCCGCACGGTGTCGCCGTCCGAGGCGACCGACAGGTAGCTCACCGAGTACTGGCCCTTGGCGGGCAGGTGGGCGACGGCCACCACCGCGGGGAACCCCGTCGTGTACTCCCGTGGCTCGAACTGCCCGTTGACCAGGAAGTACTCCCGTACCGGCTTCTCCAGTGGCTTTGGCTCCCCCTGCGACCAGCCGTTGTCGACACGGGTGCCGCCGGGGGCGGTGATCGTGAAGAACGCGTTGGCGGCGGCCTTCTCGGTGAAGAGGAGCCGCACCTCCGTGAACGGCTCGCGCACTGTGGCGCCGCTCGCCGGTGTGGACTCGGCGAGGGTCCCGTGCGCCGCGGCGGGTTGGGCGGACGCGAGGAGGGCGACCGCCGAGGCGAGGAGGAACGCGAGGAGGCCCGAGACCACCCGCCCGCAAGTCTGGGGGAGACGACGCATCTGGATATCCTCACCCGCGCGAGACTTTTTTCAAGAGGTGACGATCTTCTTCCTCGGACGACGAAAGTTGACGACGAGGACGCGGGCCGCCGCGACACGATGCCCCGGGTGGACAGATTCCCTGGCCAGCTATGCTGCCGGCGGCGCTGGTTCGCCCCGCCGTGACCGGCTGGGCGTCGTAGGAGGGAACCCGGTGGAAATCCGGGGCTGCCCCGCAGCGGTGAGTGGGAACGACCGCCGTCATCAGCACTGGGCCAACGGCCCGGGAAGCGACGGCCAGTAGGGGACCGGCACCACCGGTCAGGCCCGCGAGTCCGAAGACCTGCCGGCGCCGCGTACACAACCGTGTGCGCTGCCGTCGGCCTCGCGGGTGGGCTGAGCGGGCGACGGGCCGTGCGTGTGGCGCGCGGCCAGGTCCTCGTCAGCGGGTGTCCGTGATCCGGCGGTGTGGGTTCCGAGGGACGGACTACCGCTGTGCACGACACCACCATCGCCGGCCGAGCGCCGTCGGCGTCGCACCTGACCCTGTCGCAGATCATGGACCAGCACCACACCAACCTGATGGGTACGGTGCACGGCGGCCGGATCCTCAACCTCATCGACTCCGTCGCCGGTGTGGTCGCCGCCCGGCACTCCGACGGGCCGGCGGTGACCGCCGCCATCGACGAGACGGCGTTCCTGCGCGCGGTGCGGGTCGGTGACGTCGTGCACGTCGACGCCCGGATCACCTGGGCCGGCCGCAGCTCGATGGAGGTGGCCGTCAAGGTGACCGCCGACCGGTGGGACCGGGCGGTGCCGCCCACCGACGTGGCCACCGCCCACCTGGTCATGGTCGCCATCGACGACGACGGCCAGCCTCGTAGCGTGCCGCCGCTGCTACCGGAGACCGACGGGGACCGGCGACGGTACCGGGAGGCGGAGATCCGCCGGAAGCACCGGCTGGCGCTGCGACGTGCGCTGCTCGACGGTGCCGAAGACGACTGACAGGTGCTCGGCCCGCCCGTGGGGGGCGCGGTCCGAGGAACCCGCCCCGCCGCCGATCCGGTCGGATAGCGTCCACGTGAAGCCTCGATCACGGAGAGTGTGGATGGTTATGCGCGCTGCGGTGCTGCGGGAGTTCGACGTTCCGCTGACGGTCGAGGAGATCGATCAACCCATCCCCGGGCGCGGGCAGGTGCTGGTGCGGATCGTCGCCAGCGGCGTCAACCCCCTCGACACGAAGATCCAGGCGGGAAAGGCCGCGCACGCGCGTGTCCAGCCTCCCGCGGTGCTCGGCCTGGACCTCGCCGGCGTCGTGGCGGCGGTCGGCGCGGAGGTGACCGGCTTCGCGCCCGGAGACGAGGTGTACGGGCTGTGCGGGGGCGTGGGCGACCTCCAGGGCTCACTCGCCGAGTACGCCGCCGTGGACGCCCGACTACTGGCCCGCAAGCCCCGCGCCCTGTCGATGCGGGAGGCCGCCGCGTTGCCACTGGCGGCGATCACCTCCTGGGAGGGGCTCGTCGACCGGGCCGGAGTCCGCGCCGGGCAGAAGGTGCTGGTACACGGCGGTGCCGGCGGTGTCGGATACGTGGGTGTGCAGCTGGCCCAGGCGCGCGGCGCCGAGGCGTACGCCACCGGCGGGCCGGCGAGCATGCGGGTGATCGAGAGCCTGGGCGCCGTGCCGATCGACTACACCACAAGCAACGTCGAGGAGTACGTGCAGAGGTACACCGGCGGCGAGGGGTTCGACATCATCGTCGACAACGTCGGTGGCCCGACGCTCGACGCGTCGTTCGCGGCGGTGCGCACCCATCACGGGCACGTGGTCAGCGCGCTGGGCTGGGGGTCGCACTCGCTCGCCCCGCTGTCGTTCCGGGGGGCCACCTACTCCGGCGTGTTCACCCTGTTGCCGATGCTGACCGGGCGGGGCCGCGAACACCACGGCGAGATTCTGCGCGAGATCGCGGCGCTGGCCGACGCCGGTGCCCTGCGCCCCCGACTGGATCCACGCACGTTCACGCTCGACACGGTCACGGACGCCCACCGCCTGGTCGCCGGCGGCACCGCCGAGGGCAAGGTCATCGTGGACGTCGCCGGTTGAGCCGAGCCCTTGGTGGACAGCGAAGCGGTCGGGGCTCGCTGCTCCGGGCTGCGTTCTGCGGCCCGACGCGGTCGGTGCTCAAGGGCCCATGCGGATCTCGGAGACCTTGTATGTTTCGCACCGACGATCATTCACGTGGTGAAGGGAAACAGTAGTCCACATGCGACTGAAGATTGCGGCTGGCATCCTCCTGGCACTGGCCTTCCTGGCCCCGGCGACATCCGCGGTGGCGCAAACCAGGTCGCCCGGGCTCACCGGAACATCCTGCCGAGCGATCGTGTACACGGACATTCGTGAGCTTGTCACAGTCGACCTCGACACCGCCTCGGACACCGAGGTGCGGGTGCTGGCGAACCAGATCATGGCTGCGGCGGTCAGGGACTCGTTGACCACGTTGCCCGGCAGGATCCAGGTGGGGCTGGACGGCTCTGCGGATGATCTGCGGGCGTTCCTCAAGACGGGCCTGCGGGTCGCCTGGACCACGGATCTGCGGATCGCGGCGAACCAGACGATGTCGAAGGGTGGGGAGAACGTGCGGGCGGCCGCGCAGGTGGCGCTCGACAACGGGACCATCGATGTCCTTCTGACCTACCTCAACCACGGCCTGTACATCGCACGTGCGCTCGACGCGGGGTCCCTCAAGCTGTTCACGGATATTCGCGCGCTTGTCACAGTCGACCTCGACACCGCCTCGGACACCGAGGTGCGGGTGCTGGCGAACCAGATCATGGCTGCGGCGGTCAGGGAGTCGTTGACCACGTTGCCGGGCAGGATCCAGGTGGGGCTGGACGGCTCTGCGGATGATCTGCGGGCGTTCCTCAAGACGGGCCTGCGGGTCGCCTGGACCACGGATCTGCGGATCGCGGCGAACCAGACGATGTCGAAGGGTGGGGAGAACGTGCGGGCGGCCGCGCAGGTGGCGCTCGACAACGGGACCATCGATGTCCTTCTGACCTACCTCAACCACGGCCTCTACGTCGCACGTGCGCTCGACTGCGTGTATCAGCCGGCGGCGTCGGCCTGACGTCTCGGAGGCCGTCGGGCGTCTTCGTCGGCCGTGGACGGCGGGCTCGGGTGGGCTGCACCATGCGGGGGCGGCCCACCCTCTCGGCCCACCCTGACAAACGGCCATACCCTGTTCAGGTGGGCGTGGAACAGTGGAGGTGGGCGGGGCAGGAGCGCTTCGCGGGCTTCTGCCTCACCTTTCTGCTGAATCGAGAACCGGCCGCAGTCGCGGCGTCGCTCGGCGCCGACTCCCTGACGCTGATGACGCTGGCCGAGGCGGAACGGGCCTACCCGATCAGCAGGCCCGGGGCGCTGCTTCGACTCGGCGCGTTCGACAACTGGGTTTTCTGCTTCGAGGATCGGGCTCCGATCGCGAACAGGACCCCGGCGATCCTGCGCCTGTCGAAGGACACGCGAATGCTGCAACTCAGCAGAAGCGGCGACGGGATGGTTGTCGTGCGTGACGTCGTCGACGGGCGGACAATGGAGATGTTCGAGCCCGGTGGGGCCGTCTACGTGGACGGACCGCTACGGCCACGGATCGCGGCCCTCCTGCCCGCGCACTCCAGGATCGTCGCGGCGCTTGCTGTTGTGGGCGACGAGGTCGGGGCCAACCTGGACCGCGCAACCCTGGATGGCCGGCTCGCCACCGCGCTGAGCCCGCTCAACGAGCCGGCCGGCCGACGCTGAAGATCCGGCTGACGTCGCCTCCACGGATGGAAAGTGCTGGCAGTGATCACCCGACTGTGGCTCGCGGAGAGCCTGTCGATCCGGGACGGCCTCTCCGACCACATTTTTGATCTTGGGGCAGCGGAGCGACTCGCCCAGCCGCTAGCATCGCGCTGATCGCTGCCCCCCATTACGGAGACCCCCTATGCGCAAACTTGCCGCCGCCGCCCTCATGGGCATGCTCGTGGCCGTGCTCCCGGCAACGGCCGCCCTGGCCGCCGACAATGAGCCGGATATCGCGGTAACCTCCACCGCCGACAAGGCCAACTATGCCGAGGGCGACTCCTTCACCATCACGGTCACGGTGAGGAACAAGAGCTCGGTCGACGCTAAGCACGTGCACTACACCGGCGGCGACAGCGAGGGCGTCGACGGTGTCGCCTACGGTGAGCTGTCGACCGGCTTCGACCTCGCCGCTGGCGCCACCAAGACCGTTCAGCTCACCGGCAAGATCAACCGTGTGGCGGGGCAGACCGGCCGCGCATACGTCGCCTTCGAGCTGACCGCCGACAACGGCGAGGCCAACAACGCCGACAACATCACCAGAGTGCGGCTGCCGGTGGCGGGCGTCTTCGACGATCTCAGCGGCTACGTCTTCCAGGGCGGGTCCTCTGGCGCCGAGTGGACGCCCCGGACGCCTGGCGTCCCGGGTGTCAAGGTCGTCGCCACCAGTGCCGACGGCAAGACGAAGTACGCCGAGGCCAGCACGGACGCCAAGGGCCTGTTCCGTCTCGCCCACCTCCCCGCCGGCGACGTCCTGCTGACCTTCACGGCCCCGGCGGGCTGGAAGATCCTGGCCGGCGAGAACGGCGAGGACGACCACACTCTGACGTCGGTCAGCGCCGACGACGGTGACGACCCGCGCGTCTTCGTACCGGCGAAGAAGGTCGCCGTGAGCTCGCCGAGCGTCTCGCCGTCGGCGTCGCTGTCGCCGTCGGCATCGGCGTCGGCATCGGCGTCGCCGTCGGCGTCGCCGTCGCCGTCGCCGTCGCTGTCGGCGTCGTCGCCGCCGTCGCTGTCGGCCTCGCCATCGGCGAGCGCCGGCCCGGGCCTGCCGGTCACCGGCAACAACACCATGCTGTTCGTCGGCGCGGCCGCGATCGCCGTCGCGGTCGGCATCGCGCTGGTGCTCGTCGCACGGCGTCGTCGCGTACACCTACAGGCCTGACCGACCGAGATCGCTGCGGCTGCCGGACACCCGCAGGCTGTAGCGTCTCCCGCTGGTTCGAGGGCGCCGAGGCCCCAGCACCCCGCTGGAGCCTCGGCACCGCGGCTCCGGCCGCGACGACGCCCCTCACCGCGCGTCCCGTCGGGCGTTCACGTTCATGGTCCGCGCCGGCCACTCGAACATCCGCGGCTTCGGGATCTTCCGGTGGGGGCAGCACGCCATCCGAATGGATGCCATAGTGCCGCGATGAAGGATGACCTGCACAGTTACCTGAAGGGCGGCCGCCAAGCGTTGCTGTGGAAGCTCGACGGGCTCGGTGAATACGACATTCGCCGCCCGTTGACCCGGACCGCGACCAACCTGCTCGGCCTGGTGAAACACGCGGCGGTCGGGGAGATCCTCTACTTCGGCGTCGTGTTCGGCCGGCCGTTTGACCAGGATCTGCCGTATGTCGGGGCCGGGGCGGAGCCCAACGCCGACATGTGGGCGACCGCGGACGAGACCCACGAGGAGATCATCGACCTGTACCGTCGCGCGATCGCCCACGCCGACGCCACCATCGAGGCACTCGCACTGGACGATGTCGGCCGGGTGCCGTGGTGGGGCGATGCGGCGGTCACGTTGCATCAGGTCCTGGTCCACGTCGTGGTGGACACCCAACGGCACGCCGGCCACGCCGACATCGTGCGCGAACTCGTCGACGGCACCGCCGGGCTGCTGCCCAGCAACGACAACCTGCCCCCCGCCGACGAGGCATGGTGGCTGGACTACCACCAACGAGTGGAGCGGGCTGCCCTCGACGCGAGCATCCGCAGCGATGAAGCTTCTGTCGAACATGGAAGCCGGATGGCAGCGGCGATGAGAACCCGGCTCGACCGGTAGAGGGATGCGCGTTTGGCGTAGCGGGTGGCCGGCTGCACCACTGCTTGAGGCGGGGCTAACGCCACCGGTTACCGGTAGGGGTTGGGGTGGTGGTCATCAGGGGCATGGTCGACCTCAACCGCACCAATCTGGTTGTGGTCGGCGAACCTCGGACTCTGCCGTTCGTCGGGCAGGTGCTCGCGTCTGATCCGAAGCTGGGCTTCGGCAGCGATGACAACGGCGTCTACCTCGTGAACCACCAGACCGGCGAGGAGTTCCGCTCGCCGTCGGACAGCGGTGAGCCAGTCGACTACGGGTATCTTGGTCGGCTTCCTCGCCCTGACGGACGTGGCACCTTCCTCTACCTCGCGGGCATCCACGCCATGGGCACTCTCGGAGTCGCCCAGTACCTCGATGACCACCGGAGGCTGGCAACCCGACGTCGCCCATCGAGGACTGGGCCATGGCCAGCGAGAGCTTGATCGTGGTTCTCGACGGTGCTACGGCTCGCACCGGCACCGGCTGTGTCCACGGCATCGCCTGGTACGCCGCAAAGCTCGGGTCCGCTCTCGCGGGCCTGGCCGCCGACCGCGACTCGGAGTTGGTCAACGCGCTGATGTACGGCATCCGGCTCACCGCCGACCAGCACCGCGACACCTGCGACCTCAGCCACCCGGGAACACCATCGGCTGCCACGGCAGTGCTGCGGCTCAAGGACACCGCATTGGAGTACGTGGTCCTGGGTGACGTCACCGTGCTGATCGACACTGTGGACGGCGTCCAGGTCATCACCGATGACCGGGTCGACAAGACGGCGCGCGCAGAACGCGACGAGGCAGACCGGCACCCTTTCGGATCGGCCGAGAAGCAGGCGGCACTGCTGCGGATGAAGCACGCCGAGCTGGCCGCTCGTAACCAACCCGGCGGGTACTGGGTGGCAGCGGCCGACCCGTTCGCCGCTCGTTATGCGATCACCGGAGAAGTCCCACTCGACAGCGTCCGGCGAGTCGCCGTGTTGACCGACGGAGCCGCCCGGCCGGTGGCTCTGTTCGGTCTACTCGACTGGCCCGACGTGCTCGACGTCCTGGCCCAGGACGGCCCGACCGAGCTGATCAGCCGAGTGCGTGCCATCGAAGCCGCTGACCCGTCCTGCGTGAAGTGGGCACGCAACAAGCGCAGCGACGACGCCACCGCCGTCTACGCCGCCTGAGCAGCGATTCCGCGAGCAGGGCCGCCGGCTGCCGGACTGCCGGCGTACTGCCGGCGAAGTGGTTCAACCTGGAGGCTGCGGCGTTGGTCGTTGAGCTGAGCCGCCGCGAGCCGAGCAGACCACCGCCCGGCCCGCCAGCGTCCGCACGTGCGTCAAGGTCCGCTTGACGTGGCGGGCCGAGCGGCGGCCCGCTCCCCAAGAGGGCGGGTCGGCGGCAGACGGGATGGCTTGAGGATGTGGTCTAGTCTCGCTGTGTCAGCGGGGCTGCCCGGGAGCCGTTTGGCGGAGGCATCGTGATGTGGCGGGTTTTGCTCGGGCTTTTGTTGGGAGTGCTCTTCATCGTGATTGGAGCGGCCCTCGCGAGCGACTATCGCGGCATCGCGACAAAGCATATAGAACTATCGATGCAGATCGTGCGTCCGCTTAGTCCCTTCCGGTGGACGGATGACCGACTGGCTCGACGCCGCGCTTTCTTCATCGTGTTCGACAGGCTCTTTGGGGTGTTGATGATATTGGCGGGCGTGGCGATGCTGGTCGGCGGCGGGCAACTGCTACTCAGCGAGCGCTTGTAGCTCACCAAGGCGTTGCCTCGCACGTATGGCGGGCGACCCGTGAGGATGTTGTGCGGGTGGGCGAGGCGGGCGACCCTGGGTGACTAACCGAATGACGATCGGTGCGGACGCCAGTGGACAAGCTCGGACGATGGCGGACCGTGCCCCCAGGTCAAGGGCCATGGAACAGCAGCTCAGGTGGCAGTGCTGGTTGCCTGGGGGTCAAGGAGTCTGCGAGGCACACACGGGGCACGAGGCAGCGTGAAACGTCGGCAACCAGCCATCGACAGCAGGAGCGCAGGAGCACGCGTTAGCAGCGCACCGACCAGGTCGCCGCAGGTCACGGAAGAGACGGTCCAAGTTCCGCTTCAACCTCTGCGGCACGAATAGATGATCAGGCGCATGAGGGTGCTGTCGGTGCGCATCGGTGTACCGTCCGAAGTGGCAGCCTGCCGGGGATGGTCGGCAGGGATCTCATGTCATCTGGAGTGCTGCTGATGCCTCGCCGGCCCATACCTGCTGATCCGTCGATTGGTGATCGTATTCGTGCTCGTCGGGAGTTGCGTGGTTGGAGTGTGCGGTACGCGGCCAGTCGGGCGGGGATCTCCCACACGTCGTGGTCGCGGATTGAACGTGGCCAGCAGCACACCGACCGGTACATGGTGGTCGATCTGGCTGCGGCTCTTGAGTGTTCGGTGGTGGATCTGACCGGCCAGGCCTACACGCCGGCCGATCGGCAGCTTGACGCAGCGCGCATCGACGCTGAGCGGGTGTGGCGGATCATGATGGACACGCCGATGGGCGGGCGTTCCGGTGCGGTGGCGACTGCCGAGCAGGTGCGTCGTGAGGCCGCACTCGTGAGTGGCCTGTACGGGCGTTGTGACTACGCGGGCGCGCTGCGGCGGCTTGTCGATCTGGTGCCGGCGATGCACGGCCTCACCGATCGACGAGTGGCGTTGACGGAGATGGTAGCGGTGTACGGCGTGGCGATGGGGTCACTGCTGAACGTCAGCTATCCGGCGCATGCGTGGCTGGCGGCAGAGCGTTGTGCCGAGGCGGCCGGGTTGCTTGAAGACCCGGTGGCGGTCGGGGTCGCGGCGGCGAACCAGGCGCGGGTGTCGGCCTATTCGGGGGCGTACGGTCCGGCGCGGGCGCTGTGTGACGTCGCGGCTGCTGATCTAGCGGGTAGCGGTGCGCACGCGGCGTTGGACGTTCTGGGCTTCCTGCACCTGGCGCGGGCGCATCACCTCGCCGGGCTGCGCGATCAGACCGCTGCGGAAGACCATCTTGCCGAGGCTGGGCGGATTGCAGCACACACCGGGGAGACAGACAGTTGGGATCTCGCCTGGGGGCCACGAAACGTGGCGCTGTGGCTGATGGCGTTCCTCCTTGACACGGGCCGTCCAGAGGCCGCGTTGCAGACGGCGGCGGGTGTGGAGTTGGCGGGTTTGCCGGCGGTGCGGCAGGTGTATTTCTGGCTCGACATGGGGCGTGCCGCCGAGGCGGTCGGCCGGGACCGTGATGCGGTGCGGATGCTGCTCGCCGCGGAGCGGGTCGGTCCGCAGCATGCCCGCTCGTCGGTGTCGGCGCGGGAGACGGCACGGTCATTGCTGCGCAAGGGCGCGACATCCCCGGAGCTGCGGGGGCTGTGCGAGCGGATGAGCCTCACCTCCTAATAGTGGTGCGTAAGCGTTCCAGCTAACGAATGTGCGGTCCGTAGCGTCCCGATTACAGCGCGACCCGCATGTTCGTCCCTTTCCGATGTGCTGCGGTCGCGCCTCTGAGCCGGCGCGACGGTGGCGACATCTCCCGTCAACACACACCGCCGCGCCCTGTCTGAGGAGGGGTTGTACGTGGGCGGCGTGGAACGCGATCGAGGGCAAAGCCGAGGCGAACAGGCGGAAGCGGCGGAGCGGGAGGCCGCGAAGCAACGCATCTTGGCGCAGGCCGAGGCCGAACGAATACCGGTCGAGGAAGCTACCCGGGCGGTGCCGGATCGGCGGTGGCGTCGTGACCGGTGACCCCATGCCGATCGGCCGACGCGTCGCCTACCTGCGGGTGCGCCGGAAGCTCTCGCAGCAGTCGTTCGCGGATCGGTTGGGGAAGTCGAAGAGTTGGGTGGACAAGATCGAACGCGGCGTGCGCTCGTTGGAACGCCTGTCGACCATCCGCGACATCGCCACCGTGCTCCGCGTCGACGCCGCGACCCTGCTCGGACGCGACATCCAGCCCGTCGAGGCAGCCGAGCGCCACGAAGGTGTCGCCCAGATTCGGGCGGCGATGTCGACGTACGAGATGGCCCTCGGCCGACCGTCAGCCCGCCGTGAGGTGATGCCGCCGGAGCGACTGGCCCGGGAGATCGCGCACTCGTGGACCACCTACCAGCACGCTCGCTATCCGCATCTGGTCGAGTTGTTGCCGGCGTTGTTGACCAGGGTGCACCGGGCTCACGCCCAGGACCCGGAGGCAGGTCGGACGCTGGTGGTGGAGGCGTACCGGGTCACGGCAGCGTTGCTGGTGAAACTGGACGAGGCCCACCTTGCCTGGCTGGCCGCCGACCGGGCCATGTCCGCCGCCACCGGTGACCGGACTTCGCTGGCGTGCGCGGCGGTGCAACTCGGCCAGGTCCTCCGGACATCGGAGCGGGCGAGGTCGGTGATGCTGGCCGCCGCCTACCGGATCGCCCCACCCGATCCCGACACCGGCGAACCTCAGGAGGTGTCGCTGTGCGGCGCCCTGCTCGTGCAGGCAGCCCTGATCGCCGCCACCTCCGGCAACGTCCGCGTCACCGCTGACCTACTGGACGAAGCCGCCGACATGGCCACCCGAGTCGGCGACGGCCACGACCATCACCACACCGCGTTCGGGCCGACCGCTGTCGAACTGGCTCGGGTCGCCGCTGCCGTCGAGCTGGGCGATGGACCGGAGGCGCTCGTCCGGCACGACAAGGCAATCGGGCGCGACGGATGGCGGTGGCTGCCCGTGGAGCACCGCGCGGCTCACCTCGTCGACATGGCCCGCGCTCACCTCCAAGCCGACGACCACACCAGCGCGGCCCGGCTACTGATACAGGCCGACAGCATCGCACCCGCCGAATGCGCGGAGGTTGCAGGCAGGAGGCGCTGGGTACCTCTTGCCCATGTTCGAGGGTTTCACAGACGAGCGGGTCGACGTCGGTGAGGTGGAGCTGCGGGTCCGGTACGCCGGACAGGGTCCTGCGGTCCTGCTCGTGCACGGGCATCCGCGTACCGGATCGACGTGGCACCGGGTCGCGCCGCGACTGGTGGATCTCGGCTTCACGGTGGTCTGCCCGGACATGCGCGGCTACGGCCAGTCGGGAAAGGCGCGGATCCGCCCCGACCACTCCCAGCAGTCCAAGCGCGCGGTGGCCGGGGACATGCTCGGTCTGATGAACGCGCTCGGCCACTCGACGTTCGCCGCGGTCGGGCACGACCGCGGTTGCTATGTGGCGTTGCGCCTGGCGCTCGATCACCCCGACGCGGTCAGCCGGCTGGTGGTCATGGACGGTGTACCCATCAGCGAGGCCCTCGCCCGATGCGACGCGAGGTTCGCTCGGGACTGGTACCACTGGTTCTTCTTCGCGCAGCCGGAGAAGCCGGAGCGTGCCATCATGGCCGATCCCGACGCCTGGTACGACAGTGCGGACCCGGAGCGTATGGGTGCCGAGAACTATCGGGAGCTGCGGGAGGCCATCCACGATCAGGCGACCGTGCGGGCAATGTTGGAGGACTACCGCGCCGGCCTCGGCGTGGACCGGGAGCATGAGGAGGCCGATCGGCGTGCCGGCCGTACCGTCCGTTGTCCGACGTTGTTCCTGTGGTCCACCCGTGACGACATGGAAGATCTCTATGGTGACCCACTCGCGGTCTGGCGGTCCTGGGTCGCGGACCTACGCGGCGAACCGATCCGGTCCGGACACCACGTCGCCGAGGAAAACCCCGACGATCTGACAGGCGTGCTGCACCGCTTCCTCGCCTGACCGTCGCCGCCGACCCGCATCCAGGTCTGCCGCCGACCGTGCGCCCGCCAGGTGACAGCAAACCGGGTCGTCACACAACCTCGACCAGCCTCCCTGGACAGCACAACCAGGTGGTCGTGACTGAGTGTCTGACAGACCCGGGTTGATCGTGCGGGCTCCACCGATCTGCTCGACCAGGCGGCCGCTGATCGCCGCCGTGGTCTCGAAGGGGAGTGGACGTGGCTCGGTCGTGCCTGGTAGGCAGGCGGTTGTGCGCATCGTCTCCCTGTTGCCGGCCGCCACGGACATCGTGGCCATGCTTGGCCTGACCGGTCATCTGGTCGGGCGTACCCATGAGTGTGACTGGCCGCCGGGGGCCCTGGCCGACATCCCGGCGGTGACCGCGACGTCCCTGCCCGAGGCTCTGACGAGCCGGGAGATCTCGGCGGCGATCGCCGGTGACCCGCACCGGGGATCGTCGTTGTACCAGCTCGACGTCGCCATGCTGGAGGGGTTGAAGCCAGATCTGATCCTGACCCAGGATCTGTGCGATGTGTGCGCGGTCTCCTACGAGCGGGTCAACGACGCGGTTCGTCTGATCGATCTCGACACCAGTGTGGTGTCCCTGGAGGCGCGGACCATCGACGGGATCCTGGACACTGTCGATGCCGTGGCCGCGCTGACCGGCACCGAGGGCAGGGCGGCGGAGATCCGCGCCGACGCCGGGCGTCGCCTCGCCGCGTTGCCGGGGTCGGTGACCGGCGTGCCGACGGTGCTGTTCGTCGAGTGGCTCGACCCGTTGATGCCTGGCGGGCACTGGGTGCCGGAGCAGATCGCCTATGCGGGTGGGCGGTCGCTGCTGCTCGGGCCGGGCGCGCACAGCACCCCGCACCGCTGGTCGGTGGTCGCCGACCTGGCGCCCGAGGTGGTGGTGTTCGGGCCGTGCGGGTTCCCGCCGGAGCGCACCTTCGACGAGTTGTCCGTGGCGGCGGCGCAACCCGGCTGGGCGGACCTGCCCGCGGTTCGTCAGGGGCAGGTGTGGGTGGTCGACGGGCCTGCCTACTTCAACCGCCCCGGCCCGCGGGTCGTCGACGGCGCGGAGATCCTCGCCGGCATCCTCGCTGGCCGTCCCGACTCCCGCGCTCGGCGGGTTCCCCCCGGCGTCCGGTGACACTGCCGCGGCTGAGTGGCCGGGACGGACATCGGCGGCGGCGCTTAGCCAGGAGCCACGGTGGGGCGGCGGCACACCGCCGCCCCACCGCGCGCTCAGGTGAGCGTGCCGCGGATCTCGGCGGCGGCCGCGACAAGGCGGGTCAGGGCTTGTTCGACCTCCGGGTACCCGCGGGTCTTCAGGCCGCAGTCGGGGTTGACCCAGAGCCGGTCGGCGGGCACCGCGGCGACGGCGCGGCGCAGGGCGTCGGTGACCTCCGACTGTTCCGGTACGCGGGGGGAGTGGATGTCGTACACACCGGGCCCGACACCGCGTTGGTAGCCGGTGGTGCGCAGGTCGTCGAGGATCTCCATTTTCGACCGAGACGCCTCGATGCTGGTGACGTCGGCGTCGAGGGCGTCGATCGCTGGCAGGACCTCGCCGAACTCGGAGTAGCACAGGTGCGTGTGGATCTGGGTGGCGTCGGCGACTCCGCTGGTGGCCAGACGGAACGCCCCGACGGCCCAGTCCAGGTAGGCGCGTTGGTCAGCCCGGCGCAGCGGCAGGGTCTCCCGTAGGGCGGGTTCGTCGACCTGGATGACGCGGATGCCGGCGCCTTCCAGGTCGCGGGCCTCGTCCCGCAGGGCCAGGGCGACCTGGTTGGCCGTGTCGGCGAGGGGCTGGTCGATGCGGACGAACGACCACGCCAGGATCGTCACCGGCCCGGTGAGCATGCCCTTGACCGGCCGGTTCGTCAGTGACTGCGCGTAGGTGGACCAGGCGACGGTCATCGGGCCGCTCCGGGTGACGTCGCCGTAGATGATGGGTGGGCGGACGCAGCGGGAGCCGTACGACTGCACCCAGCCGTTGACCGTGGCGGCGAATCCGGCCAGTTGTTCGCCGAAGTACTGCACCATGTCGTTGCGTTCCGGCTCGCCGTGCACCAGCACGTCCAACCCGAGCCGTTCCTGCACCGCGACGACGTGCGCGACCTCGGCGCGCATCCGCTCGGCATAGCCGGCGTCGTCGAGCCGGCCGGCCCGGTGCGCCGCCCGGGCCTGGCGCAGTTCCTGCGTCTGTGGAAACGACCCGATGGTGGTGGTGGGCAGCGGTGGGAGATCCAGTCTGGCCTGCTGCTTGACGGCTCGCTCCGCGTAGGGCCCCCGTCGTACGTGTTCGGGCCGCAGCGCGTCGAGGCGGGCGCGGACCGCGTCGTTGCGCCAGGCGGCCGGTGCGGCCGGTGGGGGAGGGGGTAGGACGCCGACGCCGTCGCGTAGGGCACGTCCGAGGGCCACGACCTCGTCGACCTTCTGCCGGGCGAACGCCAACCGGGCACGCAGATCGTCATCGAGGTCGGGTTCGGCGGCCAGGTCCACCGGCACGTGCAGCAACGAGCACGACGTCGACACCGCGACGTGGTCGGCCAGCCCGGTCAGCACCGCGCCGGTCGCGGTGGCGGCGCGCAGGTCCGTACGCCAGATGTTGCGCCCGTCGACCAGCCCCGCGACGATCGTCTTGCTCTCCAGCGGCCCGGCGGCGGCGAGCCTTTTCAGGTTGCCCGGCCCGGCGACGAGGTCGATGCCCACCGCCTCGACCGGAGTGCCCAGCAGCGCCGGCAGCGCGTCTCCGAGGTCACCGAAGTACGACGCGACGAACAGCCGGGGCCGGTGTTCCACCTGGCCGAGCCGACGGTACGCGGCACACAGCGCGGCGATCTCGTCCGACGTGCGGTCGGCGGTGTACGCGGGCTCGTCGAGCTGGACCCAGGCGACCCCGGCGTCAGCCAGCGTGCCGAGGATGTCGGCGTAGACCGCGACGAGGTCATCGAGTCGGTCGAACGGCCGGAACCCTTCCGGGCTGTCTCCGGTGGCCTTGGACAGCAGGAGGTAGGTCGCCGGCCCGACCAGCACCGGCCGCGTGGTGACGCGGAGGGCCTTTGCTTCGGCGTACTCCCGCACCGCCTTGTCGGGGCGGGCGGTGAACACCGTGTCCGGGCCGACCTCCGGCACCAGGTAGTGGTAGTTGGTGTCAAACCACTTCGTCAGCTCCAGAGCCGGTTCCCGTGCCGTACCGCGAGCCATGGCGAAGTAGGTGTCCAGGTCACTGAGGCCGAGGTGGCGGAAACGGTCCGGGACCGCGTCGATCAGGACCGTGGTGTCGAGCACCTGGTCGTAGAACGAGAACGTGTTCGACGGCACAGCGTCCAGACCGGCGTCGCGCAGCGAGCGCCACACCTCGGCGCGTAGGCCGGCCGCGGTCTCCTGAAGAGCGTTGGCGTCGATCCGGCCTGCCCAGTAGGACTCGACGGCGTGCTTGAGCTCCCGGTGTGGACCGATGCGGGGGTAGCCGAGCACGGTGCTCAGCCCGAACGGTGTGGTCACGAGACGGGTGTCCTTCCCTCGAGGTCTACCCCCGACCACACGGGAAGGAAACGGCAGGGCGCCGGCTGACGACCGGGCCTCGCCCAGGCCCTCCCGAGGGGCTGGTGGCGGCGTACGCGGGCGCGTACGCGGTGCGGGCAGGTCTTCGGACTCGCGGGCGCGATCGGTGTGAACCGATCTCCTACTGGCCGTCGCTTCCCAGACGCTCACGCGTCCAGTGCGTATGACGGCGGTCGTTCCCACTCACCGCTGCGGGGCAGTCCCGGTCTTGCACCGGATTCCCTCTTACGACGCCCCACCACGACAGCGGAGCGAACCAGCACTGCCACCCATCGTACGGCGTCCGGCCCGACGTTTCGATGATCGATCGTGCCCCCTCCTGACAATCGAGCGCTTGTTGCAAGATAATGGCAACAGCCATACTGAGGCAGTAATGAGAGGACGGACCTGATGGCCGTGTACAACCTGCCCGACCTGCCCTACGACTACGGCGCACTCGAACCCGCGATGTCCGGGGAGATCCTGGAGCTGCACCACGACAAGCACCACGCGGCGTACGTCAAGGGCGCCAACGACGGGCTCGACCGGCTCGCCGAGGCCCGGGACAAGGGCGACTACGCGACCCTGGTCGGCTTGGAGAAGACGTTCGCGTTCAACCTGTCCGGGCATGTGCTGCACTCGATCTTCTGGAACAACCTGTCCCCGGACGGGGGTGACCGCCCCGACGGCGAGCTGGCTGCGGCGATCGACGAGCACTTCGGCTCCTTCGACGGCTTCGCCGGCCAACTGTCCGCCGCCACCAAGGGTGTGCAGGGCTCCGGGTGGGGTGTTCTGGCGTGGGAGCCGCTGAGCCAACGGCTGATCGTGGAGCAGGTCTACGACCACCACGGCAACGTCGGGCAGGGCTCGACCCCGATCCTGGTCTTCGACGCCTGGGAGCACGCCTACTACCTGCAGTACCGCAACGTGCGTCCGGACTACGTGGACCGGTTGTGGAACCTGGTCAACTGGACCGACGTCACAGCCCGCTTCGACGCCGCCCGCGCCGCGACCCCGAAGATCTGACCCGGCGTGAGCGGGTACACCCCCGAGGCCGCCGAGATCGTGCAACGCGCCGCCGGGGTCATCGCGGCCAAACACCGCGGTGACCTCGCCGGCGCCGAGGCGCTGATGTCGGCGTTCAGCTCCCAGCAGGCCCGTACCCTCGGCTTCTATCTCCTCGCTGACCTCGCGCTCGGCCTGGTCAAGGCGCAGAGCGGGCAGACGATGGACGACCTGGTCCGGGAGCTGTCCCTGCTTCTGGCCGAGACCGCCCAGTCACCGCCCGCCTGACGGTCCGCTGGGTCCTGACCAACGGTGGGACCCAGCGGATGCCGAGGGTCCGGACCGGGGGGTCAGGCGTCTGCCCTCGCCGCGCTGGCGAGGTCGACGACCCGGTCGCTCCAGCGGTCCAGCAGGGTCTGGTCGTGGGTGATGACCAGGACACCGGCGCGCTGGGTGCGCTGGTAGTCGCGGATGACGGCGGCGACGTGTGCCTGGGTGGAGGCGTCGAGCATCGCGGTGGCCTCGTCGCAGAGCAGGTAGTCGGGGCGGTGCACCAGGGCTCGGGCGAGGCAGGCGCGTTGTAGCTGCCCGTCGGACACCGCGTGGGGACGCCGACCGCGCAGATCCGCGGTGAGGCCGACGAGGTCGGCGAGTTCGGTCACCCGTTCCCGGACCGCCGACTCGGGCGTCCGGGTGGCGCGCAGCGGTTCGGCGATCAGGTCGGTGAGGCTCAGGCGGGGATCGGCGGCGGCGCGCGGGCTCTGGAAGAGGGCGGCGACGCGGGTCCGTAGGGCGACCGGCACGGCGTACCGGACGGCGTCGACAGGGGTGCCGTCGATGCTGACCCGGCCCTGATCGGGGCGGTGCAGCAGGGCCAGGACCCGGACCAGTGTCGACTTTCCGCAGCCGGACGGTCCGCGCAGTCCGACCGTCTCTCCCCTGTCGATCCGCACTGTGACGCCGTCGAGGACGACCTGGCGGCCGTATCCGACGGTCACCCGGTCGGCGAGGAGGTGTGTGCTCGTCACGTGACGGCTCCGGAAACGATCGGGTGGTGGCAGGCCACGGTGCCGCCGCCGCTGACAGGTGTCGGCAGTGGTCGGTCCGCGCAGGTGTCGGTGCGGCGTGGGCAGCGGGGCGCGAACGCGCACCCGGGGGGCAGGGCGGTGAGCATCGGCGGGTCGCCCGGCACCGGACGGAAGGCCCGGTCCGGCAGGGCGTCGAGCAGCGCCGAGGCGTACGGGTGGGTCGGTGCGGTGAAGAGCGCGTCGGTGTCCCGGTGTTCCACGATGCGGCTGGCGTACATCACGGCGACGGTGTCGGCGACCCGGCGTGCGGCGGCCAGGTCGTGCGTGATGAGCACGACGGCGGCGCCGTTGTCGCAGCGCCGGCGCAGCAGGTCGAGGGTGTGGTCGACAAGCGGCCGGTCCAGCCCGGTGGTGGGCTCGTCGGCGATGAGCAGCGACGGGTCGGGTGCCAGTGCGAGCGCGGTGACCAGGCGTTGTGCCATGCCGCCGGACAACTCGTGTGGGTAGCGGTCCAGGTCGGCCGGGTCGAGCCCGACGTCGACAGCGAGGTGGTCGGCGTCGGCACTGTCGCGGCCGTGCGCCCGCAGCGTCTCGGCGAGCAGCCGCCGTCCGGTGCGGACCGGGTTCAGTGCCGTGGCCGGGCTCTGTGGAACCAGCCCGACCCGGCGCCCGCGTACCCTGCGGGCCAGGTGGCGCTGGCCACAGGTGACCAGGTCGACAGGCTCGGCGCCGGGGTGGCGCAGCAGGGCCTGGCCGGTGGTCGTGGCGTTGGCGGGCAGGAGGCCGAGCAGGGCGTGGGCCAGGACGGACTTGCCGCAGCCGGACTCGCCCACGATGGCCACCAGTTCGCCGGCCCGCACGGTGAGGCTGAGGTCGCTGACGGCACGAACGCGC
The DNA here is from genome assembly GCF_040647875.1 of Micromonospora sp. NPDC049230. Lineage (NCBI taxonomy): Bacteria > Bacillati > Actinomycetota > Actinomycetes > Micromonosporales > Micromonosporaceae > Micromonospora > Micromonospora sp. NPDC049230. The sequence continues at coordinate 164,805 of NZ_JBEZCZ010000009.1, forward strand.
GCGTCCCGGAGCCGGAACTCGACACCGAGACCGTCCACGGCGAGCAGCGGCCGACTCGCGGTGGCGCGGGACGACGCCGGCGCGGGAACGGATTCGGTGGTGGTCACAGGTGCAGCTCCGCTCGGACCCGGGGATCGAGGCGGTCACGCCAGTGGGCGGCGAGGACCGCGATGGCGAGGGTGACGACGACGATGACCGCACCCGGTGCCAGGCTGGCCCACCAGGCGCCGGTCAGCAGCGACCCCTGACCGTCGTTGATCATGTTGCCCAGCGAGGCGAGGTGCGGCGGCAGGCCGAGACCGAGGAAGGACAGGGCGGTCTCGTGCCACACCGCGTGCGGGATCATCAGGGTGGTGGCCAGCGCCAGCCGGGGCAGGACGTGCGGCAGCAGGTGTCGCCTGAGGACCCGCAGCCGACCGGCGCCGCCGCCGATGGCGGCGTCGACGAACGGTCGGGTCCGAAGGCTCAGCAACTCGGATCGGACGATGCGGGCGGTGGACAGCCAGTGGGTGAGCCCGACCGAGGCGATCACGGCACCGAGGCTGGGGCGCAGCATGGCGACGATGAAGATGCCCAACAGCAGGTGCGGCATCGCGGCGATGGTGTCCACGATCCGCATCAGGATGCGGTCCACCCGCCCGCCGAGCGTGCCGGCGATCCCGCCGACCACACCGCCGAGGACTGTGGCGACGAGCGCGGCGACAGCGCCGACGAGCAGCGACACCCGCAGCCCGTAGACGGCCCGGTGCGCCACGTCCCGGCCCAGGTCGTCGGTGCCGGCGAGGTGCGCCCCCGACGGCGACAGGCGGGTCTGGTCCAGCGCGACAGCGCTCTGGTCCAGCGGCCAGACGAGCGGGGCGAGCAGCGAACCGACGAGGGCGACCAGGAGCACGAGGCCGGCAGCGACGACACCGGCCTGGCCGGGCCGCAGCCGCAGCCGGGCCCTGGTGATCCGGAGCAGCGCCGGTCCGGCGGCGAGGTCAGCCATCGAGTCGTACCCTCGGGTCGGCGGCGGCGTAGGCGAGGTCGGTCGCGAGGTTCGCGGCCAGCACCACAGCGGTGGTGACAAGCGTGATCGCCGCCAGCAACGGGAAGTCGCTGCCCAGCGCCGCGGCGACCGTGACCGCGCCGAGGCCCGGCAGCGAGAAGACCGTCTCGACGAGCACCGCCCCGCCGACCAACTCCGGCAGGTGGGTGCCGACCAGGGTGAGGAACGGCAGCAGCGCGGTCCGCAGCGCGTGCCCGAACAGCACCGTCCGACCGGGCAACCCCCGCGCCCGCGCGGCGAGCACGTGGTCGTCACGCAGGCTCTCCGCGACCGCGTCCCGGACGAACAGCACGAACCACGGCGCCTGGGACACCGCCAACACCCCGACCGGCAGGATCAGGTGGTGCGCCACATCCGACCAGGAGGTGCTGGTCGCTGTGACGTCGGTGAGCCCGCCCGCCGGCAGCCACCCCAGGGCCAGCGCGAACACGGCGATCGCGGCCAGGCCCAGCCAGAACACCGGCATCGACTCGACCGCGTAGGCCGCCGTCCGCAACGCGCTGTCGAACACCCCACCCCTGCGGTACGCGGCCAGCGCGCCCAGCAGCAGGCTCGTGAGCAGGACCAGGGCGAGGGCCACGCCGATCAGCAACAGCGTCCAGCCGGCCCGGGCGGCGAGCACCGAGGCGACCGGCTCGTGTCGACTCGTCGACCAGCCCAGGTCGCCCTGGACCAGGTTGCCGATCCAGCGCAGGTACTGCACCGGCAGGGGGTCGTCGACGCCCCAGTTGGCGCGCAGCTGGGCCAGGTTCTCCTCACTGGCGGTGAAGGCCGCAGCGCCCGCGTACTGCTTCGCGGGGTCGACCGGCGACGCCGCGCCGAGGGCGAACATCCCGATGCTTGTCGCGGCGAGCACCGGCACGGCGACGAGAAGCCGACGCCGGACCACCGCGCCGGCACCGGCCAGGCGGCCGGAGCGGGTCACGACCGGGTCCAGGTGTCGATGTTCCACCAGAGGCTGTTCGCCACCCCGTGCTCGTGTGCCTCGACCCGGGGAGCCACGCCCCGCACCGAGGACTTCAGCACGTAGGTGTGCCGCAGGTAGGTGAGGAACAGCCACGGCACGTCGGCGGCGAGCTGCTTCTGGAACTGCGCGTACGCGGCCTTGCGCAGGGCCGGGTCGATCTGGTCGCGGCCCTGCTGGAGCGCCCGGTCGGTCACCTCGGAGCGGTACGAGCCGGGGTTGAAGTAACCCTGCCCGGCGAACCGCGAGCCGAACAGCTTGTACGAGACGAAGTCCGGGTCGAACGGCGTGCCGTAGCCCATCAGCAGAGCGTCGGACTTCATTCGCGGGTCGATGGCGTCCCAGGTGAGCCCGGCCGGGGTCACCTGGATGCCGATCTTCTTCGCGTCGGCGGTGACGGCGAGGGCCAGGTCCTTGCGCAGCGTGTCGCTCGCCGGGTACATCAGCGTGAACCGGGCCGGCCGGCCGTCCTTGACGCGTACCCCGCCGGGACCCGGGGCCCAGCCGGCCGCGTCGAGCAGCGCTCCGGCCGCCGTCGGGTCGGCGGTGGGCCTGCCGACGATCGAGGGATCGGCGAACTCGGAGGTCGGGGGGATCGGGCCGAACGCCGGTTCGCCGGCGCCACCGAGGAGCCCGGACACCATCGCGGCCCGGTCGACGGCCAGGTGGAGCGCCCGGCGGACCGCCGGGTCGGCGAGGACCGGGTTGCCCGTCGGCAGCATCACGCCGCGGTAGTCGGCGGTCGGCACCCGCTGCACCTGGTACGCGGCGTCGGCGTCGAAACCGGAGGCGAGCTTCGGCGGCAGCTCGGCGGCGTCGAACTCGCCGGCCCGCATCCGCTGGGCGCGGACGTTGTCGTCGGCGACGAACGCGACCACCACCCTGTCGTTCTTCGGCCGGCCACCGAAGTAGCGCTCGTTGGCCGTCAGCACCAGGCGGTCACCGGGCGTCCAGGACTCGACCCGGTACGGCCCGGTCCCGACCGGCTTGCGGTTGAACCCGGCGGTGTTGATGTCCTGCCCGCCGAGCAGCTTGGCCGGCACGATGCCGAGGGTGAGCCGCTGGAGGAACGGCGCGTACGGGTAGCGCAGCCGGAACACGACAGTGGCGGCGTCGGGCGCGGTCACCGACTCCACCATGTCCAGGTCGGAGCGGAGCGTCGAGTCGACGGTCGGGTCCAGGACGGCCTGGTACGTGAAGACGACGTCCTGGGCGGTCAGCGTGGTGCCGTCGTGGAACCGCACGCCGTCGCGGAGTTTCGCGGTCACGGTGCGCCCGTCGGGTGACAGCTCCGGCAACGCCGTGGCCAGACCGGCGACGAGGCGGTTGTCGTCGTCCCGGCTGACGAGGCCGTCGAAGATCAGCGCGGCGCCGTCGACGCCGTAGTTGAGCACCGGATTCAACGCGTCCGGCTCGTCGGAGGTGGCGACGACGAGCGTCGCGCCGCCGGTGGAGCCGTCGGGGGTGGCCGGGGCCGAGCAGCCGGCGAGGACGAGCATGCCCGCCGCCGCGGTCGACGCCACGAGGCGTCGGAGGGTCGGACGCATCCGGGCTCCTGTGGTGTGGGAAGGAGTCGTTGGTCGGGTGGGCGCAGCGCCGCAACCGTTGATCATCACGGTGGCACAGTTGCACATCTTTGGCAATTACCAACGTTGCGCGTCATGCTGATGAGCACCGCTTGTCCACGTCGTCGACACGGTCACCGTCACCCGGCCAACCCCCGGATGGGTGGCCAGCGGCGGCCGGTAAGCCGCCGCTGGCCACGTCCGTACCCGAACGGCGGTCAGACGCCGTAGCGCAGGTGGATGGTGTCGCCGACGGTCACTGTCGTGCCGCGGGTCGCGGTGGCCGGGGTGCCGCCGTCCCGGGACACCTTCCAGGTGGCGGAGCCACCGTTGGCCAGGCCGTTGATCGACGTGATGGTGCCGGTGCCGCTGGTCGGGTTGAGTGCGGTGACGCAGCCACTGGGGACGGCCGACCCGATGGCGGCGTCCAACACCGCGCCGAGGGTGGTGGTGGCGGCGGTCGGCGTCAGCGTGACCGCGCACGGCTGGATGCTGCCGCTGCCGTTGTCGATGATCACGGCGAGCCGCGTCGCGGTGCCCGGGGTGAATCCGCTCGCCGCGACCCAGGTGGGGGCGCCGGAGGTGACGGGGATTGGGGGAGCGGCGGTGTAGCCCGCGCCGGCCAGGGCACGCACCGCGTCGATGGAGGCGTACGCCGACGGGGTGGTGTTGGTGGTCAGGTACTTGAACCCGCCACCGGTCAGCTGCTGCGCCCGCAGGAAGTCGATCGGGGTCTTGCCGGCGGTGGTGGTGAAGTCGGTGCCCTGGCTGGGGATACCGCAGGCGTTGAGCCCGGAGACGGCCCACGCGTTGGAGTCGGTGTTGACGCCGAACATCGAGGTGAAGGCACCCGAGGCGTTGACGAGCTTGCCCTTGAGGAAGTTCTTCGCCTGGACGATGTCGGTGTCGGTGTGGGGAACCCCGGCGGCGCAGAGCGCGGCCATGGCCGCACCGGTCATGTCGATGTCGCCGGGCGAGGCGAGTGCTGTCGCGTTCCCCTCGGCCTGGCTGAAGGTCCAGCCGCCGTCGTTGTGCTGGTTGTTGCGGATCCGGGTGACCGACAGGTCGAGCAGTGCCTGCGGCACGCGGGCGGCACCGGTCTGGGTCTTCGCTCCGGCCAGGGCGAGGGTGGCGAAGATGGTGCCGTTGACGTTGGCCGGCGGGCCGTAGTAGCCGGGCGAGCCGGTCTGCCAGTAGGCGATGGTGTCGGCGATGAGGTTACGGGTGGGGGAGACCCGGGCGGGGTCGATGCCGGCCGCGTAGGCGTTCAGGACGCCGCGCTCGTAGTCGGTGACGACGGGCGAGGCGCTCGGCCAGGACGCGGCCGAGAGCTGGTTGCGGTAGACGGTGCGGGCGTTCTTCGTCGTGTCGCCGGACGGGTAGACGTCGACGGCCGCCACACCGGCGGGGGCGAAGGCGCTGAACGCCCACTCGTTCGACAGCCCACCGCTGGCGTAGCTGCCGTCGGCCGCCTGCAGTGTCCGCAGGTAGGAGACGCCGTTGGTCCTGGCGGTGGCGATCTGCGCGGGCGTCGAGGTCGCGGCCGCCGGCGCGGCGCCGGTGGTGACCGCGACGACGGTGGCGATCAGCGTGGCGGCGGGGACTGACACGAGAGGTCTCCGGCGACTGCCGGAGGAAAGGCGCGAGGACATCGGACTCCTTGGGGGTACGGGGCACGACTGCCTCGACCCAGAGCCCGGCAGGGAAGCCGGCGGGGCGGGGCGGGCCGGCCGCAGGGCGCGTGGGACGGAAACCGCAGGTGCTGCGTCACCACGCGGGTAGTCGGGCTCGGGACGGCGGACCGTCCTCACCGTTGCGCGTCAGCCCCGGATTTCCACCGGGTTCCCCCACGCGATGACGCGGTCACCGTATGGGACGAAGCTCCTACCGCGCGCTGTTAGGTACGTGACACAGGCTCACGTTGACGGCGCGGTCGCGACTGTGGTCCGATGGCCGCGATCCAGCAGTCAGGGGAAGCCGGTCAAAGTCCGGCGCTGGCCCGCAGCCGTAGGTCCCGTTTTTCGGGACGAGTCGGATTACCTGGCTGGATAGTGCACCGCAGCGCCGTCGAGGTACACGGCGCGGAGCCAGGTTTCCGGGACCGTTGTCCTCGGGGTCCGCGTCCGCGCCTGCGCCGCTACCCCCGAGAGAGTCGTCATGTCCCCACTGGTCAGTCGCATGTCGCGTGTTCCCACCGCCTGGTTGGCGTTGGTCGCCGCGGTGACGCTGGGCGCGGCGGCGCTCGTGGTGCCGACCCGTGCGGCGATCGCCGATCCGCTGGACTCCTGCACCCCGACCCAGGGTGCGATCGTCGCTGTCGACTTCGGGGCGTGGAGCGGGCCGCTGCTGCGGGGCTGCGACGCCACCCCGACCACCGGTCTGGACCTGCTGCACGAGGCGGGTTTCACCACGACCGGCACCGTCCACGACGGGCCCGGGTTCATCTGCCGGATCGGCTCACCCGCCTTCGACGCCGGTGCCGAACGCCCGGCGCCCGCCGACGAGGCGTGCCAGTTGACCCCGCCGGCGACGGCCTACTGGTCCTACTGGATCGCCCCGGCCGGGCAGGACCAGTGGACGTACAGCCCGCTCGGCGCGATGTCCCAGCGGCCGGGCCCTGGTGAGGTCGAGGCATGGGTCTTCGGCGGCACCGACATCGGCGGCACGACCGGGGCGCCGAGCTTCACCCCCGCGTCGGTGCGCGCGAGCGGCTCGACGCCCGCCCCGACGCCAACTCCCAGTCCGACCACGACGGCCGGGCCGACCGACCCGGCGCGGCCGACCGAAGGCCAGGTCGAGGCCGTCGGAAGCTACCTGGTGGAGCAGCTCACCGACGGTGACCACGTCGACTACGGGTGGGTCGACTATTCCCGGACGATCGCCGTCGCCACCGCCCTGGCCGCGACCGGCGGGCAGGACGGCACCCGCACGAAGATCGTCGACTACCTCCGGACGCACGTCGACGCGGCGATCTTCCCGAACGGCGAGTCCGCCGCACCCCACACCGCCAACGTCGCCAACCTCGCACTCCTGGCGACGAGCACCGGCGGTGATCCCCGCGCCTTCGGCGGACGGGACCTGATCACGACACTCACCGACCGGGTCTGCACCGCGACCGACGCCGACGCCGGCTGTGCCGCGGCCGGTGACTTCGCCGGAGCGCCCGGGCCGATGGCCCAGGCGAGCGCGCTGCTCGCGCTCAAGCGGGCCGGCGTCACCCCGCCCGCCGCCACCGTCACCCGACTCACCGCGCAGCAGTGCGCCACCGGGGCCTTCGGCGACCGGTGGCTCGCCCCCGGCGAGTTCTGCGATCCGGACCTCGCCGCCACGACGCTGGCCGTCCTGGCGCTGCACCGGCTCGGTGGTCAGGACGCGGCGCTGGGCTCGGCCAAGGCGTTTCTGACCGGTGCGCAGGACACCGACGGGGGTTACCAGCCCTACACCGGCGCCGGGTTCACCGACACCTACTTCACCGGGTACGCCGCACAGGCCCTCGCCGCGCTGGGCGTGGCCGACAGGGCCGCCACCGCCACCGGTTTCCTGGTCGGTCGGATCGTCACCGGCGGTGGGCTCAGCCGCGACCCGAGCAACCCGGACGCGGAGTTGGACGCCACAGTCGCGGCCGCGCCCGCGCTGGCCGGCAGGAACCTGGCCACCCTGGGCGACTCGCCGCCGCCGGCCGGTCCGCGACCCGACCTGGTCAAGGGGGTGTCCTACCTCGTCGCGCCGACCAATCTGATCGACGGCAGGTACTACGAGTCGTTCCCCGGCTTCCCCGAGTTCGGGTTGAGCATCGACGGCGCGTACGCCCTCGCCGCCACCGGCGGGGACGACACCAAGCTGCGGGCGATCGTCGAGTTCCTGCGCGGCGGCGGTGCGGTCGGCGACAGCGGGTTCACCGTCGACATGTGGCTCGGCGTCGGCACCGACTCCGCCGTCGGCGGCGCGATCGGCAAGATGGCGCTGCTCGCCCAGGTCACCGGCTACGACCCACGGTCCTTCGGTGGACACGACCTGATCGCCGCGCTGAAGGACGTGACCTGCCCCAAGCTCGACGTGCAGTCCGGCTGCGCCGGGGCCGGCAACTACCGGTACGCCACCTCGGTCTTCGGGCAGTCGCTCGGCATCATCGCGCAGCTCCGCGCCGGACAGGGCGAGGCCGCCGGCAAGCCGATCGACTTCCTCAAGGGTCTCCAGCGCGCCGACGGGTCGTTCCCCAGCCTCATTCCGGCGGCCGACGCCGACAAGGACGTCGACAGCACCGCGATGGCAGCGATGGCCCTGGCCCCGCTGACCGACGACCCGGCGGCGGTCACCGCCGTCGACAGGGCCCTGGCCTGGATCGCCTCGACACAGAAGGAGCACGGCGGTTTCCCCGGCGCGGCCGGCGACTCCACCAACTCCACGGCGCTCGCCGTCCAGGGCCTCAGCCTGCGTGGCGACACCTACGCCCGACAGGTCGACCGGGCACTGACGTTCCTGGCCGGTCAGCAGAACGACGACGGCGGGTTCACCGTCGCCGCCGGTGGACAGGCCGGCTCGGACGTGCGCGCCTCCACCCAGGTCGTCGGAGGTGCCACCGGCATCTCGTTCGCCGCCCTGACCCGGGACGTGCACGACCTACCGGGCCCGGACCCGTCCGGCACCCCGACGCCGAGCGCGACCCCGACCCCGACATCGACCGCGAGCCAGTCGTCGGCCCCGTCGGCAGCCCCCACTGTGACCGGGCCGTCGGCCGGCACCGGCGGGCACTCGTCGGGCAACCTGCCCCGCACCGGCTGGTCGATCGTCACGATCACCCTGCTGGCACTCGTGCTCGTCGTCGCGGGCGTCCTGCTGCGGATCTCGGCCCGTCGGCGCGCGGTGGCCGGCGCTGGCGATGGATCATGACGGCCCGCAGCTGGGCCCGGTCCATCGCGGCCCTGACCATCGTCGCCGCAGTGGCCGGCACACCCGCGCCGGCACTGGCCGACCCGCTGCCGACCGGGCAGTGCACCACCTCGTCCGGGGTCATCCTCGCTGTCGACTTCAGCAGGTGGGGCGGGCCGCTCCTGCGGTCCTGCGGCAGCACCCCGACCACCGGCTACCAACTGCTCAACCAGGGCGGTTGGCGCACCACCGGCACACAGCACGACGGGCCCGCGTTCATCTGCCGGATCGGCTACGCGGGCCACCAGGGTGGCACCCAGTACCCCACCGCGGCGGACGAGAGGTGCGCGCTCACCCCGCCGGCCAGCGCGTACTGGTCGTACTGGCACGCCGACGTCGGGCAGAACAGCTGGGTCTACAGCCAGCTCGGCGCGATGAGCTACAAACCCAGGCCCGGCAGCGTCGACCTGTGGATCTTCGGGGCGACCGACATCGGCGGCACCGAGGGGCGACCGCGGTTCAGTCCGGACAGCGTCCGAGCCCGCAACAGCACGCCGGTCGGCGCGACCACCACCGCTCCGGCCCCCGCCGCGCCCACCCCGGCTCAGCCCGGCGGCGGGAACCCGCCGGGCGCGGGCAATCCGGGCGCGGGCAACCCGCCGGTGTCGGGCAATCCCGGAGCCGGCAACCCTCCGCCCGGCCTCCCGCCCGCCGGAGCACCGGCCTCGGTCCCGCTGAGTGGTACGCCGCCTCCCACGGCCACCGGGGCGACAACCCCGGAGCCGGTCCCGTCCTCGTCGTCGGGCGCCGCCACCGAGGAACCACGCATCCTCGACGCGGCACCCACCGCGACGGCTGCCCGCGAGGACACCGGCTCGGCGCTGCCGGCACTGATCACCGTCGGCCTGCTGGCCCTGCTCGCCCTCGCTGGCGGTGTCGCCGGCTGGCGCCGCCGCCGCAGCTGACCCGATGCGCCCGACCCGCACCAGCGTCACCCACCGCACCGGCATCGCGCACCGCCTCGCCGTCGCCCGGCTGCCCCGCCCCCTGCACCCGGTGGCCTGGTGGTTGTGGGCGCTCGCGCTGGCCACCGCCGCGAGCCGCACCAGCAACCCGCTGTTGCTGCTGCTGATCTTCGCCGTGCTCGGGTTCGTCGTCACCGCCCGTCGCACCGACGCGCCCTGGGCGCGGGCGTTCCGCTACTACCTCTACCTGGCCCTGATCATCATCGCGATCCGGGTGGTGTTCCGGACGGTCTTCGCGTCCGGCATCACCGCCGAGGACCACATTCTGTTCCGGCTGCCGCACCTGCCCACACCCGACTGGTACGCGGGCATCCAGATCGGCGGCCCGGTGTCACTGGAGGCGACCCTGTCCGCCGCCGTCGACGGGCTCCGGCTCGCCTGCCTGCTGTGCTGCATCGGCGCCGCCAACAGCCTCGCCAACCCCAAACGCGCGCTGCGGGTCCTCCCCGGCGCGCTGTACGAACTCGGCGTCGCCGTCACCGTCTCGCTGAGCGTCGCACCGCAACTCGTCGAGAGCGTCCAACGGGTCGCCCGTGCACGCCGACTGCGCGCCGGACGCGCCAAGGGCCTCGGCGCCGTACGGGCCATCGTGATGCCGGTCCTGCACGACGCGCTGGACCGGTCGCTGCGGCTGGCCGCCGCCATGGACGCCCGCGGCTACGGCCGGGTCGGCACCGCGACACCGGGCTCGCGACGCCTCACCGGTGTCCTCATGCTCACCGGCATGGCCGGCCTGTGTGTCGGCGCGTACGGCCTGCTCGACCCGGGTGTGCCGCGCCCGGTCGGTCTCGGTGGCCTCGGCGGTGGTGTCCTGTTCTGTGTGGCGGGCATCGCACTCGGTGGGCGTCGGGTCTCGCGCAGTCGCTACCGGCCCGACCCGTGGCAGTGGCCGGAGTGGACGGTCGCCGGTTGCGGCGTCGTCACGGCCGTCGTGCTCGGTGCCGGCACCGGCTACGACCCGGCCGCGCTCAACCCGAGCCTCTACCCGGTGCACTGGCCCAGCCTGCCCACACTGCCGGCCGCCGCGATCCTGGTCGCCGCCGTCGCGGCGATCGCCGCACCGACACCGCCACGCCAGCAACGACCGCAGCCCACCGCCGCGCGCCGTCGCGCCGCCGACACCGCGGGAGCACCGTCATGATCCGCTTCGAGCGCGTCACCATCACCTACGACGGCGCACTCCGCCCCACCCTTCGCGACGTCGACCTCGACATCGACGAGGGTGAGCTGTGCCTGGTCGTCGGTCACACCGGCGCGGGAAAGTCGACACTGCTCGCCGCGATCAACGGCCTCGTCCCGCACTTCACCGGCGGCACCCTCGAAGGCAGCGTGCGCGTCGCCGACCGGGACACCGCCCACCACCCTCCCCGCGAGTTCGCCGACCTGGTCGGCGTGGTCGGGCAGGACCCGGTCGCCGGGTTCGTCACCGACACCGTCGAGGAGGAGCTGGCGTACGGGATGGAACAACTCGCCCTCGACCCGGCGGTCATGCGGACCCGGGTGGAGGAGACGCTCGACCTGCTCGGCCTCGCCGACCTGCGCCACCGTGGCCTGCACGAACTCTCCGGCGGCCAGCAGCAACGCGTCGCGATCGGCGCGGCGTTGACCGCCCACCCGCGGGTGCTCGTCCTCGACGAACCCACCTCCGCGCTCGACCCGACCGGCGCTGACGACGTCCTGGCCACCATCACCCGGCTGGTCCACGACCTCGGCGTCACCGTCGTGCTGGCCGAGCACCGCCTCGAACGCGTCCTGCCGTACGCCGACCGGCTCATCCACGTCGCCCGCGACGGCACCGTGCGCCACGGTGAGCCCGCCACGCTCATCGCCGGCGCCACCGTCGCGCCGGCGGTGGTCGAGCTGGGACGCCTCGCCGGCTGGTCACCGCTGCCCCTGTCGGTCCGCGACGCCCGCCGGCACGCCACCACCCTGCGCGACCGGCTACCCGCCACGCCGCCGCGGCCACACCGTCACTCCCACGCCGACGGCCAGCACGCGCTCACCGCCGCCGGCGTGATCGTCCGGCACGGGCCGGTCGTCGCCGTCCGTGGAGTCGACCTGACCCTGGTACGCGGTGAGATCACCGCGCTGATGGGGCGCAACGGCTCCGGCAAGTCGTCAGTGCTCTGGGCTCTGCAGGGCTCGGGTCGCCGCGACGGCGGCACCATCGCCGTTCCCGACCCGACGCGCGGCGACCTCGATCCGGGTCGGGTGGGTGCCAGCCAGGCCCGTCGACTCGTCGGCCTCGTCCCGCAGACCGCCACCGACCTGCTGTACCTGGACACCGTCGACGCCGAACTCGACCAGGCCGACCGTGACGGTGCCGAGCCGGGCACCGCCCGACGCCTGCTCGACAGCATCGCCGCCGGTATCGACGGCGACAGCCATCCCCGGGACCTGTCCGCCGGGCAGCAGCTCGCCCTGGTGCTGGCCATCCAACTCGCCCTCACGCCCGGTGTGCTGCTCCTCGACGAGCCCACCCGGGGGTTGGACTACCAGGCCAAGGCCGCGCTGACCCGTACTCTCGACGGGCTCGCCGCGCAGGGTCGTGCCGTCGTGGTGGCCACCCACGACGTCGAGTTCGCCACCGCCACCGCCGATCGGGTGGTGGTGATGGCCGACGGTGAGATCGTCGCCGCCGGAGGTGTTCCGGCCGTCCTCACCGCGTCGCCGACGTTCGCCCCACAGGTCGCGAAGATCCTCGCGCCGCTGCCGTACCTGACCGTCGGGCAGGTCGCCGCCGCCCTCGACGATTCGGCGGTGCCCGCGTGACGACAGTGAACGTCGCCGTCCGGGTGCCCGCCCGCGCCGTGCTCGCGATCACCATGGCGTCGTTCCTGGGTTTCGTCGCGTTCCTCTGGCCGTTCGTCGTCGCGCCGGGCACCTTCGGCTCCACCCAGACCCCGCCGCTGATGTTCGGCGTGCTGCTCCTGCTCGTCCTCGCTGTCATCTTCGCCGAGATCGCCGACGGCAGGATCGACGCCAAGGCGCTCGCGATGCTGGGTGTGCTGTCCGCGATCAACGCGGCCCTGCGACCGCTCGGCGCGGGCACGGCCGGCATCGAGACGGTCTTCTTCATCCTCGTGCTCGCCGGTCGGGTGTTCGGGCCCGGCTTCGGCTTCGCGCTGGGCTGCACGTCGCTGTTCGCCTCCGCCCTGCTCACCGGAGGAGTGGGCCCGTGGATGCCGTACCAGATGTTCGGCTGCGCCTGGGTCGGCATGTTCGCCGGTCTGCTGCCCCGGCTCCGGGGACGGGCGGAGATCGTGCTGCTCGCCGGCTATGCCGCGATCAGCGGGTACTTCTTCGGGTTCATGCTCAACCTGTCCTTCTGGCCGTTCTCGCTCGACCCGACCAGTTCGATCGCCTACCAGCCAGGCCTGCCGGCCGTGGAGCAACTCCACCGCTACCTGACCTTCTTCGCGGTCACGTCGCTGGGCTGGGACACCGGGCGGGCGATCACCACAGCCGTCCTCGTTGTCCTTGCCGGGCCGGCGGTGCTCGGCGCGTTCCGGCGTGCGGCCCGACGGGCGCGCTTCCGGGCCGCCGCGACGTTCACCACCCCGCAGAACTCCACCCGGCTGAGCGGTCGCGCGGCGGGAGCTCCCGGGCCGGGGTCGACGGGCTCCTGAAGCGGCGGGCCCGCAGGCCGGTCAGCGCCCCGGTGGGTCGTCGTCGACACCGACCAGGACGACCTCCAGCCGGCGTGGGCCGTGCACCCCCTCGACCCGGTTGAGCTCGATGTCGCTTGTCGCGGACGGGCCGGAGATCCAGGTCTGCGGTGCGCGCGGGTCCAGTCGGGTCAGCGCCTCCGGCAGCAGGCCGACGACCTGGTCGGCGCGGACGACGCAGATGTGCCGGTCGGGCACCAGGGTGAGCGCGCGCCGCCCCTGTGCCGGGCCGGCGTCGAGGATGATGGTGCCGGTGTCGGCGACCGCCACGGCACAACCGGTCAGGACCGCGTCCATCGTGTCGAGCGCGGCCGGTGTCAGTGGGGGAGCGTCGCGGTGCAACTGCCCGGTGTGGCCGGCCAGCCAGTCGGCGGGGACGTCGGTGGGCACGGCGAGCCGGTCCACCTCGGCCAGCAGCCCGGCCAGGGCGTCGAGCCCCCGGTGGACCGTCGCCCGGTAGTCCACCAGGCGGTCGACGAGGACCTCGACCAGGTCGGTGCGGTCGTCGGCCCGGCGGTAGCGGCGGGGCACCGCCACCGGGGGCGGGTTGTCGGCCAGGGCCGTCCGGAGCCGCGCCAGGATCTCGTCGCGGGCGTTCACTGCTGGCTCCACCATTCCCGGAAGGTCTGCGGCGCGGGCAGCGGCAGGTCCCGCGAGCGGGTCCACGCCGAGGCCGGCCAGGGCAGCCGGCGCAGCGTCCGGGCGCCGGTGCGCCGCTCGCGGTACGCGCCCAGCGGGCCCGCGCCGGTGCGGGCCAGGCGCAGGGCGGCGGCCCAGCGTCGGGGGCTGCGCATCACCCAGGACAGGACGCGCATGGCGGCGCGTTCCGCCGGTGGGTGCGGGGCCTGCTGGCGGAGGTGGACCAGGATCTCCGGGATGTTGATCTTCACTGGGCAGACGTCGTAGCAGGCGCCGCAGAGCGTCGACGCGTACGGCAGCGAGGCGTTGTCGGCCACGCCGGTCAGCTGGGGCGACAGGATCGCGCCGATCGGACCGGGATACACCGAGCCGTACGCGTGCCCGCCGGCCCGCTCGTACACCGGGCAGACGTTGAGGCACGCGGAGCAGCGGATGCAGGACAGCGCCGGCCGCCCGACCGGGTCGGCCAGCACCGCGGACCGGCCGTTGTCGACGAGCACGACGTGCACGTCCTGCGGGCCGTCACCGGGGGTGACGCCCGTCCACATCGAGGTGTACGGGTTCATCCGCTCCCCGGTCGAGGAGCGCGGCAGCAGTTGCAGGAAGACCTCCAGGTCGGTGAAGGTCGGCAGCAGCTTCTCCACGCCCACGACGCTGATCAGCGTCTCCGGGAGGGTGAGGCACATCCGCCCGTTGCCCTCGGACTCGACGACCACGAGCGTGCCGGTGTCGGCGATGGCGAAGTTGGCGCCGGACACGGCGACCCGGGCCGAGAGGAACCGTCGTCGCAGGTGGGCGCGGGCCGCCTCGGCCAGGGCGGCCGGCTCGTCGCTGAGGTCGGCCGGCGCGTCCGGCATGCGGCGGAGGAAGATCTCCCGGATCTGCGTGCGGTTGTAGTGGATCGCCGGCACCAGGATGTGCGAGGGGGTGTCCTCGCCGAACTGCACGATCAGCTCCGCCAGGTCGGTCTCGTACGCGGCGATCCCGGCCGCCTCCAGGGCCTCGTTGAGCTCGATCTCCTGGGTCGCCATCGACTTGACCTTGACGACCTCGTCGGCCCCGGCGGCCCGGGTCAGCTCGACCACGATCCGGCAGGCCTCGGCCGCGTCCCGGGCCCAGTGCACTGTGGCGCCGGCAGCGGTGGCGGACGCCTCGAACTGCTCCAGTAGCTCCGGCAATCGCCGTTGCACATCCGCCTTGATCGCCGAGCCGGCGTCGCGGAGAGCCTCCCAGTCGGGCACCTCGTCGACGACCCGGGCCCGCTTGCCGCGGATGGTGCGGGTGGCCCGGTGCAGGTTGGCCCGCAGTCGCGTGTCGGCGACGGCCGGCTTCGCCGCTGTGGGAAAGGGCAGCGGGGTGCGGATCCGCCCGTCTCCGGTGGCCGGTGCGACAGGGCGGGTCACGGGGTGGCCCCCGTCGCGGCGAGGATCTCGGCGTAGTGCAGGGCCCGCACGCCCGGCCGATGCCGGGCGAGGCCACCCCCGATGTGCGCCAGGCAGGAGTTGTCGGCGGCGGCGAGCACCCGGGCCCCGGTCTCGCCGACCCGGGCGCACTTGTCGGTGAGCATCGCGGTGGAGACGTCCGGATTCTTCAGGGCGAAGGTGCCGCCGAAGCCGCAGCACTCCTCGGCGTCGGCCAGCTCCACCAACCGGATGCCGCGCACCTCGCGCAGCAGCCGCAGCGGCCGGTCACCCAGCCGCAGCAGTCGCAGGCCGTGACAGGTGGGGTGGTAGGTCACCGTCTCCGGAAACTCGGCGCCCACGTCGGTGACGCCGAGGACGTCGACGAGCAACTCGGACAACTCGTAGGTGCGGCTGGCCACCGATGTGGCGGGCGGGTGCAGCCGCGGGTACTGGTCGCGGATCATCGCGGTGCACGACCCGGACGGCACGACGACGGCGTCGTAGGTGTCGAAGACGTCGACGTAGTGGCGCACCATCGGCATCGCCTCGGCCCGGTAACCGGTGTTGGCGTGCATCTGCCCGCAACAGGTCTGGCCGGTGGGGAAGTCGACGGTGTGGCCGAGCCGCCGCAGGACGCGGGTGACCGCGATGCCGGTGGCCGGGAACGCGAGGTCGTTGACGCAGGTGATGAAGAGGGCAATCCGCATGGCGGCGTCGACCCGCCTTGACTGTCTTGGTGTGAGCGAGTACACACTGGCGAGCAAGATCCTATCGGAAACGGCTCTGCCGCCACCAGGCACCGGAGGATGGTTCGTGAGATTCATGCGCGTCGGGCCCGTCGGGCGGGAACGCCCCGTCCTGTACGTCGACGGGCGGCACTTCGACATCTCGTCGCTGACCGCCGACATCGACGCGGAGTTCCTCGGCGGTGACGGCCTCCGGCGCGTCCGCGAGGCCACCGACCTGCCCGAGATCGACGTCACCGGTCAGCGGGTCGGCGCGCCGATCGCCCGTCCCGGTGTGGTCCTCTGCGTCGGGCAGAACTACGCCGCGCACGCCGCCGAGTCGGGCGCCGAGCCACCCACCGCCCCGATCGTCTTCTACAAGGCGCCCAACACCGTCGTCGGCCCCCACGACGACGTCCTGATCCCGCGCGGCTCCACAAAGACCGACTGGGAGGTGGAGTTGGCGGTGGTGATCGGCAGCCGGGCCCGCTACCTCGCCTCGCCGGCCGACGCCGTCGCGCACATCGCCGGGTACGTGCTGTCCAACGACGTCTCCGAGCGCGACTTCCAGCTCGCCGTCTCCGGCGGCCAGTGGTCGAAGGGCAAGTCCTGCGAGACGTTCCAACCGCTCGGCCCGTGGCTGGTCACCGCCGACGAGATCGACGACCCGCAGGAGCTGCGGCTGCGCTCCTGGGTCAACGGCGAGCCCCGCCAGGACTCCACGACGAAAGATATGATCTTCGACGTGGCGTACCTGGTCTGGCACCTGTCCCAGTTCACCGTCCTGGACCCGGGCGACGTCATCAACACCGGCACCCCGCAGGGGGTGGCGCTCTCCGGCCGCTTCCCGTATCTGGCCGCCGGCGACGTGATGGAGGTCGAGATCGACAGCCTCGGCCGGCAGCGCAACACCCTGCGCGGCGCCTGACGGCGGTGCGTCGACTCGGAGGACTGCTCGGGAGGGGAGAGAAGGATGCGGTGTGACGGTCTCGTGGCGGTGGTGACCGGAGGTGGCTCGGGGATCGGCCACGCCTGTGTGCGGGCGTTCGTGGCCGCCGGCGCCCGGGTGGGCGTACTGGACCTGGACCTGTCGGCCCTCCCCGAGGATCCGCACGTCCACGGCGTCCGGGCGGACGTGGCCGACCGGTCCTCCCTCGGTGCGGCCGTCGCCTCGGTCGCCGACACCTTCGGCGGCATCGACATCCTGGTCAACAACGCCGCCATCTCCGCCGTGGGCACTGTGGAGGATGACGACGACGAGGTGTGGAGCCGGGTGCTCGACGTCAACGTCTCCGGGGTGGCCCGGACGAGTGCCGTCGCGCTGCCGTACCTGCGCCGGTCGTCGGCCGCGGCGATCGTCAACATCTCGTCGATCGCGGCGACCGTCGGCCTGCCCCAACGCGCCCTGTACTCGGCGTCGAAGGGCGCCGTGCACGCCCTCACCCTCGCCATGGCCGCCGACCTGGTGACAGAGGGGGTCCGGGTCAACTGTGTCGCCCCCGGCACCGTGGACACGCCCTGGGTGGCCCGCCTGCTCGCCGGTGCGGCCGACCCGGCGGCGGAGAAACGGCACCTCGCGTCCCGCCAGCCAACGGGCCGCCTGGTGACCGCCGACGAGGTGGCCGCCGCCGTCGTCTACCTCGCGTCGCCCGCCACCGGGTCGGTGACCGGATCGTCACTCGCTGTGGATGGCGGCATGTCCGGCCTGCGGCTACCCGCCCGGGTCACCCCCGCACCCGCCCCCGCCGGCGAAGGAGCGGTCGTCTCCTGAGGGTGGCCGGCGGCCCGTGACATGATTGCGCCCATGGGGAAACAGCAGGCCGTCGGCGAGCCCGACCGTCACAGCGGGTCCGACGTCACCGACCACCGTCCGATCGGTGGCGACGCTGACGCGCGGCTCGCTGTCGCCCAGGACCCCAGCACGCCGCAGATGACACTCATCGACCTGGCTTCCGACCCGTCGGCTGTGGTCCGCAAGGCGGTCGCCGCTCGGGCCGACGCGCCCGCGCAGGCACTGCGCCCGCTGACCCGTGACCATGATCGCCAGGTCCGGGAGGCCGTGGCGAGGAACCCAGCGACCTCGATCGCCAACCTGATGCGTCTGGTCAAGGATGCCGACCGGTGGGTTCGGTGGGCGGTCGCCAGCAACCCGGCCTGTGACGAGTCGGTCCGCCGGGCCATGTCCGAGGCATCGGACAAGGAGCTTCGCGGCCTCCTCGCCGAGCGCCGGGACCTGGAACCGGAGCTGGCCGCCAAGCTCGTCGACGACGTCTCACCCGAGGTACGGGAACGACTCGCCACCCACACCCACGACCCTGGGGCGATCACCGCCCTGCTGGCCGATCGCACCGCACGCGTACGCAAGGGGGTGGCTCGCAACCCGCGGACCACCGCCGCGCAGCGCAGCGCGCTCGCCGCGGACCCGGTGGTCGACGTCCGCGCCGCGCTGGTGCGTGCGGTCGAGCTGGGCGAGGCGGACCTGGCGCTGCTGCTCGACGACCGCTCGGTCCAGGTGCGCCTGGCGATGGCGACGAGCGAGATCGTGCCGGCGCACATCCGGCAGGCCCTCGCCCGCGATCCCGACGAGATGGTGGCCAGCGCGGCCCGGGACTTCCGCCCGGGGTCCGGCAACTCCTCGGCCGTGCGGGCTCCCCGCATCGCGCACCGGCCCTCCACCTCCGGCGCGGGCCGCCGCGGCGGCACCTCGCGGTAGGGCGGGCACGACAGGGCGGAACCGGTCGCCTCCCCGGGCGGCGGGCGCGACCTCCGCGAGGTTGAACCGTGCGCGACGAAAAATGCGGCCCGGGTACTCAGGAAGGTCTCACCGCATTCACAAGTGTCGTCCCGATCCTCTCTAGGCTGCGAATGTCCAGTTCTTGGGCCTATGTCGGCAGGAGAGGACCAGCGGTGCGTATCAGAAGATCCAGGTCAAGGCTAGGGGCGATGGCCGCGGCGGTGGCACTCGCCGTGCCGGGGGGAACGTTCGTCGGCGGGACGGCGCACGCCGCCGAGCCCTCCCAGTTCGCGCGGATGGAGGCCGCCGACGCCACCGACACGAAGTTCAGCTTCGCCGTCCTGCCGGACACCCAGCAGGAGGTGCTCAACAGCGGCGACAGCCGCTTCCTCAACCGCACGAACTGGCTGGTGCGGAACCGGTCCGCGCTGGACCTGCGCTTCGTGACGTCCTCCGGTGACGTGGTCAACTGGGACACCCCGGACCACTCGCAGTACGTCATCGCCCGCAACGCGATGCGGCCGATCGAGAACGCCGCCATCCCGTACGCCCTGGCCGTCGGCAACCACGACACCCAGGCCCCCGGTCCCGGCGGCTCCGCCCGCGACCCCGGCCGCACCCGGGAACTCATCCGCGACACCAGCGTGTTCAACAGGTACTTCACCGTCAGCCAGTACCGCGCGGTCAAGGGGCAGTTCGAGGCCGGCAAGGTCGACAACTCCTACTCGACGTTCGAGGCCGGCGGCGTGCGGTGGCTGGTGCTGACCCTGGAGCTGTGGCCCCGGGTCGCTGCCGTGAACTGGGCCAGGAACGTCGTCGCCGCCAACCCCCGGCACAACGTCATAGTCGTCACCCACGACTACCTCGACGGCAACGGCGCCATCGAGCAGAGTGCCGCCTACGGCGAGACCAGCCCCCAGTATCTCTTCGACAACCTGGTCAAGCGGTACGCCAACATCCGGTTCGTCTTCTCCGGTCACACCGGCATCGCCGGCAACCGGGTCGACACCGGGGTCAACGGCAACAAGATCTACTCGTTCCTCCAGACGTTCCACTCCAACTCCACCAACCCGGTCCGCCTGGTCGAGGTCGACACCGCCGCCAACTCGCTGCGCACCTGGATCTACGCGCCGCACAACAACCGGTCGTTCACCGAGTACGACAGATCGTTCACCGGTATCGGGGTGGTCCGCTGACGCGTACCCCTGCTGTGGACTTGGCGGTTGGCGGCGGAACCGCCGTTTCAACCGTCGAGGGCCGGCAGCCGGATGGTGAAGTGTGTGCCCCGGCCCACGTCACTCCGCACCTCGATCGTGCCGCCGTGTGCCTCGGTCAGGTGGCGCGCGATCGCCAGACCGAGGCCACTGCCGCCGGTCACCCGGCTGCGTGACTCGTCGGCCCGCCAGAAACGGTCGAAGATCTTCGGCAGGTCGGCCGGGGCGATGCCGCTGCCGGTGTCCCGTACGGAGATGGTCGTGCCGTCCGCGCCGACGGTCACCGAGCCGCCGGGCGGGGTGTGACGGATGGCGTTCGAGATCAGGTTGCCGACCACCTGTCGCAGACGTACCTGATCGGCCCGCACCACCGGATCGCCCACGACGCTGAGCCGCAGGCGCACCCCGGCCGCGAGTGCGCTGCCCCGGTGGCTGTCGACAAGGTGCGTGAGCACGTCCCGCAGGTGGGTCGGTTGCGGGTCGATCCGCAGCGTGCCCGCGTCGGCGGCGGCCAGGTCGCCGAGGTCGTCGATGATGTGTTGGAGCAGCAGCGCCTCCTCGTGCAGCAGCGCCAGCAACTGGGCATCGGTCGGGGCCAGGTCGTCCTGCGCCGCCTCCAGCCAGGTGCGGATGTTGCTCAGTGGCGTACGCAGCTCGTGTGCCACGTCGTTGACCATGGTGCGGCGTTGCGCCTCGGCCCGCTCCCGGCGTTGCGCGGAGTCGTTGAGGGCGCGCGCCAACCGGCCGATCTCGTCGCGGCCGGACACCGGGGCGGGCGTGCGCTGATCGGCTGCGTCGGCGAGGGTGCGCAGTGGCCGTACCAGGCGTCGGCCGACAAGCACTGTCGCCGCGACGGTGGCGAGCAGGACCGCGCCGGTGACCGTCACGATTCGCCCGATGCTGCCGCCGGACAGGCGCAGCGTGGTGTGGCCGGTGCCGGGGGCGGTGACGAACAGCAGCGCCCGGGGCGCCACGTACGGCCGGAGTTGGGTCCTGCGCCCTGATTCGACGCAGCCCCGCACGACGCCGACCGGCCCGGCCGGTTCGAGCAGCGACGGTGGCTTCACCTTGGTCTTCTCGTGCGCGGTCCGGACGACCGCCGATTCGCCCAGATAGGCCTCGAAGGTCGGCGTGATGCGCAGCTCGGAGGCGCGGTCGCCGAGGTTGAGACAGCGGGCGGTCAGGGTGGTCAGCGTCTCCAGTGCCTTCTTCTCGGCTGCGCTGACCAGGCTGTCGAGCGCGAACCCGCAGCTCTCGGTCACGGACCGGGTCAGCGGCCGCTCGGCCTCGGCGCGGACGTCGGTGAGCACGACGCTCGGGCGACCGGTCTTCGCGGTCTCGATGACACCGTCGTAGCCCACCTTGTTGAAGCAGGCCAGGCTGTTCTTGGCCACCTCGCGGAGCACGTACCGGTCGTCGGTCGGCACGACGTAGGGCCCGACGGCCCGCTCGTCGATGTGCTCGTCGCCGCCGGTCAGGCCCAGGTCGACCTGGAGCGGGTCCACCACGGCCGCCGGACTGGTGTCGCGCAGCGCCGGCCCGGCCTGCGAGTCGAGGATGACCCGGTGGTCGTCGGTGGTGAGCGTGATGCGGCGACCCAGCTCGGCGGCGCGCGATCGCACCAGGGCGGCGGCCCCGGACCAGTCGTGGTGGGTGGCCGCGTAACCGAGCAGCGCCTGGTAGACGGCCTTCTGGTCGGCGACCGCGCCGCCCTGCTCGTAGTTGATCGCGCGGGTGGTTGTCGTCGCCGCCAGCCAGGCGGTGGCCGAGATCGCGGCCAGCGCGATCACCACGGCGGAGACCAGCAGCCGGGTCACCAGGCTGTGCCGCAGCGGCACCTGGTCCCTGCTCACGGTGTCGGGCCCAGCGCCAACTTGTAGCCCACACCGTGCACGGTGAGCAACTGCCGGGGTCGTCTCGGGTCGGTCTCGATCTTGCGGCGCAGGTTCAGCATGTGTACGTCGATGGTGCGCTCGGTCGAGCTGCGATCCAGGCCACGGGTGTGGTGCAGCAGCTGCGCCCGGGTGAAGACCCGGTCCGGGTACTCGGACATGGCGGCCAGGATGGCGAACTCGCCACGGGTGCACTCGATCCGCTCGCCGTCGACAGTCACGTGGTGCCCGACCGGATCGACGCTGATCCGACCGATCTGCCGGACGCCCCGGTCGGTGGGCTCGGCAGCGCCCCGGGACGCGCGGCGCAGCAGGGTACGGGTGCGGGCCACCAACTCCCGCGGGCTGAACGGTTTGGTCAGGTAGTCGTCGGCGCCGAGTTCCAGGCCGAGCAGCAGGTCACTCTCGGCGCTGCGCGCGGTGAGCATGAGCACCAGGACGTCGGACTCCCGCCGCACCGTGCGGCAGACCTGTAAGCCGTCCATCCCCGGCATCATCACGTCCAGGATCAGCAGGTCGGGCCGGTCCCGGCGGGCGGCGTCCAGCGCCGCCCGCCCGTCGTGCACCACGATCGTCTCGTGGCCGGCAGCCACCAGGTAGCGGCGGATTCCCTCCGCGTGCCGCGGATCGTCGTCAGCGACCAAGACCATCGCACACATGCCGGCGATGATAGGCCGGCGATCCGGCGCCGAACCGATTCCAGGCCCGACCTGACAGATTCCTAACGACTGCTCAGACACTGGACAGTGACTCGGTGGGGTCGAGCGAGGCCGCCCGCATCGCCGGGTAGACCCCGGCCAGCACCCCGATGACCAGCGCGCCCCCCAGTCCGACGGCGGCCGCCGTCGGTGGGATGGTCACCGGCCAGTGTTGGAGGGTGGCGTAGCCGGCGACGGCCACCGCGCCGGCCAGCAGGCCGGCCGCGCCGCCGAGCGTCGACAGCACTATCGACTCGGTCACGAACTGGATGCGTACCTGGCCCCGGTTCGCGCCCAGGGCCCGCCGCAGGCCGATCTCGCGGCGTCGCTCCAACACCGAGATGTACATCGTGTTGGCCACCCCGATGCCGCCCACGAGCAACGCGATCCCGGCCAGCCCGAGCAGCAGCGAGCTGAAGGTCTGCCGCACTGCCTGCTTGGCGGCGAGCCCGTCCGAGGGACGACTGACCTGCACGTCGCTGGGATGCTCGGGGTTGGCCGTGGCGGCCAGCACCTGGCGTACCGCCACCACCTGGGCGTCGGTGGTCTGCACATAGATCCGGGTCGGGTGCCCGTCGAAGCGCAGCCAGCGGCTGGCCGCCTCCCAGCCGATCATCGCGGAGCGGTCGATCTCGGGCGCGAGAGGCACCGGGTCGAGGATGCCGATCACGCTGAACCGCTGCCCGCCCAGGTGGACCTGGAGCGGCTGGGAGAGGTCGACGGTGGTGAAGCCGAGCCGCTGGGCGGCGACCGCGCCGAGGACCACGGTCGGCAGGCGTTCCATCGCGGGATCCAGGAAACGGCCGGAGCGTACCCGGCCGTCGATCGCCGCGAGCAGGTTCGTCCTGGTGGCGACGACCGCGATGGCGTTGTAGTCGCCGGCGCCGGCCCGGTCGGAGCGGGCGACGTTCAGCCCGAAGTCGGCTGTCGCGCTCGCCACCGTCACCGGCGCGATCCGGGACACCATGTCCACCGACTCGACGGGCAGCTGGACCGGTGGCTCGCGGTTGGGCACCGGTGTGACCTGTAGTCGGTTGGTGCCCAGGGCGGCCAGTTTCTCCTCCAGTGCCCGCTGGCTCGACGCCGGGACCCCGGTGACCAGGATCAGGGTGGCGATGCCGATGGCGATGCCGAGCGCCGACAGGGCGGCCCGCGCGGTACGCGTCCGGATGCCGAGCAGACCCAGACCGATCAGGTCGGCCGGGGCCAGCCGGACCGGTGCGGCGTCCCGGTCCACTCTCGCCGCGTGCCGGGTACGCCTCATGCCGGCCCACCGCCCGCCGCCGAGTCGGAGACCAGGCGGCCGTCCAGGATGCGGAGCTGTCGGGGCACCCGGGCGGCCACCTCGTGATCGTGGGTGATCAGCGCGATGGTGGTCCCCTCCCGGTTCAGCTCGGTCAGCAGGTCCAGCACGGCCGAGCCGGTGGCCACGTCGAGCGCCCCGGTCGGCTCGTCGGCCAACACCAGCGCGGGCCGGTTGACGAGCGCCCGGGCGATCGCCACCCGTTGGCGTTCACCGCCCGAGAGCGCCTGCGGGTGGTGGTCGGCGCGGTGGGCCAGGCCGACCCGTTCCAGTGCCGTCAGGGCCAGCGCCCGGCGGTGCCGGCGGTGTACGCCGGCGTAGAGCAGGCCGGTCGCCACGTTCTCGGTGGCGGTCAGCCCGTCGGTGAGATGGAACTGCTGGAACACGAAGCCCAGCCACCGGCCGCGCAGGCTGGACAGTTGCCGGTCGGACATGGTGGTGATGTCCCGCCCGCCGATCAGCACCCGACCCTCGGTGGGCCGGTCCAGCGTGCCCATGATGTTGAGCAGTGTGGACTTTCCCGACCCGGACGGCCCCAGGATGGCCACGAACTCGCCGGTGGCGATCCGCAGCGAGACGTCGCGCAGTGCCGTCACGTCCTCGCCGTAGCGCCGGGTGGCACTGTCGATCTCCAGCACCGCGGTCACGACGTCGTCACCACCTTGGTGCCGGCGGTGATGCCCGTACCACTGATCTGCACCATGCCGTCGGCGAACAGGCCCACCTTGACCGCGGTCAGGGCGCCGTCGGAGATCTGCACGCCGTAACCGCCACCGCTGAGCGCGAGCAGTGCGCCGACGGGGACGGCGAGTACGTCGTGCTCGGTGGTGCCGGTGAACCGGACCTCGACGGTGGCGGAGCTGATGTTCTGGATCGCCGAGGCATCGTCCACCGCGATGACGACCTGCACCTTCGGGCCCTCCGCGCCCGGGTTGCCGTCGTCGGTCTGGGCGGCCTGGACGTTGCTGCTCACCGAGGTGACGGTGCCGCTGGTGGGTGAGCTGTCCGGAAGGCTGATCTGCACCTTCTGCCCGGCACGGAGGTCGTCGGCCCGGCTGGCGTCGATCTCGACGGTGACCGCCTTGGCCTGATCGCTGATCGCCATCAGGTTGCCGGTGGCGTCGTCGCCGAGTTGGGCCGAGGCCGTGCCCACCCGCACCGCACCGGGCAGCACGAGAATGTCGCCGAGTGTCACGGTGCCGGTGGCCGGACGTACCCCCTTGGCCGTCTGCCAGCGTTTCACGGCGTCCTTGAGTGACCGGGTGAAGACGGCGTCCTGGCTGGTCACGACGGTCTGGTACGCGCCGGTGCCGGCGGTTGCCGGCGGCGAACCCGGCTTGTTGGCCCCTCCGTTCGTGGCCTCCCCGTTCGTACCCTGGTCGTTCGTAGCCGGGTTGTTCGCGGCCGGTGGCGGCCCGCCCTGGACGGTCACCCGGGTCCCCGGCGCGGGTTGGGACCCGATCCGGTAGCCGAGCGCCCGGAGGTTGTCGGCCAGCACCTTGACGTCGCGACCGACCATGCCGACCACGTCGATGTCGCGGAACATCGGCGACGACCCGTAGAAGAGGATCACCGGGCGGTCACCGGAGCGATACATGATGTCACCGCGGGCGATGGTGCTGCCGGGTTGGGGCAACCAGGTGAGCACCCCGGGCGCGACACCACGCAGGGTGCGCTGCTTGCGATAGCCGACAGTGCCGCTCTCGGCCCAGTAGTCGGAGAGGTCGGTCCGGACCACCTCGGCCGTGGCCACCCTGGCCGCGGCCGGCTGCCCGGCCGGAGAGTCGTCGCC
Organism: Micromonospora sp. NPDC049230; assembly: GCF_040647875.1. Lineage (NCBI taxonomy): Bacteria > Bacillati > Actinomycetota > Actinomycetes > Micromonosporales > Micromonosporaceae > Micromonospora > Micromonospora sp. NPDC049230. The sequence continues at coordinate 190,344 of NZ_JBEZCZ010000009.1, forward strand.
GGCGCTGGCGTGCACGGCGTAGGCCACGCCGCCCAGCGCGAGCACGCCGCACGTGATGGTGATGATGAGGGGTTTCGTCCGCACTGTCGACTACCTCTGCGTGAAGGCCGAGATCTCGCACTGACGCTGGATCTCCATCCCCGCGTCGCTGTTCGCCTTCTCGAGGTTGGCCTTGGTCTCCGGCGCGACCCAGATGGTGGCGTTGTCGGTGCCGCCCTGCCGGATCTCCATCGGCAGGCCCTGGTCCCGGAGGCACTGGAGCTGCTCGCGCAGGTCGTCGGCGTAGTTCGGGTTCTGGTGCGGGTCGAGCTCCGGCGGGCCCAGCGGCTCCTTGTCGGCGCACGCGTCCACGGCCGGCTGATACTTCTTCTCGTCCATCTTGTAGCTGAGGAGCGGGCCGCCGTTTTCGCCCTTCCCCGGTGCCGACGGCACACCGTGCTGGGTCCAGCAGGCGTAGTAGGCGTCGTAGAGGCGGTCGATCTCCTGCTTGCTCGCGCCGAGGGGGAGCTGGCGGTCGGCGGTGTTGCTCGAAGCGGCCGGGCCGGCACTCGCCGACGTGGACGCGCCCGGGAGTGCGGCGACCTGCGGCCCCGACGCCTTCGGGTCGTCGCCGCAGGCCGCGAGCGACACCAGCAGGACCGCCAAACCGGTGATCTTCACATTCGCTTTGTGCATGCGAGCCAGCCTGATCGCCGCATGTCAGCTATTTGTTAGGTACGCACGCCGTTTTTTCAAAGGTGCGGTGAGGTCCCGGGAACTTTCCCGGGCCGGCCGCCGACCACCAGAGTGCGCGGTTGATCGGCGCGATCAGACGACGGCATCTCGGCATGGAGGAGCGCCCGTGGCACCCAGGACGGTGGTCTGTGCGCAACGGCGCCGCTGACGACGATCAGGTGACCCGGTGGGCGCAGGAGGCGGGCCGGGGCGACCGGCAGGCCGCCACCGCGTTCGTCCGCGCCCTACAGGATCAGGTCCGGCGGTTCGTGTCGCACCTGGCCGGGCCGGGTGAGGCCGACGATCTGACCCAGGAGACGTTCCTGCGGGCGTTTCGCAACCTGCCCGGCTTCGCCGGCCGGTCGTCGGCGCGTACCTGGGTGTTCACCATCGCGCGACGCGTTGCCGTGGATCACGTCCGCACGGCGGTCGCCCGACCACGGTTGGCCGCGGTGCCGGACTGGCAGGCGGCGGCCGAGGCCGCCGGTGCGATCACCGCCGGCGCCGACGAGGGCGTCACTCTCCAGCAGGTGATCGCCGGGCTGAGCCCGGAGCGTCGCGAGGCGTTCGTCGCCACGCAGGTGCTCGGCCTGTCCTACGCCGAGGCGGCGGACGTCTGCGGTTGCCCGGTGGGCACGATCCGCTCCCGGGTGGCCCGGGCCCGTGAGGATCTCGTCGCCGCCTGGCAGGCCGAGGGTGGCCGCGAGCAGCGAACCGGCTGACGGCGGACACCGCCGCGGTGGTGCTGCCCGTCGCTGCGGGTCGCCCTCAGCCGTGAGGGCTGAGAAAGTCGGTGATGAGGGTGGCGAGCTTCTGTGGGCGTTCGGCGACCATCGCGTGGCTGGCGCCGGTGAGACGCCACACCCACAGACACGGGTTGTCCACAGTGGCGAGACGTGCGGCGGTCGCGGTGCGGTACGCCTCGTACAGGCTGTGGAACGGCTGTTGTTCGGGCAGGTCCTCGGTGGCGAGGATGATCAGCAACGGGCAGCGGACGTCGTGGTAGGCGGGCATCAGGTCGAGGGAGTCCATGGCGTCCCGGAGTTGCCGGGTGAGATCCGGTCCGGGCCGTAGTCGGCTGCGGCCGTCGTCGCCGGGCACGAGGTTGCGTTCGAAGGCCGCCGCCCAGTCGTCGGGTGCGGCGCCGTAGCGCTGGGCCATGGCCCGCTGCCCCGTCAGCATGGCGGCCACCTGTTCCGCGGTCAGTGGTTCGGCAAGCATCGCGGCCATGCCGTCGAAGACGGCCCGCAGCTTGGCCAGCTCCGTCTCGGCCTGCTCCGGATCCAGGCCGGCGAGCTGGTCCGGACGGTTCAGCGGCGGATTGCCGTCCAAGCTGACGGCACCGGGGCACTCCGGGTGACGCTGTGCCCAGAGGGTGGCGAGCATGCCGCCGAGGGAGGCGCCGACCACCGCTGGGGAGGTGAGGCCGAGGTGATCGGCGACGGCAGCCAGGTCGGCCAGTGTGTCGTCCCAGCGCCAGGGGCCGTCGCCGGACCGGCCGTGACCGCGCAGGTCGACGGTGACCACCCGGTGGGTCGGGTGCAGGTGCTCGGCGAGGGTCGTCATCTGGGCGAGGTTGCCGCCGGCGCCGTGGAGGAGCAGGAGCGGGTGCCCGGGTCCGCCGAAGTCGCGGATCGCGATGGGCACGGCCCCGGAGTCGATGATGGTCTCAGGCACGTCGAGTTCCTTCCTTGAGCAGCCGGTCGCGCACGGAGGCGGAGAGCACGCCGCCTTCGGGGTGGCGGGTGAGCTTGTCGCGGGAGGCCAGGTCGTGGACGCCCTGGCGGGTGATGCCGAGCATGGCGCCGGCCACCGCGTACGACACGGATTCGGCGTTCGGGTGGCCGACCCGGCGCGCGACGGCCTGACCGAGAGGGCTGCGCCACCAGTCGAGGGGCGGGTCGAACGGTCCGTCACCCGGGTAGAGGGTGGAGATCGCGCGCATGGCGACGCGGACAGCGGCCCGGTCGTCGCCGCTGACGATCGTGGTGGCCCAGGACCGGGCTCGCTCCCGGACGATGGCACGCAACGGGTCGATGGCGGCGTGGCCGTCGACCAGGATTTCGAGAGGGTCGAGCAGGCGGATGTCGATCAACCGGATGAGCTGCTCGGTCAGTTCTTCGTGGGTTGGTGACATGCTGCCCCTCCGCTGCTTGACACTCATCGTCAAGTACTTGACGTCGAGTGTCAAGCGCGGTGGCGCGTGGCGGACGTCCCCACCACCCCTGCCGCGAATCCGACGGCGACGCTCACCGGGCCGCACGTCCGGGGCCCGACGGCGACACCCGCGTCACCGGCTTCGCCACGAGCGGCCGGGGGGGGGGCGCCCGCGGGCGCGGGGCCGCGGGCCGCCCCCCCCCCCCCGGGCCCC
>NZ_JBEZCZ010000010.1:0-176593 GCF_040647875.1 Micromonospora sp. NPDC049230
TGGTGCCGACTTTGGGGGTTTTACGGGCGTTCTGTTACCCACCACAACTCCATGATCGGCGAGGCAGTGCTGGTTGACGAACAGCCGTTCCACCTCACGCAACGGCGTTGTGGTTGAGGTCGGGCGCGATCATGGGGCGCCGAGCGGCTGGCACGGCACCGGACGGATTCACAACGACGTGAGAAGGAACCACAGAGTGAGCGGTTTTGCTGCTGTTGACGTTATTCGGGTCAAGCGGGATGGCGGGGTGCTGTCGGACGCGCAGATCGACTGGGTGGTCGACGCGTACACCCGGGGGGTTGTCGCCGACGAGCAGATGTCTGCGCTGGCGATGGCGATCCTGCTCAACGGCATGACCGGGCCGGAGATCGCCAGGTGGACCGCCGCGATGATCGCCAGCGGTGAGCGGCTGGACCTCTCGACGGTACGCAGGCCCACAGTCGACAAGCACTCCACCGGCGGCGTCGGCGACAAGATCACGCTGCCGCTCACCCCGTTGGTGGCGGCGTGCGGCGCGGCGGTGCCGCAGTTGAGTGGCCGCGGGCTCGGGCACACCGGCGGCACGCTGGACAAGTTGGAGTCCATCCCGGGCTGGCGGGCAACGGTGAGCAACGACGAGTTCATCGCCCAGCTCGACGAGGTCGGCGCGGTGATCTGCGCGGCCGGTGCCGGGCTGGCCCCGGCCGACCGCAAGCTGTACGCGCTGCGCGACGTCACCGGCACCGTGGAGGCGATCCCGCTGATCGCCAGCTCGATCATGAGCAAGAAGATCGCCGAGGGCACCGGCGCGTTGGTCCTCGACGTGAAGGTCGGCTCGGGTGCCTTCATGAAGTCCGTCGACCAGGCCCGCGAGCTGGCGCGCACGATGGTCGAGTTGGGTGGTGCGCACGGCGTTCGGACTGTCGCCCTGCTCACCGACATGTCCACCCCGCTCGGCCTGGCGATCGGCAACGCGGTGGAGGTGACCGAGTCGGTCGAGGTGCTGGCCGGAGGTGGGCCTGCCGACGTGGTGGAGCTGACCCTCGCGCTGGCCCGGGAGATGCTCGACGCGGCCGGCCTGCCGGACGCCGACCCGGCGGCGGCGCTGCGGGACGGCCGGGCGATGGACTCCTGGCGGGCGATGATCCGGGCGCAGGGCGGCGACCCGGACGCGCCGATGCGGACCGCCAACGAGGTCGAGGTGGTCCGCGCCGAGCGGGACGGGCACGTCGCGGCCGTCGACGCGTACGCCATGGGGGTTGCGGCGTGGCGGCTCGGCGCGGGTCGGGCCCGCAAGGAGGACCCGGTCAGCGTGCCGGCCGGGGTGGTGTTGCACAAACGGCCGGGTGACCCGGTCCGGGCCGGTGACCCCCTCTACGAGCTGCGTGCCGAGGACGCGACGCGGATTCCGGCGGCGCTGGCCGAGGCCGCCGACGCGGTGCGGATCGCGCCGACCGCCCCGGCGGCGACGCCGCTCGTCATCGAACGCGTCGGCTGAGGCGAAACAGGGGTCGGGGTGGCGTGGTGTCGGTCACCGTGGAGCGCTATTGTCGCAGGCCAAGGGGGGACAACCGGCGTTGAGCCGGCGCGAGCAGACAGGAAGACCCGCCGTGACCGTTGCTGCTCCCAACCCACGTGAGGTGCGCGAAGCGAGCCTGGACGAGTTGTCCCGGCTCGGTCTGCCGCTGCCGCCGGCCCAGTTTCCGCTGGTCTGGGAGCCGGGAGACGAGATCGACCTGCGCCCCACCGCGGAGATCGAGGCGCGGATCGCCGTGCTGCACCTGATCCTGGCCCGCTGCTTCGGGATGCCCCCGGAGGCGGCGATGAGCTGGCTGCTCGGCTCGCACCTGGTCGAGATGGTCACGCCGCCGGAGTGGCAGTTCGTGATGGGGGGCAAGGGCGACCACCGTTCGTTCGTGCTGCACCACGACGCGCTCTTCGCGCTGGCCTGGGTGCTCGGGTTGAGCAAGCAACTCGACCCGACCCTGGCCGTCGACGAGCGGCTGGTCGAGCGGCTGCCGCACATCGCCGAGGGGGAGACGTTCCCGCGCTGGCGTTCCCGGATCCTCACCGCGCCGCAGCACCCCGCCGACGCGGCCGCCCTGCTCGACCTGCACTACTGCCTGGACTGGGCGTACCTGGAGACCGAGCGCGACGGTCGGCGGGCGCCGGGCCTTGTCGACGCGAACGCGATCGGGCAGCGCCGCTGGGCGTTGGAGTGGGCGGTGATCCTGCGCGGGCCGTACCATGACGAGCCGCCCGGTTGGGAAGAGGTCGACCTCTCCACCTGAGGTCAGCGGGGTCGCAGGACGTCGAGCCGGACCGCCACTGTTACCCGGACCGGTTCGGGCAGCGCGGCCAGCCGGGTGCCGAGTGCGGTCGGGTCGGTGTGCCAGGCGCTGGGGCCCATCCCGATCAGGGTTGCGACCTCCGGCCGGGTCAGTGTCAACTCGGTCCGGTGCACCGCCGAGCTGACCGACGTGAAGTGCCCGCCCAGGCTGGCGGCCACCCGGTCGGCCTTGTCCGGGTCCACCCGCAGCAGGTCCAACGCACTTACCAACTCGGTGAGGTGATCGGTGTCGGGTGTGACCACCAGCAGGGTGCCCGCCGGGTCGAGCACCCGGTGGAACTCCGGGCCGTTGCGCGGGGCGAAGACATTCAGCAGCACTGCGGTCGAGGCGTCCGCGAGCGGCAGCCGCTGCCAGGTGTCGGCGAGCGCCGCGGCGGCCCGGGGGTGCGCGCGGGCCGCGCGGCGCAACGCCGGCTTGGACACGTCCAGGGCCAGACCCACGGCGTCCGGCAGCGCCGCCAGCACCGCGCCGAGATACCGGCCCGTGCCGGCGCCGGCATCCACCACCAGGGGGTACGCCCCGAAGTCCGCCGCGGCCCGACTCGCGGCGGCGGCGAGGGCTGCCGAGATGACGTCATAGTGCCCGGCGGCCTGGAAGTCCGCGCGAGCCGTGACCATCTCGGCGGTGTCGCCGACGTGCGGGGCCCGACCGGTGAGCAGGTTGACGTAGCCCTGGCGGGCGATGTCGAAGCTGTGCCGCCGTGGGCAGCGCAGTGCTTTCGCGTCGGTGGCCAGCCCCAGCGGCTCGCCGCAGACCGGGCAGCGCAGCCGGTCGAGGATGCGGGGGTCCACGTCAGGCCGCCGCCGAGCGGTGTGGCGGGCTGCCCCTCACCGTGCTGCCTCCATGCCGTTCAGCCTAGTTCCGGCCGTCCTGGGCCGGAGCCGGGACCTCAAGCGACCTCCCACACCCGGTCATATCCGTCGCTGGCTAGGGTCTGAGCATGGTCGCAACTATCCAGTACGAGGACATTGTCAAGGCTCCGAAGGCGCTGCTGCACGACCACCTCGACGGCGGGCTGCGGCCGGCGACGATCGTCGACCTGGCCGCCGAGGTGGGGCACGAGTTGCCCACCACCGACCCCGAGGCGCTCGGACGCTGGTTCGTGGAGGCGGCCAACTCCGGCTCCCTGGAGCGTTACCTCGAGACGTTCGCGCACACCGTGGCGGTCATGCAGACCCCGCCCGCACTGCGTCGGGTGGCCCGCGAGTGCGCACTGGATCTGGCCTCCGACGGGGTGGTCTACGCCGAGGTGCGCTTCGCCCCGGAGCAGCACCTGGAACAGGACCTGAGCCTGGACGAGGTCGTCGAGGCGGTGCTGGCCGGGTTCGCCGAGGGCACCGCCCAGGCCGTCGAGGCGGGCCTGACCATCCGGGTGGGCACCCTGCTCACCGCGATGCGCCACGCCGCCCGCTCGCAGGAGATCGCGGAGCTGGCCGTGCGGCACCGGGACGCCGGGGTGGTCGGCTTCGACATCGCCGGCGCCGAGGCGGGCTTCCCACCCACCCGGCACCTGGACGCCTTCGAATACCTCCAGCGGGAGAACTTCCACTTCACCATCCACGCCGGTGAGGCGTTCGGTCTGCCGTCGATCTGGCAGGCAATCCAGTGGTGCGGTGCGGACCGGCTCGGTCACGGGGTGCGGATCGTCGACGACATCGCCCCCGACGGCGCGCTCGGCCGACTGGCCGCGTACGTGCGGGACAAGCGGATCCCGCTGGAGCTGTGCCCCTCGTCGAACGTGCAGACCGGGGCGGTGGCCTCGATCGCCGAGCACCCGATCGGCCTCCTGCGGGACCTGCGGTTCCGGGCCACTGTCAACACCGACAACCGGCTGATGAGCGGCACGTCGATGTCGCGGGAGATGTCGCTGCTCGTGGAGAACTTCGGCTACGGCTGGAAGGAGATGCAGTGGTTCACCATCAACGCGATGAAGAGCGCCTTCATCCCCTTCGACGAGCGGCTGCGGATCATCGACGAGGTGATCAAGCCGGCGTACGCCGACCTGCTGGCCTGATCGGCTCAGGCGTGCGGGTGGCCGGCGAGCAGGCCAGCCACCCGACGCAGCACCTCCCGGGCGCGGGCCGCCTCCGCGCCCAGCCCGGTCTGCCGACGCAGCACCGCCGGCTCGGCCCGCAACAGCGCCACCCCCCGGCGGACCAGCACCCGGGGCGCCTTGCGCTGCTCGGACAGGTCGCGGGCCAGCCGGCGCAGGAATGTCGCGCCGCGCGGCCGGCGCAGCGCGTACGCCCCGGCCAGCAGCCCTCGGCGACGGCACTCCTCGACAATCTCGGCGGCGAAAATCCCTTCAGCCACGAAAAGTGGCGATCCGGCGAGATCAAATGACCGGGTGGCCACCCGTCGATCCACGCCGATCGCATAAACCGGCACATCGGCGCGGCCTTCACGAGCTAGCTGGGCAATGATTTCCACCGCACTCGGGGCGTCCCAGGACTCTGGTGATTCCCAATCCACCTGGTCGTTTCGTCGCGGCAACGTAGGGTCATCGCCGTCTTTGTAGAAGTCGTCCAAGCAGAGCACCGGGAGGCCGGTTTGCTGGGCTATGTACGACTTCCCGGACCCGGAAGGCCCGGCGAGGAGGACAACGCGGTGCGGATGTTCCATTACCTTCAGTTACTCCGGCCAGACGGACTGCTATCAAATCGCATCAACATCTCATCACACCTTCGGTAGGTGACAACCTGGGCTTTCTTCTTGTCGACCGGCGTGATGGAATCTCGGGGGTCCGACCCGCCGGGTCGGTCGCTGGGCGTTGCCCGGAGGCAACGCGTTGAAGCTGTAATCGCGAGGGCGGTGACGTGAGCAAACGGCCAAAGACGGCGGGCTCCTTCCTGTCGCGGCTGCGCCGGCCGGCCAGCCGGCTCCGGGACATGCCGATCTGGTCCAAGCTCGGTCTCATCATGATCGTGCCGACCATCGCCACGGTCGTGGTGGGCACCAGTGGTCTCGTCGACCACGTGGAGACGCTCAACAATGCCAACCGAGCCGGCGACCTGGCCAACCTGTCGAGCTATTCGGGTGACCTGGTCGACGCCCTCCAGGACGAGCGGACCGCCGCCGTGCTGCTGCTGGGCGCGGACGGGACGCAGCCGACGGCTCAGTACCAGGAGGCCTACAACCGGGTGAACTCCCGGGTGGACCAGGAAGCCGGCCCCTACCGTCAGCAGCGGACCGAGGTCGAGGACCTGCCGAGCAGCCTCGAGGCGCTGCTCGACGGCATCGACCAGAACCTGCAGGACCTGTCCGGCATCCGCAGCCAGGTGTTCAACGGCAAGCTCGCGCTCACCGAGACCGTCCAGGCGTACGAGGGCCTGATCAGCGACCTGCTCGCCATCCGCGACTCGGCCACGCAGCTCGCCGGCGACAACGACCTGAGCGACCGGATGCGCGCCGCCGCGGCGGTCGCCCGGGAGAAGGAGTTCCTCGCCGCACGCCGGGTCGTCGTGCACCGCGCGCTGGGCGTGAAGGGCGGCAAGCGCCTGACGCCCGCGCTGCGCACCGACTACATCGCCAGCGGCACCGGCCAGCAGCAGGCACTACAGAGCTTCAAGGCCGTCGCCACCCCGGACGACGCGAAGTTCCACGACCAGACGGTCGCGGGCGGCGACCGCCGGGAGGCCCAGAACTACACCGGCTGGATCGACGGCAACACCACCGGCGACATGCGCGACGCGCCGTTCAAACCGGACCAGTGGGAGGCCGCCATGACGGCCAACGCCCGGCTGATCCGCACCGTCGAGCGGAAGCTCGACGGTGAGGTGGTCGCCGAGGCCGACACCCTCCGCTCGGACGTCCAGCGCCAGGTCTTCCTGGAGACCGGCCTGCTGCTCAGCATGCTGCTGCTGGCCATCCTCTTCGCGTACCTGGTCGCCCGCTCGATGGCCCGCTCACTGCGTGAGCTGCGGCAGGGTGCGCTCTCCGTCGCCCAGTACGGCCTGCCGCAGGCGGTGGCCCGACTGCGTGACCCGCAGGTCGTCGGGCAGCTCTCCCCGGTGCAGTTGGCCAACCAGATCGCCGAACCGCTACCGGTGCGCAGCAAGGACGAGTTCGGTCAGGTGACCGAGGCGTTCAACGCCGTCCACCTGGAAGCCGTCCGCACGGCCGCCGAGCAGGCCGCACTGCGCGCCTCCGTCGCGACCATGTTCGTCAACCTGGCCCGCCGTTCACAGATCCTGGTCGACCGCCTCATCGGGCACCTCGACCGGCTGGAGCGCGGCGAGGAGGACCCGGACCGGCTGGCCGAGCTGTTCCAGCTCGACCACCTGGCCACCCGGATGCGCCGCAACGACGAGAACCTGCTGGTGCTCGCCGGTGCCGACTCCACACGTGTGCAGCGTGAGCCGGCCGCTCTGATCGACGTGCTGCGTGCCGCGCAGTCCGAGGTCGAGCACTACACCCGCATCGAGTTCGGTGTCATCGACCGCGACATCGAGGTCGCCGCGCACGCGGTCAACGACCTGGTGCACCTCGTCGCCGAGCTGTTCGACAACGCCACCGCGTTCTCGCCGCCCGACTCGCAGGTGATGGTCGAGGCCCGCCGGGTCGGCGACCGCTCCTCGCTCTACGTCGAGGACCGCGGCATCGGCATCAGCGCCGAGCAGTTGCACGACCTCAACGAACGGCTGGCGACGCCGCCGCAGGTGGACGTGGCGGTGTCCCGGATGATGGGCCTCGTCGTGGTCGCCCGGCTGGCGTCCCGGCACGGTGTCCGCGTCGAGCTGCGCCCCGGCTCCGACCGCGGCACTGTCGCAGACGTGACGCTGCCCACCTCGGTGCTGGTGCCCCGGGCGCTCTCCGGCCGGCAGCAGCAACCGCCGGCCCTGCCCGCGGCCGGCGGACCCCAGCAGGGTGGGCCCGCGCCGGTCTTCGGTGCGCTGCCCGCGCTGGGCAACCACCCGCGCTCCAGCGAGTCCGGCAACCAGGTCACCCTCGGCGGTCGTCCGTTCGAGCCGGCGTCGCGCAACGGTGCCGGCACCCCGGCCAACGCCGGTGGGTACGGTTCGATGCCGGCCTGGTCCGATCTGACCGGTGCGGCCGGGACGAACGGCGTCAACGGCGGCGACGGGTTCACCCCGCGGCCGGCCAACGGCCAGCCGATCGACCCGCTGCCGCAGCGCCGCTCCGGGGACGACGCTCCGACCACCGGTCAGCAGCCGTCCATTCCCCGGCAGTTGCCGAGCAGCCCCGAGACGCACCCGTACTCGGTGCCGCCGGTCTCCGCGCAGCCCTACTCCGGTGCGCCGGTCTCCGCCTCGCCGGCCTCGGGTCAGCCATACTCCGGGCAGCCCTATTCGGGTGCCCCGTACGGCGCTGCGCCGGTGTCCGCCGCCCCGGCCTCCGGGCAGCCGTACGCTGGTCCGCCGGTGTCCGCCTCTCCGGTGTCCGCGTCGCCGGCGTCCGGTCAGCCGTACTCGGCCCAGCCGTACTCGGTGCCACCGGCGTCCAGCCAGTCGTTCAGCGGGTTCGCGACCCGGTCCACCCCACCCGCGCAGGCGCCCAGCGCCCCCGCACCCCCGGCCTGGCCGCCGGTGCCGGGCGGCGAGCGGGACGCGGCGACCCCGCCGGTGCCGGAGCGGCTCGCCGCCGCCCTGGACATGACGACGGAGCTGCCGCGCGTGCCGCGGCCCGGCGAGCAGCCGCCCGCCGCGGCCCAGCCGCCGGCACCGGTGCCGGCTCCGGCTCCGGCTCCGCAGACTCGGCCGACGCCACAGCAACCGCAGGCGCAGAACCGGCAGCGGTACGCGGACGAGACGATGGAGCTGCCGATCTTCCGAGAGCTGGAGTCGGCCTGGTTCCGTACCCGCCGCCCGGGCTCGGAGGAGTCCGCCGCCGGCGCCCAGCCGAGCACGAACGGCGACACCGCGACCCAGCAGTTCGCCACGGTCGAGGCCACCGGTCGGACAGTCCACAAGACACCACCCGGGACGACAGGTAACACACCGATGGCAGACACTCCGACGGCCGGAGGAGCGCCGCGGGACAACGGCTCCACAGCGAACGAGGGCACCCGCCCCGGCCTCGCCGAGAGCCTGCCGAACCGCCGGCCCCAACCGCAGAGCAACGGCTGGCAGACCGCGGCCGACGACGGCTGGCGTGCCGCTTCGGCGGCGGCCGGCGCGGCACCGGTGAGCGAGACCACCACTACCGGCCTGCCGAAGCGCAAGCCGATGGCGCAACTCGTACCGGGTGCGGTGGAGAAGCCCGCCACCTCGGTCCAGCGCCGTTCCCCGGAGGCGGTCCGTGGCCTGCTCTCCGCCTACCACCGGGGTGTGCAGCGAGGGCGTAGCACCTCGGACAACCCGACCAGCCCGGAGGCAACTCCGGGAGGGCAATCCTCGCAGTCTGGCTCAGGCCCGGTGGCCGGGAGCGGGCAGAAGGAGCAAGAAGGATGACAACTACGCAGGATCTTGGTTGGCTGCTGGCCAACTTCGCCGACCGGGTGCCCGGCGTCGCGCATGCGGTCGCCGTCTCGGCGGACGGCCTACTCCTGGCGTCGTCACGGGATCTGCCGCGCGACCGGGCCGATCAGCTTGCCGCGATCTCCTCGGGTCTGGTCAGTCTGACCCAGGGGGCAGCCCGCTGCTTCGAGGGAGGCGCGGTGTTGCAGACCGTCGTGGAGATGGACAATGGTTTCCTGTTCCTGATGTCCATCTCGGACGGTTCCTCCTTCGCCGTGCTGGCCGCCCGCAGCTCCGACGTGGGCCAGGTGGGCTACGAGATGGCGCTGCTGGTCGACCGGGTGGGCGACGCCCTGACCCCGCAGCCGCGTGCGGCCGCGGGCATGCTTGGCTGACGCCTCGCCGATCGTGAGGTCGGCACGACTGCAACGACGACAACGACGGGTTTCACCGGTGGGAGCCGGTAGCGGGCACGAAGGGGGTGAGCGGCGAGATGGATCGTGACGAACCAACCGGAGCATTGGTCCGTCCGTACGCCGTGACCCGCGGTCGTACCCGTCCTCGGCTCGACATCGCACTGGAGGCGCTCGTCGAGACGACGGTGCGCGGCCGGGCCACTGCCAATGGCAACGGTGGCCAGGGCCGCGAACACCAGTACATCGCCGCGCTGTGTGACGGTCGCGTGCAATCGCTCGCGGAGATCGCGGCGCGGATGCAGCTCCCGCTCGGTGTGGCCCGGGTGCTCATCGCCGACATGGCGACGGACGGCCTGGTCGCGGTTCACGAGCCGACCATTTTGGACGACTCCGACGACGCGGTGGGCACTGAACTGCTGGAGAGGGTGCTGAGTGGACTTCGCAGGCTCTGACATGTCGCACCGCCCACCGAACCCGAGTGGGCGCGTGACGTCGGCGAAGATCGTTATCGCCGGTGGATTCGGCGTCGGTAAGACGACGCTGGTCGGCTCGGTCTCGGAGATCACGCCGCTGACCACCGAGGCCATCATGACCTCCGCCGGCGTGGGCGTCGGCGACACCCGGCAGGTGCCGGGTAAGACGACGACCACGGTGGCTATGGACTTCGGCCGGATCTCGATCGACCGTGACCTGATCCTGTACCTGTTCGGTACGCCGGGTCAGACCCGATTCTGGTTCATGTGGGACGAACTGGTTCGGGGCGCCATCGGTGCGGTCGTACTTGTCGACACGCGCCGGCTGGCCGACTGCTTCGCGGCGATCGACTTCTTCGAGCACCGACGCCTTCCGTACCTGGTGGCGATCAACTGCTTCGACGGGATGCAGTACCACGACCCGCAGGACGTTCGAGACGCCTTGGCGATCTCGAGCGACGTGCCGGTGGTGGCCTGCGACGCCCGTAACCGGGAGTCGACGAAGCACGTGCTGATCTCGCTTGTCGAGTACGTGCTCACCATGCGCCGTACGCGCGCGGTAGCCCCGGCCTGATCGGGCATCGCCCGCCCGGTGGTGGCTCCGGCCGCCATCGGGCGTCGCGCCCTGCCCGCCGCGCTCCTCACGCCGCTTCTCGTGGCCTGGAAGGTGTCGCCCCCCTGCGGGGGTGCGGCTCCTCCACGATCTTCGGGGAGCGGCGTTGTCGTGTCCGCAGGACATCGCACTGACGCGAGCGCGCCCCCAGTCAGCCGACTGGGGGCGCGCTCATTGACGCCGGCGGGGTGTGCCGGTCAGGACTGGTAACCGGCGGAGCGGTACTCGTACTCCCGGTCGTCGTCGCGGTCCCCGTGGTCGCGGCTGAAGTCCCAGCCGCCGGCCGCCTCGCGACCGGGCCGACCACCCACCGCGAAGCCGCCGATCTCCTGTCCGCGACGCCAGCCACGGAAGTAGCCTGTGGTGTTCTCCGCGAGGCTCGCCGCATCACGCACTATCCGCAGTGGGCGCTCCTCGCGCAGCGGAGAACCAGGGACCAGGTTGGCCTGAGGCACGCGCTTGGGCAGCCCGGCGTTGGTCTCGGCACCCACCGCGGGACGGGCTGCCTGCTCGGCGGCCTGCCAGCCGGTGTCGGCAGTGGTCGACCAGTCCAGGTCGGTCTCCTCGGCCTGACCGACGAACCAGGCCGACTTGGCCTGCGCGAAGATCAGCAGGTCGCCGTCGCCCTCGTCGGCGACCGGTGGCGGGCGGTGCTCGACCGGAGGCGATCGACGCTCCAGTGGAGGTGGCCGGTGCTCCACCGGGGGTGTCGGCCGGTGCTCCGCCGTGCGGTCGGTGCGTGCGGCCGCTCGACCGGCGCGAGCGGCCTGCTCCCGGTCGACCAACCGCAACGGCGGCGTCTCCAGGTGCGCGTCGGCCGGCGGGTTGAGCCCTTCGCGCAGCGCCCGGTCGGCGAGCGGCGGTGGCTCCACCAGCCGCAGCATGGGGGGCTCCTGGGGCAGGTCGTCCGCCAACCAGGGCGGGGTGACCCGACCGTCGGCGCGACCCGGGTCGGTCGGCGCGTCGATGCCGCGGCCGCCGCCGTACGAGTAGGGAGCCGGGTTGTTCGGTGAGCTGTCGGCCGGGTCCTCCGGGTTGTTGACAAGCGGCCAGTTGGCCCGGGAGCCGGGTGGTGCCGACTCCTGACCAGGCCGGGGGGTCGGCACCGGAATGCTGAGATCAGTGGCGCTGAACCCGCCGGTCGGTGGCTCCTCGACCGGGCGTTGCAGGTGGCTCGGCCGGGGCTCGCCGTTGGTCTTGGGGCGCGGCGGGATGACGGTGCGCTGCCGCTCCGCGCGCGCGTTGTTGATCGCGGCGGTGGTCAGCGTCGGCCGGAACGGCTCACCGGCCTCTGCCGGAGGCACCATGCCCCGCTGTGCGGGTGCGATCGGGGTGATCCCGGGCGGCGGAGGGGGCGGAGACGACACCGGTCGGTTGGTCGGGCCGTCGATCCGGTTGGGCATCGGATCGGTGCGCCCGGGCAGCGGGGACGACGGCGGGCCAGCCATCGCCGCCGGTGCCATCGGCGCGGGTGCCACCGGCGGCGGCGTGACCGGCTGCGGGGCGACCGGTGGCGGCCCGAGCGGGCGGGGCGACGCCAGCGGTGCGTTACCGGGGATCGGCTCGGGGCGGCTGCGCCGACCGACGGCGGGTGCGGGGTCGACGGCGGGCGGGGTGGGGCGGACCGACCGCAGACCGGCACCGGTGCCCGCCAGACCGGTCAACCCCGCGGTGTTGCCGGCCAGACTGGTCAGCTCGCCGACCGTCTCGCCACGGCGGGCGGCGGCCCGGCGACCGGGCGCCTGGGTGGGCGTGCTGACCCGGGAGCTGAGCGCGCTGACCAGCGCCTCACATCCCGCGTCGCAGGCCCGCACGGAGGCGACGGCCTGACGGACCGTCTCGGCCACCGCGGACGTGAGCGCCCGGTTGACCGCGGCGCGGCGCGGCGTCTCGGAGATGGCGACCCGCAGTGCGGTGACCGCCTCGTTGATCTCCTCGGCGTCGGCGACCCCGTCGGCGGCCAGGTGCGCGGCGATGGCGTCCGCCGCGACGGACACCTCACGGCCCCGGGCGACGGTGCCGCCGAGCATGCCCGGCTCGGGCAGCGCGTCCAGCACCGCCAGCGAGACCGGCTCGGCCGGATCCGGGTACGCGCGTAGCGCCGCCGGGTAGAGCTCACGCAGCACCTCGCGCAGCGCCACGGCGGCGGAGTGCCGACCGCTGGCCAGCGCGGCGTGCGCGGAGAGGACCTGCTTGTAGCCGGCGAGATCCCGGGGTGCCGGCAGGGTGACCGCGGAGAGCGCGCCCGCCTGCAACGCGCGGGCCAGGCCGACGGCCCGACGTTCGGCCGGAGGCGACTGCATCTCCTCCAACGAGTCGTCATCGGCGAACCGCTCGGCGAAGTCGTCCACCGAATCGTCGTCGGCGATAGCCAACGGCCGACCCGCCGCGCTCAACAGCGAGGTGACCGTGTGGTCGTCGCTGTCGGCGGCGATGGCCGCACCGCTCGGCCCGCCCGACCGCTCCACGAGCAGCGCGACGAGCTGGGCGTAGCCAGCGGCGTCGTCGCTGATCTCGCAGACATGCAGCAGACGGCCTGCGTCGTCGACCACAGCGGACGTCAGCGTCGAACCGGCGGAGGCCGGTCGGTCAGCCGGATCCGCCGAGGCCAGACCGCAGTAAACGCGCACGAGCGCCACGGCGTCGTCCTCCTCCCGGGACAGGTCTTTCCTCTGCCAGCAACTGATGCTCCCCGGTACGGGTCAGTCGCGCCAGTCCACCACCGCAGAGATCTTGCCGACAATGGTGCGCCAACCCAAACTCGCGGTCTGTGCTCCGATCTTCTTCAGCCGTCGCCGACCCATGAAAGCGCCGATCCCGCCGTTGGTGGTGGCGCGCAGCGCCTCGTCCAGGTCGTCCAGGCTGGAGCCGGCGGAGAGCATGTCGAGTACCGCAGGCAGCCGCAACGCGTACGAGATGTCCCGCGCGATCTCGCCAGCCTCGATCAGCAGGGTCGAATCCCAGGTGTCGTGCCCGCCGCGCAGATTCTCCACGACCAGGTCGAGTTCGTAGGTGTCCTCGTCGAGCGGAGCGATGTCGGCCGGCTCCACCCGTTCGGACAATTCATTCCAGCTGTCCAGTTGGGACAGATCGTTGGGAGCGCCAGACCGGATGAAACTGACAAGCGACTCGGGGGTCTTGAACAGGAGCAGCTTGCCCTGGTGGCTGAGGAAGACCGGCACCTCCTCGTCGTCCGCCTCGTCCTCGTCGGCCTCGTCGGCCTCGGTCTCGTCCTCGTCCTTGCCGGCGGCGCGACGGGCCGTCGACTCGTCCTCGTCGCTGTCGGCGAACTCTTCGGCCAGCTCCTCGTCGAGGATGACGACGGTCTCGTCGTCCTCGTCCTCGACGACCTGGCGGCGGGCGAGGAACGGGTCGTCCTGGTCGCGTTCGGTGACGTCGGTCGGGGTCAGCGCGCTGGCCGGCCGGTACGCCCGAAGCGTGAAGCCGGTGCCGGCGGGCAGGGCGATCTCCACCGGATCGATGCGCAGCTCGTCCCAGAGTGAACGGTCGACCGAGGCCGACGCGCTGTCGGTCTCCTCGGCCTGATCTGGCTCGGCCGCGCCGGTGGTGTCGTCGAGCTCGGGCTCGTCGGCGTCGGGCCGTTGGGGCGACTGGCGGGCCACGCTGACCTCCGTGTGCTTCGGGTTGCCCACCCGCCGGGGTCTCTGACCGACGAGTGACTCTGG
Organism: Micromonospora sp. NPDC049230; assembly: GCF_040647875.1. Lineage (NCBI taxonomy): Bacteria > Bacillati > Actinomycetota > Actinomycetes > Micromonosporales > Micromonosporaceae > Micromonospora > Micromonospora sp. NPDC049230. The sequence goes on from NZ_JBEZCZ010000010.1 coordinate 13,935, forward strand.
GCACATACCCTAGTCGGCGGCCCCGGGTGACCGATGCCCGCACCCCGGTGGCCGGCTGGCGTGTGGGTTCGACCTGCTGGTGACTGCCGCTGGCGAAGCGGCCGTTCGACAAGTAGCGTAGCTACGTATGAAGGCCCAGTCGTTGCACGGCCATCTCGACGCTCTGCTGCTTGCCGTGCTGGAGCAGGGCGAGCAGCACGGCTACGCCATCATCGAGGCGCTGCGTGAGCGCAGCGACGGCAGCTTGGACCTGCCCACCGGCACGATCTATCCGGCGCTACGCCGTCTGGAACGCGCGGGGCACGTGGCGAGCACCTGGAGCACTGTCAACGGTCGGGAACGGCGGACGTACCAGCTCACCGACTCCGGCCGCCGGGCGCTGGCCGGGGAGCGCGCCGGTTGGCACGAGTTCCAACTGACCGTCGGCCGGTTCCTCGATCCCGGCAGCCCACCCGTCACCCCGGCCTGACCCCCCCGACCTGGGTCAGCGGTCTGGGTCAGCGGGCGACGGCCCGGAGCCAGCCACGCGTCGCGCGGGTCAGCGAGAAGTACGCCCCGCCCACCAGCACCGCACCGATGATCATCGGTGGCCAGCGCAGTGCCTCGTCCCAGAGGTTGAGCGACCAGGTGAAGAGGGCGCAGCCGGTGACCATGCCAAGGGCCAGCAGACCGGTCAGGCCGGCGCCCACCGCGCGCTGCGCCACGGCCAGGCCCGGTCGTGGCGACCTGGCGCTCGCCGCGACCACCAGCAGACCGGCCACCGCGACCAGCAGCGTGCCGATCCAGATCCAGTCGACCGAGTGGGAGAGCAGCACGTAACCGGCCGGCGGTCGGGGGCCGTCGCTCCAGCTCGCCCCGCGCCAGGTCAGGTCGCCGGCGGCCATTCCGACCCCGGCGACGGCAAGCATCCGCAGGGAGAGGCCGCGCAGCGCGCCCACCGCCAGCTCGGCCTGCCAGGAGGGCAGCAACTGCGCCGGTGAGCCGAACTCGACCACCGCCCGGCGCTGCGCCTCCGTGGGGGGCACACCGCTCTCCCGGTACGCCTCGACGGCGTCCAGCAGCCCGTGCCGGGCCTCGGTCAGCAGGTCGGTCTTGAGTCGCGTCGGCCCCTGCAAGCGGGCGGCCAACTCCCGCAGGTGTTCGTCGACCAACACATCCTCACCGCGCGGCATGGCACCACCCTGCCACGACTTCACCACGCCGGCCTCGGGGGGAACCCTGGTCCGCCCCGGAGGACGGTCAGGGGGCGAGCGCCAGGTAACCCCGTTCGGCCGCCGCCTGGAGCAGCCACTGGTCCCGGTACCAGCCGTCGGTGCCGACCAGCTCGGCGTGCCGACCCCGTTGGATCACCCGCCCGCCGTCGAGGACGACGATCTCGTCCAGCCCGGCCAATCCGCTGAGCCGGTGGCTGATCAGCAGCACCGAGTGCCCGGCGGGGGCGGCGGCGAGAGCGGACGCGAGCACCGCGTCAGCGGCGGTCGGGTCCAGCCCCTCGGTGGGCTCGTCGAGCACCAGCACCGGTGGCGCGGCGAGCAGGGCCCGGGCGAGCGCCAACCGTTGCCGCTGGCCACCGGAGAGCTGCCCGCCCTCCTCGCCGACAAGCGTGTCCCAGCCGGCCGGCTGGGCGCGTACCCACTCCAGCAGGCCGGCGGCGGCGGTGGCGGCGCTCAGCTCCTCCTCGTCGGCCCCGGCACGCCCGAGCAGCAGGTTCTCCCGCACCGTGGCGTGGAAGACGTACGCCTCGGCGAGCAGCCCGCCGACCGTGCGGGGCAGCGCCTCCTCGGCGTACGCCGAGAGATCCTGACCGGCCAGGGTGACCCGGCCGGACACCGGCCGGACGGCGCCGGTGAGCACGGCGGCCAGTGTGCTCTTGCCGGCGCCGCTCGGGCCGACCACCGCGATCCTGCGCCCCGCCGGCAGGTCCAGGCTGACGCCGTCCAGGGCGGGCGCGGCGCCGGCCCGGTAGCGCACCGTCACGTCGTCGAAGCGCAGTTCGTGTGGGCCGGTCGGGTCGGTGCTGCCGTCCGTGGCCGGGCGAGCCGGCGTGCCCGGGTCGAGCAGCGCGGCCACCCGGGCCAGGCCGGGCCGCAGTTGCGTCCACTGCCGGGCCGCCGCGACGAGCGCGAGTGTCACCTCGACGGCGGCCAGTGCGCCGACGGCCAGGACGCCCACCAGCACCCCCGGTACGTCGGCGGCCAGCGCGGCCAGCACCACTGCGGCGGCGGTCAACCCGGCGGTCAGCACCCCGGCCGCGTCCACCGCGAACCCGGTGGCGGCCAGCCGGCGTTCCAGCCGAGCCAGCCGGCGGGCGCGTTGTTCGGCGGTGCGCAGCATGCCGTCGGTCGCCCCGAAGGCGGCCAGGTCGGCGGCGCCGTGGGTGAGGTCGATCGCGTCGGTGGCGAGTGCGCCACGTAGCGGGGCCACCTCGGCCGCGTTGCGGCGGGTGACCACTGTGGCCAACGCGGGCAGCGCCACACCGGCGACAAGTAGCCCGACGGCGAGCGCCCCGGCGGCCGGCGGCGAGATCAACGCGGCCCCGGCGACCGCCAGCACGCCGACAAGTGTCGCCGCCGCGCCCGGGACCAGCACCCGCAGCAGCAGATCCTGAACCGCCTCGACGTCGGAGACCAGCCGGCTCAGCACGTCTCCCGAGCGGTGTACGGCGCTGCGGCGGGCCGCCAGGGTGGCGAACACCTGGGCCCGGACATCGGTGATCATGCGGAGCACCGCGTCGTGCCCGGCGAGCCGTTCGGTGTAGCGCAACACGCCCCGACTGATCGCCAGCGCCCGGACCGCGACGATCGCCACGGTGAGCCGGTCCAGTGGGGGTTGACCGGCGGCGCTCGTCAGCAGCCAGGTGGCAGTGGCCATCAGGGCCAGCCCGGCGAACTCGGTGGCGGCCGCGAGCAGCCCGGCCCCGACGAGGCGGCCCAGGTACGGCCGGGCCAACCGCAACACGGCCTGCTCGGCGTCGAGCCGCCCGCCCGTGGCAGCGGCGTTGTGCCCGCCCGGTGCGGCGGCGGCGTTGAACTGCCCGCCCGGTGCGGCGGTGCCGGTCTGCCCGTCCGGCGCGGCGGCGGTCCGCGCGCCCTGCGCGGTGTCGGCCGGCCCGTCCTGCGCGGCGGCGGCCGGCTGCGCGTCTGCCGGGTCCGGTCCGTGTGCCGCGGTCATCGGGGCGCCCCTCCGGTCGGCTCGGGCGTCAACTCGGTGACCCGACCGTCCTCGACACGCAGGATCCGGTCGGCATCGGCGAGCAGGGCCGGTCGGTGCGCGACAAGCAGCGCGGTGCGCCCGGCGACCAGCCGGCGGGTGGCGTCGAGCACCACCGCCTCGGCTGCCGTGTCCAGTCGGGCGGTGGGTTCGTCGAGCAACACCACAGGTGCGGCACGCAGGAATGCCCGCGCCAGCGCGACCCGCTGCCGCTGCCCGCTGGACAGCCCGTGGCCGCGTTCGCCGAGCAGGGTGTCCAGGCCGTCGGGCAGGCCGGCCAGCACGTCGTCCAGGGCGGCGTCGTGCACCGCCGCGGCGAGTGCGTCGGCGGGGGTGTCGGGTGCGCCGAGCCGGATGTTGTCCGCCAGCGAGGCGGCGAAGAGGTGAGCCCGTTGCGGCACCCAGGCGAGTTGCCGACGCCAGGCGTCCAGGTCGGCGGTGGCGAGGTCGACCCCGTCCACGGTGACCCGGCCACTGGTCGGGGTCACGAAACCGAGCAGCAGGCCGAGCAGGGTGCTCTTGCCGGCACCGCTGGGCCCGATGACGGCGATCCGTTCGCCGGGCCGGATGGTCACTGTGACGTCGCGCAGCGCGGTGGTCCGCTCGTACGCGACTGTCACCCCCTCGAACCGGATCTCGCGTCGGGCGTTCGGTGTGGTGGCGCCCTCGGCGGCCCGGGGTGCGGCGGGCGCTGCCGAGATGGTCAGTGCCTCGTCCAGCGCGGCGAGCCCCTCCATGCTGGCGTGGAAGCGGCTGCCGGCGGACCGCAGCGGCAGGTACGCCTCCGGGGTGAGCAGCAGCACCAGCAGCGCGGTCTGGAGGGCCAGCCCGCCGCCGAGCAGCCGGAGGCCGACCGGCACCGCGACCAGGGCCACCGAGAGGGTGGCGACCAGCTCCAGCACCAGTGCGGAGAGGAACGCGATCCGCAGTGTCTTCATGGTGGCCACGCGGTGCCCGTCGGCCATCCGCCGCACCACGTCGGTCTGCGCCCGGGCGCGCCCGAACGCGCGCAGCGTGGGCAGCCCGGCGACCATGTCCAGGAAGTGTCCGCCGAGCAGCGACAGCCGGCGCCACTGCCGTTCGGTGGCGGCCTGCGCCTGCCAACCGAGCAGTGCGCCGAAGACCGGGATCAGCGGCAGGGTCAGCGCGATGATCACCGCCGAACTCCAGTCGGCGAAGACGACCCGGGCCAGCACCGCCAGCGGCACCGTCACGCTGAGCACCAGTTGCGGCAGGTATCCGGTGAAGTAGGCGTCCAGCGCGTCCAACCCGCGTCCGGCCAGGGTGGCGATCTCACCGGCCCGCTGCCCGGCCACCCAACCGGGGCCGTGCCGGCCCACAGCACCGAGCAGGTCTGCCCGCAGCGCGGCCTTGACCGTGGCGGCGACCCGAGCCGAGACCGTGCCCTGTGCCCAGACCAGCGCCGAACGGGCCCCGACCGCGACCATGAAGCCGGCCAACGCCTGCCGATCCAGCCAACCGTCGACGGCGGTGGCCAGCACCGACGCGAGGGCGGTGGCCTGCGCCACGATCAACCCGGCGGCGACCACGCCCAGCAGCGCGAGCACGGCAAGATCGCGCCGGGCCGCGGGGACCCGGCGCAGCAGACGCGGGTCGAACGGACGGCGGTTCACCAGTACACCGGTGCCCTGCCGTCGGTCCGTCCTCGGAAAACCCACCAGCACATCGCCTGGAAGCCTAGTAGGGCCGGAAGCAGCGGCAGCGCCACCCAGCCCAGCAGCCGCAGTGTCGGTGCGCTGGCGGCCGCGTCGGCCACCGTCAGCGAGGCGCCCGGGTCGGTCGTGGACACCAGCACGTAGGGCCAGAGGGCCGCGCCGACCAGCACCACCGGCAGCGCCAGGGCGGTGCCGGTGGCGACCAGGGCCCACCCCGGCCGCCGCCGCGCCAGCGCCGCGCGGGCCACCAGCAGCGCCACCACGAGGAGCACCGGCAGGAGTACGGCCACCGTCGGCCGTTGGACCGCGTCGCGTACCCGGGCAGACAGCAGGCCCACGACGGTGGCCAGCGCGACAGCGGTGAGCGCCACCCGCACCAGCCGGCGGGCGGTGTGGCCGAGCACGGCGGCCTCGGCGGCCGGCAGTCGCAGGGTGAGGAAGGTCGCGCCGTGTGCCGCGACCAGAGCGACCATGGCCAGCCCGGCGGCGGCCGCGAACGGGGTGGCGAGGTGCGACACCCCGGCGACGTGCCCGTCGGCCTGGCGGGGTACGCCCTGCAACAGCGCGGCGAGCACCACACCCCAGCCCAGTGCGGCGAGTGCGCTGCCGATCGTCACGATGCGGTCCCAGCGGGCGCGGATCCGCTCGTCGGCGTGCCGGCTGCGCAGTTGCACCCCGGCGGTGACCAGGATGACGCCGACCAGAGCGCCGGCGACGGCCGGATAGCAGCCGGCGAGCAACTCGCCCTCCAGCACCGGAAACGCGCCGAACAGGATGCCCACGGCGGCCACCAGCCAGACCTCGTTGCCGAGGAAGAACGGGCCGAGCGCGGTGAGCGCGGCCCGCCGCCCGGCAGGGCTTCCGCCCCGCGCGAGCAGCAGCCCGACGCCGTAGTCGTAGCCGGCGAGCACCAGATAGCTTGCGAAGAAGAGGCCGAGCAGGGCGTACCAGGCGAGGTCCACGGTCTTCTCCTCAGATGCTCAGACGAGGGCGGGTTCGGGAAGGGCCGGCTCGTCGGGCGTCGCCGGCGGGCGGCCGAGTGCCGGGTCGACAGCGCCGCGCTTGGCGTGGCGGGCCAGCAGCACCCAGTTGGTGACGGCGAGGGCGCCCAGCAGCAGGCTGAACCCGATCAGCGAGGCCAGCATCAGCGGTGCGCCGACCGGGGAGACCGCCTGCTCGGTGGGGAGCAGCCCGTACGCCACCCAGGGTTGCCGGCCGACCTCCCGGGAGATCCAACCGAGGATCACCGCGACGAACGGCAGTGGCAGCGCCAACAGGATCAGCCAGAGCGGGAAGCGCAGCCGGATGATCCAGTCGCGGAAGAGCAGGGGCAGCAGCAACCAGACGCAGCCGAGGGTGAAGCCGGTCAGGATCATGAAGCCGAGCCCGACGCTGGCCAGCACCGGCGGGGTGTAGTCGCCGGGGCCGAACCGGACGGTCCACTCGGCGATCAGCGCCTGGGCCTCCGCGCTCTGGCCGCCGAACTTGGTCGGCTGCGCCTCGCCCACCGGGCCGAACTGGGCGAAACCGAAGCCCTGCACCAGGGAGATCGCCAGCGCCGAGGTGACCAGGCCGATCCGCAGCGAGGTGCGGAAGAGCGCGAAGTCAGGGGTACGCCGCAGCAGGTGCCACGCGCTGACCGCCGCCATCAGCATCCCGCCGACAAGCAACGCGGCCGAGACCACGTGCCCGAACGCCATGCCGAGGGTGGGGTTGGTGAGGAGCGCGCCGAAGTCGGTGAGGTGGGCGATCCCGTCGCGGACCTCGTATCCGACCGGGTTCTGCAACCAGGAGTTGGCCACCATGATCCAGAAGGCCGACGCGTACGCGGTGATCGCCACACCCCACAGCAACGCGAGGTGGACGCCCTTGCCGAGCCGGTGCCAGCCGAAGATCCACATCCCGAGGAACGTGGACTCCAGGAAGAACGCCACAAGCGTCTCCAGGGCCAGCGGTGCGCCGAAGACGTTGCCGACGTAGCGCGAAAGGCCACTCCAGTTCAGCCCGAACTGGAACTCCATCACGATGCCGGTGGCGATGCCGAGCACGTAGTTGATCACGTAGAGCTGACCCCAGTAGCGCGTGAGCCGCTCCCACTTCGAATTGCCGGTGACCACCCAGGCGGTCTGCATCCCGACCAGCAGGGTGACCAGCCCGAGCGTGACGACCACGAACAGGAAGTGGATCGAGGTGGTGGTGGCGAACTGCAGGCGGGCGAGGAGCAGGGTGTCCATGGCCGGCTCTCCGTAGTGTTGGCTCCCTTGTCGTAGCCACCCTACACGTAGTTTCTCTACATGTCCGACTACTACATGATGTCGTAGCCGAGTCTACGACATCATGTAGTAGATGTGCGGCCGGGCAGGGTCGCACTGGCTGGCAAGGCCCCGTCGGGTGTGCCGGCCGCCGGGCCCTGCTCGCCGCCCCGCCCCGCGCCGCGCAAGATCGCGCTCGAACATGTCAAGCAACACCGTTGCGTCAGGGCTGTAGCCGGCGGGCCAACCCGAGACAGGGGCCCGGCCTGGCGATCATGGAGTTGTGGTGCCGACTTTGGGGGGTTTACGGGCGTTCTGTCACCCACCACAACTCCATGATCGGCGAGGCGGTGCTGGTTGACGAACAGCCGTTCCACCTCACGCAACGGCGTTGATCGGGATGTAGTGGCCTCGCCGGCCGTGGATGCCACTCGATCCTGGATCGGGCGCGATCTTCGGATCGGGCGCCGGGCGCAGCGCGCGGGAACGCGGGGAGCGGGGTGGGCGGGCGCGGGTGTGGGGTGCGCGGGTGGCCGGTGCCTGGGGCGCGAAAGCGTGCGGCGGGGTGCGTGTGGCGCTGGGGTCAGCTCGGGTGGAGCGCTGGGGTCAGCTCAGGAAGAGCGAGATCGGGAGGGCGACCAGCGTGGTGGCGACCGCGAGGGCGGTGGTGCCGAGCACCCGGGGCGGCCGGTCACTGACCAGGAGACGCTGGACCCGTACGTCAAGATCGCGGTCGCCCATGCCCAACGCGCCCGCCGGGGTGATTCGGTGACCGGCGGCGGCGAACCGGCGCAGCGCTCCCGCCAACGGCGCTTCGGCGTGCAGCTCACGGGCCTTGTCGTCGGCCCGCATCTCGACCAGCAGGGCGACCCGCTCGTGGGCGTCGCGGACCCAGGCGAACCACGGCAACGCGCGGCACAGCGCGGTGAACGGCAGCAGCACCAGGTCGTGCCGCTCGTGGGCATGCGCGCGCTCGTGGCTGAGCACCGCGGCCAGCTCGGCCCGGTCCAGCAGGCTCAGCGTGCCGGCGCTGACCACCACCTGCGGCTTCACGCCCGGCAGGCAGTACGCGGCGGCACTCGGATGATCCAGCACCAGCGCGCCGGGCGCGGCCGGATCGTCCCGGGCGACCAGGGAGAGCAGGTCCCGGTGCCGGCGCTGCGCGCGTACGGTGCCGTGGATGCTGCGCACGGTCGTGGTGACCAGCACCGCGCCGATGCCGAAGCCCACGCCGACGCCGGCAAGGTGGAAGGTGCTCATTCCGGCCGGCAGGGTGCCGTGGCCGAGGTCATTCGCGAGGGCGAGCAGCGCACTTCCGGTTGGCAGGTCGTACGTGCTCAACCCGAGCGCCATCGGCAGGCCCATCGCGGAGAGACCCAGCGCCAACCCGACGGCCTGCCAGCAGATGATCGCCACCCGGGGGCTGCGCCACGTCCAGGTGGAACGGGCCAACACCTGAGCCGTCAGATAGCAGGCCAGCATGGTGGCGGCGAAGTGCACGGCGTAGGCCATGGCGCGCGCCCTACCGCTCCGCTGTCTCGCCGGCAGGTCGCCGGCCCACCGGCCCGTCCACCCGGTCGGTCAGGTCGGCATCCGACCCGGCCGGTTTCGACGCGTTCGGTCCGGCCATACCCGTGCTACCGGCGGTGGTGTCCAGCCCGGCCTCGTGCCCCAACGCCGCCCGCAGCACCTCGGCCTCGGTGCCGGTGACCGAGCGGGCGAAGCGCACCAGCGCGGCGTCCCGGCTGCCGCCCAGGTCCAGAGCGTCAAGCATGAGCTGCGCGATGTGCGCCTCGCGGCTGGCCGCCGGCCGGTACCGCCAGGCCCGACCTTCGCGCTCCCGCTGCACCATGCCCTTGCCGGCGAGCCGGTCCAGCACTGTCATCACAGTGGTGTACGCCAGCTCGCGGCCATCGAGCGCGTCGGCCACCTCGCGCACGGTCACACCATCCGACGTACCGGGGACCACGTCCCACAGCACGTCCATCACCGCACGCTCAAGATCGCCCAACCGAGTCACAGCCCAATCCTACCCCCGGTAGTAGACCCCAGCCCTCCACCCACCCCACACCCCTCGACCCCCACCCCCGACACCACGTCCGGCCCGGGGCGCCGGCACAAGATCTGCGCGAGAACAGGGATGTTGCTGCCTCGGACGCGCCGGAGGCAGCAACATCACCGAAGTTGCGCGGATCTTGAACAGCACGCGGGGCGGCGGGGCGGCGGGGAGTCGAGGACCGGAGGCCCCGAACGCCCGCTGGCTGGTGACCCAACCCGGGGCACCAGCCAGCGAGATCAACGCCCAGACGGCCCTGGCCCACGTCAGGTTTTCCGGGGGAGCCCGCCCACGCAGGGATCAAGCCTGACCGCCCGGAGTGGGCGGGCTCCCCCGGAAACCCCAAGGCCGAGGACAGAAGCGATCACACCCCCTTGGGGTGCCACACCGTCTTCGTCTCCAACAGCGCTGTCATCGGCGCCACCCCCGGGTCGGCGGTCCAGTCGTGGTCGGCCGAGGCCGGGCGGAGCACCCGCTTGAGGTTCTCCGCGGCCTTGACCTCAAGGTCGGTGGCGAGTGCGGTGTCGGTCACCCCGGTCAGGTCGATCGCGTTGACGTCCATGTGGGCCGCCAGTGCCGGCGCGGTCTCGGTGATCGCGCCGGTGAGGATGTTGACCACCCCGCCGGGCAGGTCGGAGGTGGCCAACACCTCGGCCAGCGTCACCGCCGCCAGTGGCTCCGACGGCGACGCCGCCACCACCACGGTGTTGCCGCTGACGATCGCCGGGGCGATGACGCTGACCAGGCCGAGCAGCGCCGGGCGCTCCGGGGCGACCACAGCGACCACGCCGGTCGGCTCCGGGGCGGAGATGTTGAAGTAGGGGCCGGCGACCGGGTTGGCGCCCCCGTAGACCTGGGCGAGCTTGTCGGCCCAACCGGCGTACCAGACCCAGCGGTCGACCGCGGCGTCCACCTCGTCGCCGGGGATGCCGAGGGCGACGAACTGCTCGCGGCGGCCCTCCAGCATCTCGGCGGCCCGGTAGAGGATCTGACCCCTGTTGTACGCGGTAGCGCCGGCCCAGCCCTTGACGGCGGCGCGGGCGGCGACCACCGCGTCCCGGGCGTCCTTGCGGGAGGCCAGTGACACATTCGAGGACTGCACGAGATACGACCGTCCCGACTCGCTGCGCGGGAACTTCCCGCCGATGAAGAGCTTGTACGTCTTGCGTACCGCGACCCGCTCAGACATTGAGGTACCCCTCCAGCCCGTGCCGGCCGCCCTCGCGACCGTAGCCCGACTCCTTGTAGCCACCGAACGGCGAGGTGGGGTCGAACTTGTTGAACGTGTTGGCCCAGACCACGCCGGCGCGCAGCCGGTCGGCCATCCACAGGATCCGCGAACCCTTGTCGGTCCAGATGCCGGCCGACAGCCCGTACGGCGTGTTGTTGGCCTTCTCCACGGCCTCGGCCGGGGTGCGGAAGGTGAGCACCGACAGCACCGGGCCGAAGATCTCCTCGCGGGCGATGCGGTGGGCCTGGGTGACCCCGGTGAAGATGGTCGGCGCGAACCAGAAGCCCCGGTCGGGCAGGTCGCACGGCGGTGACCAGCGCTCGGCGCCCTCGGCGGAGCCGGCGTCGGAGAGTTCGCGGATCCGTTCCAGCTGGGCGGCGGAGTTGATCGCGCCGACGTCGGTGTTCTTGTCCAGTGGGTCGCCGACCCGGAGTTGGGCCATCCGCCGCTTCAGCGACTCCAGCACGCGGTCGGCGACGTTCTCCTGAACCAGCAGCCGGGAGCCGGCGCAGCAGACGTGCCCCTGGTTGAAGAAGATGCCGTTGACGATGCCCTCGACGGCCTGGTCGATGGGGGCGTCGTCGAAGACGATGTTGGCGGCCTTGCCGCCCAGCTCCAGGGTGAGCTTCTTGCGGGTGCCGGCGACGGACCGGGCGATGGCCCGGCCGACCTCGGTGGAGCCGGTGAAGGCGACCTTGTCCACGCCGGGGTGCTCGACGAGCGTGCGACCGGTGTCCCCGGCGCCGGTGAGGATGTTGACCACACCTGCCGGCAGGTCGGCCTGCTGGCAGATCTCGGCGAAGAGCAGCGCGGTCAGCGGGGTGGTCTCGGCTGGCTTCAGCACCACGGTGTTGCCGGCGGCGAGCGCCGGGGCGATCTTCCAGGCCAGCATCAGCAGCGGGAAGTTCCAGGGGATGACCTGCGCGGCCACGCCGACCGGCCGCGGGTTCGGCCCGAAGCCGGCATGACCCAGCTTGTCGGCCCAACCCGCGTAGTAGAAGAAGTGCGCGGCGACGAGCGGCAGGTCGACGTCGCGGCTCTCCCGGATCGGTTTGCCGTTGTCCAGTGATTCCAGGACGGCCAGCTCGCGGGAGCGTTCCTGGACGAGTCGGGCGATCCGGTACAGGTACTTGGCCCGGTCCCGGCCCGGCATCGGACCCCAGACCTTGTCGTACGCCTTGCGGGCGGCGCGTACCGCGCGCTCGACGTCGGCGGCGCCGGCCCAGGTGACCTCGGCGAGTACCTCCTCCGAAGCAGGATTGATCGTCTTGTGGAGATCCTCGCCGTCGACGAACTCGCCGTCGATGAACAAACCGTAGGACGGCTTGAGGTCGACGATCGCGCGCGACTCTGGCGCAGGGGCGTATTCGAACATCGGCTATCAGTCCAGGGTGAAGTAGTCGGGACCGGAGTAGACGCCGGTCGTCAGCTTGGTGCGCTGCATCAGCAGGTCGTTGAGCAGGCTGGACGCGCCGAAGCGGAACCAGTCCGGGTCGAGCCAGTCCGGGCCGACTGTCTCGTTGACCATCACCAGGTACTTGATGGCGTCCTTGGTGGTCTTGATGCCACCGGCGGGCTTCACGCCCACCTGCCGTCCGGTCGCCTCGCGGAAGTCGCGGACCGCCTCCAGCATCACCAGGGTCACCGGCATCGTCGCCGCGACCGGGACCTTGCCGGTGGAGGTCTTGATGAAGTCGCCGCCGGCCAGCATGGCCAGCCAGGAGGCCCGTCGCACGTTGTCGTAGGTGGCCAGCTCGCCGGTCTCCAGGATCACCTTGAGGTGGGCTGCCGGGCGCCCTCGGCGACCGCCATCAGCAGGGCCGCAGGCTTCCTTAACCGCGACGATCTCGTCGTAGACCTCCTTGTACCGCCCGGCCAGGAACGCACCCCGGTTGATCACCATGTCGATCTCGTCGGCGCCGGCCGCCACGGCGGCCCGGGTGTCGGCGAGTTTGATCTCCAGTGGCGCCTGGCCGGACGGGAATGCCGTCGCCACGCTGGCCAGGTGAACGATGCCGGGTCCGGCCGGCGCGGCGCCGGCCGCCTCGACCGGTCCGCCGGCTGGCCGCCCGACTCCGGCGGCGCTGCCGCGCAGCACCTCGGCGACGTACGGGACCATCGCCGGGTAGACGCAGACCGCGCCGACGTGCGGGCAGGACGGGTCGGACGGGTCCGGGCGCAGCGCCTTCGCGGCGAGCGCGCGCACCTTGCCGGGGGTGTCCGCCCCTTCCAGGGTGGTCAGGTCGACCATGCGGATCGCCAGGTCGATCGCCTGGGCCTTGGCGGTGGTCTTGATGGATCGGGTGCCGAGCTGTGCCGCCCGCTGCTCCGCGCCGACCTGGTCCACGCCCGGTAGGCCGTGCAGGAAGGTCCGCAGAGCGGTCTCGGATCGTCCCAGCTCGGAGAGCTCCGACCGGGCCGACGTCGTTGTCGCCGTCATGCCCCGAAGTCTACGCACCGGAAAGCTAAGTGATCTTGCTCACGGTGGGTGGGCGGACGTGAGCGGCGTCGCTGGTCCGAGCGCAGCCACACCGCCGCGCGGGTGGACCGGTAGGTTGAGCGATCGTGGACGTACACGTCATTGACCACCCGCTGGCCCAGTCCCGGTTGACTGCCATGCGGGACGCGCGCACCGATTCCTCGACGTTCCGGGCCGCGCTGCACGAACTGACCACCATGCTGGTGTACGAGGCGGCGCGCACCTTCCCCGTCGAGCGGTACCCGGTGCAGACGCCGGTCACCGGCACCGAGGGCACCCGGCTGGCCAACCCGCCGCTGCTGGTCCCGGTGCTGCGGGCCGGCCTGGGCATGGCGGACGCCGCGCTCGGCCTGCTGCCGGAGTCCTCGATGGGCTTCGTCGGCCTGGCTCGCGACGAGGAGACCTACGAGCCGCGCGCGTACATGGAGTCGTTGCCCCGCGATCTGGCCGGACTCCCGGTGCTGGTGCTGGACCCGATGTTGGCGACCGGTGGCTCGCTGGAGCACTCCTGCCGGCTGCTGGCCGACCGGGGCTGCACCGACATCACAGTGCTCTGCGTGCTCGCCGCGCCGGTCGGCATCGAGCGGCTGGAACGCTCCGGTCTGCCGTTGCGCCTGGTCACGGCCTCGATCGACGAGGGGCTCAACGATCGCATGTTCATCGTCCCCGGGCTCGGCGACGCCGGAGACCGTCAGTTCGGTGGCATGCCCCGCTTCTGAGGGGGCACCCGGTCGGTGTCGGGTCGGGCGGGTCCGTGCGCGGTGTGCGCGGACCCGCTACCGTCTCCGGCCATGACTGGTGTTGCGCTCGCCGAGGAGTTGTTGCTTCTCGCCTACGACGACACGACCGGCAAGGCGACAATGCCGCGAATCAGCCTGGACCTGGGCATGGCCGCCGCGGTGCTTGTCGAGCTGGCCCTGGCCGGCCGGATCGCGTACGCCGACGGATCGTTGGCGGTGATCGACCCGACGCCGACCGGCGAGCCGGTCGCCGACGAGGTGTTGGGCCGGGTCGCGGCCGACACCCCGCACAGCCCGGCCTCCTGGGTGCAGCGCCTGCGGCACGGCCTGCGGGACCGGATTCTCGGGGATCTGTGCAGCCAGGGTGTGGTCCGCGACGTCGACGAGACCGAGCTGGGCTTCATCCACGTGCACCGCTACCCGGTGGTGGACGCCTCCGTCGAGGCGGAGACCCGGCAGCGGCTGGCCGAGGCCCTGGCCGGCGCGGCGGCCCCGGACGAGCGGACCGCCGCGCTGGCCACCCTGGTCGTGGTGCTGCGGATGGAGTCCGCGCTCGGAGTGGACGGCGAGACCGCCGCCGACGCGCGCCGCCGGCTGGAGGAGATCGCCACCGGCGCCGGCTTCTCCGGTGAGGTGAGCACCGACGACTCGGTCGTCCGTCCCTCGGTCGGCCTGGTCGTCGCCGCTCTGGGCCGGGCCGTCGACCAGGCCCTCGGCCCGCGTCGCTGACCGTCGGGCCGACCCCGCTCGGCGCGCCCTTTGCTCTGCACCCGCGGAGGCACCACCCGGCTCTGCACCCGCCGAGGCACCACACCCGGCCGCTCTGCACCCGCCGAGGCGCCACCGGGCGACAGGTGACCGGCGCCTCCGCGGGTGCAGAGCAAAGGACGGACTTGTGGTGGGTGGGACCCCTGGGCTCAGATGCCGAGGGCGGCGCTGACCTCGGCGCGGAGTGCGGCGACTGCCGACGCCGCCCGACTACGGGCCGCCGGCACGTCACCGTCCACGACCGGTTCCACCACCTCGAGGTACGCCTTGAGCTTCGGCTCGGTCCCGGACGGACGGATCACCACCCGGGCCACAGCGGTCCGCAGGATCACCACGTCCGACTCGGGTAGCAGGTCCCGGACACTGTCGACCGGCTGCCCGAGCAGGGTGGTCGGGGTGGCCGCCCGGATCCGGGCCATCGCGTCGACGATCACCCGCAGGTCGTCCACCCGGACGGAGAGCTGGTCGGTGTGGTGCACGCCGAACTCGGCGGCAAGCTCGTCCAGCCGGTCGGTCAACGTGCGGCCCTGTGTCTTGAGCCCGGCGGCCAGCTCGGCCACGGTCAGCGCGGCGGTGATGCCGTCCTTGTCCCGGACGTGTTCCGGGGCGACGCAGTAGCCGAGCGCCTCCTCGTACCCGAAGACCAGCGGCGCGCTGCCACCGCCGGCCCGCACGATCCACTTGAAGCCGGTCAGTGTCTCGTCGTAGGGCAGGCCCCGGGCCGCGCACATCGCCCGCAGCAGGGACGACGACACGATGGTGGTGGCGTAGAGCCCGGTCACCCCACGGCGCATCAGGTGGTCGGCGAGCAGGACGCCCACCTCGTCGCCGCGCAGCATCCGCCAGCCGTCGCGGTCGTCCCGGACGACCACCGCACACCGGTCCGCGTCCGGGTCGTTGGCGATGGCGAGGTCCGCGCCGGTGGAGTCGGCCAGCGCGATCAGCCGGTCCACCGCCCCCGGCTCCTCCGGGTTGGGAAACGACACTGTCGGAAATGCCGGGTCCGGCTCGGCCTGGTCGGGCACCACGCCGGGAACCGGGAAACCAGCGCGGGCAAAGGCGGCGGTGAGCACCGCCGCGCCCACCCCGTGCAGCGGGGTGTACGCCACCATCAGGTCCCGGGGCCCGTCCGGGTCGATCACCGCGGTGGCCCGTTCCACGTACGAGGCGACCAGGTCGTCGCCGAGCACCTGACCGGGCTCGCCCAGCGGCACCTGGGTCAGCGGTCCGACCGCTCGGATGGCGGCTTCGATGCCGGCGTCGGCGGGCGGCACGATCTGCGCACCCGAGCCCAGGTCACCGCCCAGCTCCGCGCCGAGGTAGACCTTGTAGCCGTTGTCCTGGGGCGGGTTGTGGCTGGCCGTGACCATCACCCCGGCGACACCGCCGAGGTGGCGCACGGCGTACGCCAGCACCGGGGTGGGCAGCGGGCGGGGCAGCAGCAGCGCCGGGCGGCCCGCCCCGGTCGCCACCTGGGCGGTCCGTTCGGCGAACTGCCGGGAGCCGTGCCGAGCGTCGTACCCGATCACCAGGGGGCCGGTGCCGCCCTGGGCCGCGAGCCAGCCGACCAGGCCGGCAGCGGCCTGGGTGACCACGGCGAGGTTCATCCCGTTCGGGCCGGCGCGCAGCGGGCCCCGCAGGCCCGCCGTGCCGAAGGTCAGCGGGCCGGCGAACCGGTCGGCCAGCTCGGGGGCGCTCGCCGGCAGCCGGTCGAGCACCGCCGTCAGCTCGTCCCGGCTGACCGGGTCGGGGTCGTCGGCGAGCCAGCGTCGGGCTTGCTCGCGAATGTCGTCGATGTCAGTGGTGTCCGCCGCCATGCCCCTTGATAGCACGGCGGCGGATCACCGCTGGCGGTTCCCTCCGGCTCAGCCTTCCCCGGTCAGCTGGAACGTCTTGACCATCTCGTCGAAGATCGGCTTGCTCTCGGCGAACGCGGCCTCACTTGCGGTGAGGTAGAACGAGTAGGCCTTGCCGTTGTTGACCACCGCGTGCCATACGCCGTGGCGCATGTCTCCACCTTCGCCGCAGGTGTACTCAAATTCGACTCCGGGGCTGCCTGCTGATTCTTTTTCGCTGATGGAAACCTGCTTGTATGGCTTCTTGCAGGTCGTGCTCTTGGTCCTGAGGAAGTTCTGGGCGCTTTCCGCCCAGCGGGTGGGGCTGCCACTCCACTTCTCGGTCAGGATCCGAAGCTTGCGGCCCTCGTCCCCCGGGTCGACGTAGTCGAAGTAGCTGGCGCCGGTGGCCTTCGTCCAGCCTTGGGGGACCGATACCTGGATCCCGCGGGCCGCGTGCTCCTGCATCTCGACGGTGGGAGCCGCCGGGGCGGACGCGGTGGGCTGGGCCGCCGGGGTGTTCGGCGGGGGGTCGTCGCCGCTGGACAGGGCCACCACGGTGAGCAGCAGCACGACGGCCAACCCGCCGGCCGCGGCGAGCTGCACCTTGCGGGGCCAGCCCTTGACCGTGCTGACGAGCTGACCACCGGTGGCGCGGACCTTGCCCAGCGCGCCCCCGCCGCCGGACGCGGCGGGCGGCGTGGCCCAGGGTTGGCCGGTACCCGGCACCGACCACTGGTTGCCGCCGCCGTAGGTGCCGCCGCGCTGGGCGGCCTGCGGTGCGCCACCGCCGATGCGTTGGGTGGCCTCCGGTGCGCCGCCGTAGCCGACCTGCTGGGTGGCGTCGGCCGGGTTGCCGTAGCTGACCCGCTGGGTGGCGTCCGGGTGTGCGCCGGCGTCCACCCGTTGGGTGGCGTCGGAGCTGCCGCCGTAGGTGCGCCCGCTGGGCTGCTGGTCGGGGCCGGGCATCGCGCCGGTGGGGGTGTGCAACGGGCCGGCCAACGCGTCGGCGCTTGTCTCGTCGAACCCGCTGCCGCCGACCGGGGTGACCGGCTTCGGGCGTTCGCCCCGGCGCAGCGCGGCCAGCCGGTCGGTCAGGGACTCGTTCGGGGCCAGCATCGCCGGGCCACCGATCTGGTTGTCCGGCTTCGGCTCCGGCTGGGCCGGTGGGAGGACGGGCACCGGGCGTTGCTGCACCGGCACCACCGCGTACGGGTCGGTGACCGAGTGCACCGCGGTCGCGGTGCTGCCCAGCGGACCGGCGAGCAGCTCGCGCAACATGGCCCGAGAGGTGTGCACGTCCAGTCGGCGGGCCGGGTCCTTCTCCAGCAGGCCCATCAGCACGCGGGTCAGCGGGCCGCTGCGCTGCGGCGGGGCGGGCGGGTCCTCGACCACGGCGTGCATGGTCTCGATCGGGTCACCCTTGTCGAACGGGGGCCGCCCCTCCACCGCCGTGTAAAGCGTCACACCCAGCGAGAAGAGGTCGCTCGGCGGGCCGAACTCCTGGCCCATGGCCCGCTCGGGCGAGATGAAGTGCGGCGAGCCGAGCACCATGCCGGGGGTGGTGAGCTGCACGTCGGTGGGCATCCGGGCGACACCGAAGTCGGTGAGCACGCAGCGCCCGTCGGTGCAGATCAGCACGTTGGCCGGCTTGACGTCGCGGTGCAGCACGCCGATCGCGTGCGCCACCTCCAACGCGCCGAGCAGCGCGATGCCGATCTTGGCGACGGCGCGGGGCGCGACCGGCCCGTCCTCGATCACCATGTCGGCGAGGCTGCGGGCGTCCAGCAGCTCCATCACGATCCACGGCCGGCCGGCCTCGGTGACCACGTCGTACACCTGCACCACGGCCGGGTGCTGGATGGCGGCGGCGGCCCGCGCCTCGCGCAGGGTGCGTTCGTACATGGCGTCGCGGTCGCTGGGGGCCAGCCCCGGGGGCAGGACGACCTCCTTCACCGCCACGTCGCGGCGGAGCAGGGTATCGGTGGCGCGCCACACCGTGCCCATGCCGCCGTTGCCCACCGAAGACCGCAGCGCGTACCGGTCACCGATGGTGGTGCCGGGTGCTGCGCGGCCGTTGGCGGGACTGACTGGTCCGCCGCTCCACGTCGGGATCTGAGTCACAGAAAAGCCACCGGGGGAAATCGAGGGGGGCTGGGACACAACCCCCCTATCTTGCTGGTTCCGACGCCCGATGCGAAAGCCGACGCGACGGACGTTTGTCGAAGTCGACGGAAAGTGCTCCTCCGTTCACCTCCTGTGGGCGGGTCGGAATCCGCTGTGCGGTATCCCTCCGCCCGGCGGCTGCCTGCGCGTCCTACCATCCGGGGATGAGCGAACGGCGGTCAAGCGAGTCCGGGTTCCCGATCAAGGGCGTCTACACGGGTGCCGACCTTCCGGAGGATCTGGACTCCAGGCTGGGCGCCCCCGGCGAGTTTCCGTACACCCGGGGGGTTTATCCCACCATGTACACCTCCCGTCCGTGGACCATGCGCCAGTACGCCGGCTTCGGCACCGCCACCGAGTCCAACGCGCGCTATCACCAACTGTTGCGGGCCGGCACGATGGGCCTCTCGGTCGCCTTCGACCTGCCGACCCAGATGGGCTACGACTCCGACGAGCCGATCGCGCACGGCGAGGTCGGCAAGGTGGGCGTCGCGATCGACTCCATCGAGGACATGCGGCTGCTCTTCGCCGACATCCCGCTGGACAAGGTCTCCACCTCGATGACCATCAACGCGCCCGGCTCGGTGCTGCTGCTGCTCTACCAGCTCGTCGCCGAGGAGAACGGGGTGCCCGGCGCGGCGCTCAACGGCACGATCCAGAACGACATCCTCAAGGAGTACATCGCCCGGGGCACCTACATCTTCCCGCCGAAGCCGTCGCTGCGCCTGGTCGCTGACACGTTCGCGTACTGCCGCAAGGAGGTGCCGAAGTGGAACACGATTTCCATTTCCGGCTACCACATGGCCGAGGCCGGCGCGACGCCCGCGCAGGAGATCGCGTTCACCCTCGCCAACGGTGTCGAGTACGTGCGGGCGGCGCTGGCCGCCGGGCTCGCGGTGGACGACTTCGCGCCCCGGCTGTCGTTCTTCTTCGTGGCCCGCACCACACTGCTGGAGGAGGTGGCGAAGTTCCGCGCCGCCCGGCGGATCTGGGCCCGACTGATGCACGACGACTTCGGCGCCAGGGATCCGAAGTCGATGATGCTGCGGTTCCACACGCAGACGGCCGGCGTGCAGCTCACCGCGCAGCAGCCGGAGGTCAACCTGGTCCGGGTGGCGGTGCAGGGGCTGGGCGCGGTGCTCGGCGGCACGCAGTCGCTGCACACCAACAGCTTCGACGAGGCGATCGCGCTGCCCACCGAGAAGGCCGCCCGGCTCGCGCTGCGCACCCAGCAGGTGCTGGCGTACGAGACCGACCTGACCGCCACCGTCGACCCGTTCGCCGGCTCGTACGTGGTGGAGGCGATGACCGCCGAGATCGAGGCCGCCGCCCTGGAGTTGATGGAGCGGGTGGCCGATCATGGCTCGGCGGTGGACGCCATCGAGGCCGGGTTCCAGAAGCGGGAGATCGAGCAGTCCGCGTACCGGATCGCGCAGGAGATCGACTCGGGTGAGCGGGTGGTGGTGGGGCTCAACCGGTTCACGGTGGACGAGGAGGAGCCGTACGAGCCGTTGCGCGTGGACCCGACGATCGAGGCGGCCCAGGCCGAGCGGCTGGCGCGGTTGCGCTCCGAGCGGGACGCCGACGCTGTGACGCGGGCCCTCGCCGATCTGCGCGCCGCCGCGGAGGGGTCGGACAACGTGCTCTACCCGATGAAGGAGGCGCTGCGCGCTCGGGCCACTGTGGGTGAGGTGTGCGGGACGCTGCGCGAGGTGTGGGGGCTGTACCGGCCCACCGACCGCTTCTGACCGTTTCCGGTCGCGCACGCGGTTGTGGGCCGGGTCTGGCGGGTACCGGATCGGGGGACCGCGGACGCACACGGTGTGCGCCCGCGGTGGCCGGCGTCATGTGAGCGTCCCTATCCGGCTGGTTGCGGAGTGTGGTCGGCTAATTGTCGGAGTGTCAGTTCATCACCCCGACTAATGCGACAATTTGCACCAGTGGCCCGCGCGTGTTCGTCAGGTTCACGCCGCCCCGATTGGTTACGCGTTGTAGGAGGTGAGGGACGGATGTCGGCGTTCGATAGCGATCTACCTGCTGTCCCAGACATCTCCGAGCGCCCGGAACAGGGCATACCTGACGCTGTGCGGTCCGATCACTACCGTAACGAGGTTGCGCAGCGTCACCGTCGGAGGTCTAGGCTGTCTGCTGTCCCCGATGATCCATCCGTTTCTACTGATCGAGAATTCGACGTGACGAGTGCGTTGACGCTGCCCACGGATGGCCAGTTGGTGTCGTCCTGGCCGGATCTGCCCCCGGGATCCGAACCGCTGCCCCGCGAGCTTGACCACCTCCTGGCGCTCCGTGTGCCGGGGCTGATCGCTACCCGACGTCACCTCCACTCGCACCCTGAGCTCTCCGGCTCCGAGTTCGAGACGGCCGCACTGATCGCCCGGGAGCTCTCGCTGGCCGGGCTCAACCCGCGCCTGCTGCCCAAGGGCAACGGCGTGATCTGCGACGTCAACGGGCGGCCGGACGGCCCCGTTGTCGCACTGCGCGCCGACATCGACGCCCTGCCACTCGACGACTCCAAGGACGTGCCCTACCGGTCGACAGTGGCGGGCGTCTGCCACGCCTGCGGCCACGACGTGCACACCACGATCCTGCTCGGCGTCGGCATGCTGCTGGCCCAACTCGCGGACCTGGGTGAGTTGGACGGGCGCGTCCGGCTCATCTTCCAGCCGGCCGAGGAGATCCTGCCCTGCGGCTCGCTCGAGGTCATCGAGGCCGGCGGCCTGGACGACGTGGTGCAGATCTTCGCGCTGCACTGCGACCCGAACCTGCCGGTGGGGCGGGTCGGGCTGCGGGTCGGCCCGATCACCGCGGCCGCCGACAACGTCACCGTCCGGCTGTCCGGTCCGGGCGGGCACACCGCCCGCCCGCACCTGACCGTCGACCTGGTCGACGCGCTCGGCCGGCTGGTCACCGAGGTGCCCGCCCTGGTCAGCCGTCGGGTGCCGGCCAACAGTGGTCTGCTGCTGGTCTTCGGCCACGCCTCGGCCGGCACCCGTTACAACGTCATCCCCTCCGAGGCGAGCGCCTCCGGCACCCTGCGGGTGATGGACCGCGACACGTGGGAGCAGGCACCCAAGATCGTCGCTCAGGTGGTCCGGGACGTGCTCGCGCCGACCGGTGCCACAGTCGACCTGGAATACCTGCGCGGCCGACCGCCGGTGTCCAACGACGCCCGGGCCATCCAGGTGCTGACCGCCGCCACCGCCGCCGCGCTCGGCCCGGAGGGGATCGCCGAGACACCCCAGAGCATGGGCGGCGAGGACTTCTCCTGGTATCTGGAGTACGTCCCCGGCGCCCTCGCCCGGCTCGGTGTGGGTCGCGCGGGTCCCAACGTCGACCTGCACCGGGCCAGCTTCGACGTGGACGAGCGGGCCATCCCCGCCGGCGTACGCGTCATGGTGCAGACCGCGCTGCGGGCACTGGCGGCGGCGCGCTGACGGGAGCGGTCGGGATCGAGACCCTCCTGCGCCGACGCAGCACCAGCAGCAGCGCCGCCACCGGTACGCCGAGGGCCACCAGCCACGGCAGCAGCGCCCCGAGCACGGTGAGCAGGACTGTCAACGAGGCGACGAACGCCTTCCAGCCGCCCTTGAGCCCGACCAGAAAGCCGGTCTCGGCCTTGTCCTCGGTGGCCTTCGCGGCCGGCCCGGCCAGTGTCACGGTGATCGTGGAGAGGGCGGTCAGGTCGGCCAGTCGCCGCTTCTTGGCCTCCAGCGACGCCAGGTCGGCCTCGCGGCGACCCAACTCGTTCTCCAACGACACCAGGTCGGTGATCGAGCTGGCGCGGGCCAGCAACCGGCGGGCGCTGTCCACCCTGGCCCGCTGACTGGTGATGCGCGCGTCGAGGTCGACGATCGCCTCGGTGGCGTCCTCGGTGCTGATCTCCCGGCTCTGCTGACTGCCGCGCTTCGCGATCTCGTCCACCACTTCGGTGAACTTCGCCGCCGGCACCCGCAACTCCAACTCCGCCACCGCGTCGGCGTCGGCACTGCGCCGCTGGTCACCGCCGACGAAGCCACCGGCGCGGGTGACCAGGGCGCTCACCGCCCGGGCTTCGGCGTCCACATCGTCCACCTGCACCCGCATCGAACCGGTGTAGATGATGGCCCGCTGGTCGACACGGAGGTCCGCCGCACCCGTGCCGCCCTCCTGTGGTGCCCCGGCCCCGCCCTTCTGCGGGTCCGCGGCGGCCTCGGGTGCTGCCACCGCGTTGTCCCGTTTCGCGGCGTCGCCCTTCGCCGGGGCGTCGGCCGCGGTGCCCGTCGACCCGTCGTCGCCGGCCCCGCAGCCGGTCAACACCAGCGCCGCCGCCAGTGCCGTTGCCGCCAACAGTGTGCCGCGGCGTCGTACCACCTGTCCGTCCATCCCCGCTCCCATCGTCGTGATCCGGTGTGGCGATAGCTCGGACGCGGCGCACGCGTCGGCTGGTTCCGGCAGACTGCGCTGAGGACATCACGATTCGATAATCGAGGAGTCACGATGCGGCTCACCAAGTACGCCCACTCCTGCCTCCGGGTCGAACACGACGGGGGAGTGCTCGTCGTCGACCCCGGGGTGTTCAGCGACTCCGCGACGGCGTTGGACGGTGCGGACGCGGTGCTGATCACCCACGAACACCCCGACCACCTCGACCTGGCCGCGGTGCGCCGGCAACTCGACAGGCAGCCGTTCCCGATCCACGGGCCGGCCTCGCTCGCCGGAGCACTCGGCGACACGGCCGAGGCGTTGCGCCCGGTCGCCCCCGGCGAGTCGTTCACCGCCGCCGGGGTCGCCGTCCGCGCGTACGGGGGGCGACACGCGGTGATCCACCCCGACATCCCGGTGATCGACAACCTCGGTTACCTGATCAACGACGTGGTCTACCACCCGGGCGACTCCCTGGTGGTGCCCGACGAGACCCCCGTCGACACCCTCTTCGCGCCGATCCACGCCCCCTGGTCGAAGTTCTCCGAGGTGGTCGACTTCATCCGCGCGGTCGCGCCCCGGCGCGCGTACGCCCTGCACGACGCGTTGCTCAACGACAACGGGCTGGGCGTGCTCGACCGGCAGTACACCGCGCTGTCCGGCACCGAGTACCAGCGGCTGGAGCCCGGCAGCCGGGTGGACGTCTGAGGAGATGCCCGGCCCCTCAGCGGAGCTGGTGCAGCAGCTCTACCGCATCCCTCCGGACCGGTTCGTGGCCGCCCGGGACGCCGCCGTGGCCGAGGCCCGCCGTGCCGGCGATCCGGGCACCGCCCGACAGTTGGCCCGGCTGCGTCGTCCGACGGTGGCCGCCTGGCTGGTGAACCTGCTCGCCATCCAACGCCCGGAGCTGGTCGCCGACCTGGTCCAACTCGCCGACGCGCTGCGCACCGCCCAGCGTGAGCTGCGGGGTGCCCGGCTGCGGGAGTTGTCCGCGCAGCGCCGGGCGGTGGTCGGCGCCCTGGTCGCCGAGGTCCGCAAGCTCGCGGCGGCGGAGCCGGACGCCCCACCGGCCGGTCGGCTGCCACTGGCCGAGGTGGAGGCGACCCTGAACGCGGCGTTCTCCGACGTCGAGGTCGCCGAGCAGGTCCGGGCCGGCCGCCTGCTCCGGGCGACAAGCTACGCCGGCTTCGGTGAGGTGCCCCGGCCACAGCTGAGGTTGGTCACCGGGGAGGACGAGGAGCCGCAGGAGAAACGCCCGGCCCGTCGACCGGGTGCCCAGCGGGGGCGTCCCGAGGCGGTGCCCCGCACCGACCGGTCGGCGGAGCGCGCCGAGCAGGCCGAGCGGACCGCGCAGCGGGCCGCCCGCGCCGAGCGGGCCCGGCAGCGCCGCGCCCTGGACCGGGAGCTGGCCAAAGCCCGTACCGACCAGCAGCGCGCGGAGGCCGAGCTGACCGGGGCGGCCGGGCAGGAGCGGGACGACGCCGCCGTACTCGATGGGATCGAAGCCGAACTGGCCGAGCTGGAGCGGCGGCGGGCGGTCGCCGAGCAGGATCTCAGCCGGGCCAAACTCGCTCGGCGTGCCGCCGAGCGGGCGGTCACCGTGGCGCGGCGGCGCGCGGGTGAGGTGGAGGCGGCGGTCGAGGCGTTGGCCGCCGAAGAGGGGGATGCGGACGCGGGCGGTGGCGCGGCAGACTGACAATCGATGGACGACGACGAGTGTGCGGGCCGTCCAGGGCGGGTGACCCCGGGTCGGGGCCCCGTCGTGGCCGACGGATCGGGCTGCCCGAGAGGGCCGCTCGGATGACACCGGAGCAGGTCGCTGCCGCCAGCAAGCCCGTCGTGCTGGACCTCGGCGACGCGTTCGCCCGGGACCCGGCCACGTTGCGTCGTGCCCGGCTGCTCGGCATCTCCGGCTGGGCGTTCTACATCAGTGGCCGCGCGGGCGCGCTCGGCGACGTGCGGGCCGAGACGGCCGCCGCCGCTCTCGGGTTCATCGCCCCGGACGCGGTCGCCGACGGGTGGGACGCCGCCGCCCGGGTCGTCGCGCCCGTCGAGGTGGCGGCGGCGAGTCTCGCCGAGTGCTGTCGGTGGGGATCGCAGCAGCTCGACGCCCTGCCCACCACCGAGCGCCTGGCGGTGCTCGTCGAGCGGGCGGTGGCGGCGGCGGACGCCAGCGGGATGCCGCTCTTCGCCGCGTGGCGGGTCATGCCACTGCCGGATCTCTCCCCGGGCGCCCGGAGCGCCGCCGGGCTGCGACTGCTGCGGGAACACTTCACCGGCGCCTACCTGCTGGCCGTACGCGCCGCCGGGATGACCCCGCTGGAGGCGGTGCTGGCCGGCCCGGAGGGGGAGGCCGGGGCGGTGGCCTGCGGTTGGCCGCCGCCCTACCCGCCGATCGGGCCGTTGGTGCGCCGGCGACTCTGGGCGGAGGCGGTGACCAACCGTCTCGTCGCGCCGGCGTTCACGGCTCTCGGCCCGGCCGACGGCGCCGAGTTGGTGGAGTTGCTGCACGACACCCGGGCCGACCTCGCCGGTGTGTGATTGCCGACCCCGGTCGGGCCCGGCCCCCGGTCCGGTCGGCGGCGGGAGCAGACTGGAGGGGTGCGATACGCGCTGCTACGCCGACGCGGTGCCGGTGGGGCGGGACCGCAGTTCGGTGACGTAGTCGTCCGGGGCGCCCGCCTTCTCGGCGGCGTTCGCGATCTCGGACAGATACCACGACGTCGGCAGGCCGCCCTCGTACCCGTTGAAGACGTAGATCCAGGCGGTCACGTCGCCGTCGAGGGTGGAGACCCGGACGTGCAGCTTGCGGTACGTGCCGGCGGTCACTCCCTCGATCTCGTCGAGCTGGCCGGCGTCGTACGGGTGGATGTCGTAGAGCGCCACGAAGACCCGGTCACCGGGCGACTCGACGAGGGTGCTCACCGCGCCCTCCCAGCCGATCACGTCCGCCCCGGCGAAGGTCAGCCGCCAGCCTTCCAGCCAGCCGGTGCCCACCATCGGCGAATGCGGACAGTAGGCACGCATCCGGGCAGGGTCGAGATTTGAGCCGTAGGCGGCGTGATGACGCACGGCGATGACGATAGCCCGGCGGACGGGTGGGGGAGAATACGACAGTGCGTGTCGAATGCGCTCGGGAGAACAAAGTCACTGTGAACATGGATGAAGGGCGAACGCTGTGAGCCAGATCGTGATCATCGGTGGGGGGCCGGCCGGGTACGAGGCGGCCCTGGTCGCCGCCCAACTGGACGCCGATGTCACAGTGATCGAGGCCGACGGGGCGGGCGGGGCGTGTGTGCTCTCCGACTGCGTACCGTCGAAGACCTTCATCGCCAGCTCCCAGGTGGTCACCGGCTACCGGGACACCGAGGAGTTCGGGGTGCACTCGGACGGCCTGGAGGCGGTCACCGTCGACGCGCGGGCCGTGCACGAGCGGGTCAAGCGGTTGGCGCTGGCGCAGTCCGCCGACATCCACGCCAAGCTGCTCAAGGCCGGCGTCACCGTCGTGGCCGGCACCGCGCGGCTCGGCGAGGACGCCCTCGGGCACACCCACCGGGTCGTCGTGACTCCCGCGGACGGCGGCGAGGAATACTCCATCGCGGCGACCACAGTGCTGGTGGCCACCGGCTCGACCCCCCGCCAGTTGCCCACCGCCGTCCCGGACGGCGAGCGCATCCTGACCTGGCGCCAGGTGTACGACCTACCGGAGCTGCCCGAGCACCTGATCGTTGTCGGTTCCGGTGTCACCGGCGCGGAGTTCGCCAGCGCGTACCTGGCGATGGGGGTCCAGGTCACCCTGGTGTCCAGCCGGGACCGGGTGATGCCGCACGAGGACGCCGACGCCGCGTCCGCGATCGAGCGGGTCTTCCGTAACCGGGGCATGGAGATCCTCAACAACTCCCGGGCCGACGCGGTCCGGCGTACCGCCGACGGTGTCGAGGTGGAACTCTCCGACGGCCGCAGGGTCACCGGCTCGCACGCGCTGATCACTGTCGGGTCCATCCCGAACACGGCCAACCTGGGCCTGACCGAGTACGGCGTGGAGCTGGGCCGGGGCGGCTACGTGACTGTCGACCGGGCCTCGCGGACCAACGTGCCGGGCATCTACGCCGCCGGCGACTGCACCGGGGTGCTGCTGCTGGCAAGCGTCGCCGCCATGCAGGGCCGGATCGCCATGTGGCACGCGCTCGGTGAGGCGGTGCGCCCGCTGCGGCTGCGTACCGTCGCCGCGAACGTCTTCACCGACCCGGAGCTGGCCACCGTCGGCGTCTCGCAGGACGAGGTGGACGCGGGCAAGACCCCGGCCCGGCAGGTGATGCTGCCGCTGTCCGGCAACGCCCGGGCGAAGATGGACGACCTCTCCGACGGCTTCGTGAAGCTGTTCTGCCGTCCGGCCAGCGGCCAGGTGATCGGCGGTGTGGTGGTCGCGCCGAAGGCCAGCGAGCTGATCCTGCCCATCACCATGGCCGTGGAGAACAACCTGACGGTCAACGAGCTGGCCCAGACCATCACCATCTACCCGAGTCTCTCCGGCTCCATCACCGAGGCGGCCCGCCAGCTCATGCTGCACGAACTGGAGTGACCCGCCGGGTCTGGGTCATCGCCACAGTGGCCAGCACCGCTACCTCGGTGAGGATGAGCAGGCGTTCGGCCAGGCCGATGAGCATCCGGTCGCCGGGGTAGGCGGACCAGGTCATGGCCGCTGCCAGGGCCAGGCTGAGCAGGACGAGGGCGCGTAGCGTCCGGGCCGCGGGGGCCAGATCCGGTCGGCGGGCGAGCAGCCAACCGCCGACCGGCAGCGCCAGGAAGGCGACGACCGAGGCGTACCGGTGGACGTACGCGGCGGTGGTCATGGTGGTGCCGGGCTCGTTCGTCGGCACCAGCGCGGCCAGCAGCAGCCCGCCCACCCATGCGCCGAGCAGCAGCTCGGCGGTCCCGGCGCGCGGTCGGGGTGGGCCGGTGCGGCGCAGCCCGTACAGCAGCGCCACAGTGGCGAGCGCCAGCACCACCATGGCGACGTCGATGGCGCCGCCCCGGTCGGAGACCGCGAAGTCGCTGATGGTCAGCGCCCACGGGTTGAGGTCGTCGTTGACTTCGAGGTGGCCGATCACGGTGAGCAGCGCCGCCAGGGCGATCCCGCCGAGGGCCAGCAGGCCGGTGTTCCGGGTTCCAGACATGACTCAGCCTGTCGCCGCGGGCACCCGAGCCGGATCCGGGAAGCCCACCGAAATCGCCCCAGGGGACCACCCCTAGATGTACGCCGGTGGCGACAATCTTGGATTCCTGTGGGTTCAGTCGAGCGGTATGTCGGTTCCGGCGGTGCGGGCGTGGCGGGCGCTGACAAGCGTCATCGCCCAGCCAGCCGCGGCGAACCCGACGGCGGCGGCGGTGGCGATGATGGCCAGCCGCCACGCCGACTCGGTGAGCGCGGTGCCGCCGAGGTGCCCGACCAACGCGCCGTAGGTGGCCCAGCCCAGCGCGGCGACGGCCTCGTAGAGCACGAACAGCCGGTACGGGTAGCGACTGCGGCCAGCCGAGAAGCAGGCCGCCATCCGGCCGCCGGGCACGAACCGGCAGAGCAGGATGACCATCGGCCCTGGTTGGCGGAGCCCCTTGGTGACCCGACTGGCCACCCGACGGGCTCGGCTCAGCTCGGCGTGCCGGGGTGCCCGCCGGTCCGGTGCGTTCCGTCCGAGCAGGTAGCAGGCCAGGTCGCCGGCGAAGACGCCGAGTGCGCCGACGGCGATGGTGACCGGCAGGTTGAGCCCGCCGTAGACGGTGAGCGCACCACTGGTGATCATGACGACCTGGGTGGGGATCACCGGGACGAAGGCGTCCGCGATCAGCAGAGCGAGCAGCACCAGGTACGCCCACGTCGGCGATGCGACGTCAGTCAGTAGTTCGGGCACGCCTGCCACCTCGCCGAATGCGGCCGATTGGGTGCCCTGAGCCTGACGGCGTGTTCGGCGTCACGGTGAACAGGCCCGGCCCGTCGTGACGGTCGACACGACAGGACCCACCCGAATACAACGAGGCGAACCAGTCTCGGGTGACGGGTCCGGTGCCCGTCCCACCCCGTCCCGGGCCGGTCGGCGGATCGGCGTACGTCGGCGTACCTTTGACGGGCGCGGCCCACGCCCGTCGGGTCCCCCGTTCCTGACGAATCGGGCCGCGAGGGCCGCCGGCGGGTCCCGCGCCGGCGGCCCACCTCCTCCCTCGCCGCCACAAATCCGGGTGCGCCCCCGGTCGTCCGGCGAGTACGGTCGCGGTATGCGCAGTGCGGTAGTGGTGACCACGACGCCGGGAATCCCCGGCGCGCCGCTCTGACGTAACCACCGTCGACCAGGCCCCGGGGCGATCCGCCCCGGAGGGCCGCGCGCCGAACGGAGCCCAGGTCGCCTCCGGGTCGTCCCCGATCCAGGAGTCCGACATGATCGACCACCGCAGGCTCGGCCGCGAGCTGGACCTCTTCGTCTCCGATCCGCTGGCCGGCGCCGGCCTGCCGATCTGGCTGCCGGCCGGCGCCGCCGCCCGGCACGCCGTCGAGGAGTACGTCCGGGAGCTGGAACGCCGCTCCGGCCACCAGCACGTCTACTCGCCCCCGCTGGGCAAACGCGAACTGTTCGACATCTCCGGGCACCTCGGCTACTTCGCCGACGACATGTTCCCGCCGATGCGGCTGAGCGCGGACGACGAGTTCGTGCTCCGGCCGGCGCTCTGCCCACATCACGCCCTGGTCTTCCGGGCACGGGGCCGCTCCTATCGCGAGCTGCCGCTGCGGATCGCGGAGTTGGGCGGGATGTACCGCTCGGAGCGTTCCGGGGTGCTCGGCGGGTTGTCCCGGGTACGCGCCATCTCGCTCAACGACGCGCACACCTTCTGCGCCCCCGAGCAGGTGGGCGGGGAGGTCGTCGAGATCCTCCGACTGATCCGTGCCGTGCACGCCGCGCTCGGCGTCCGCCCGGCGGGGTTCCGGCTGTCGCTGCGTGGACCGGGCGAGAAGTACGTCGGCGACGACGCGCAGTGGGCCCGCGCGGAGGACCTGCTCCGGGGCGCGCTGGCCGGGGTGGAGTACGTCGAGGCGCCGGGGGAGGCGGCCTTCTACGGCCCGAAGATCGACATTCAGATCGTCGACGCCGCCGGCCGGGAGTCGACCATCTCCACCATCCAGCTGGACTTCGACAAGCCGGAACGGTTCGACCTGTCGTACACCGACTCGGACGGCAGCCGGCGTCGACCGGTCATGGTGCACCGCAGCCTGGTCGGCAGCATGGAGCGGCTTTTCGCGTACCTCATCGAGGTGCACGAGGGCGCCTTCCCGGCCTGGTACGCGCCTGTCCAACTGGTGCTGCTGCCGGTCGACGACGGGCAGGCCGCCGCAGCGGCCGACCTGGCCCGGCGGGCCGTCGACGCCGGCCTACGGGTCGAGGTGGACGTCGCCGGCTCGCTGGGCGCCCGGATCCGGGACGCGGCCCGCCGCCGTGTCCCGTACCTCGGGGTGTTGGGTGCCCGGGAGGCGGCCGACGGGCGCCTCGCGCTGCGCCTGCGCGGCGGCCGGTCCCTGGATCCGATGCCCGCGGACGCGGCGCTCGCCCTGATCGGCGGGCAGGTCGCCGCGCGCGCCGCCGAGCTGCTTCCCGCCGGCTGACCCACCCGCCGAGCTGGGGTGGGTCGCCGTCGGTCGCGTGGCGCGCACGGCGACCCACCCCCTCAGACCGCCGCGGGCTGGGCGGCCGGATCGGCCGCTTCCTCGTCGGCGACGGCGCCGGTGAACTGGGAGCGGTAGAGCCGGTGGTACGCGCCGTGGGCGGCGAGCAACTGCTCGTGGGTGCCCTGCTCGACGATCCGACCGTCCTCCATCATCAGGATCAGGTCGGCGTCGCGGATGGTGGACAGCCGGTGCGCGATGACGAAGCTGGTCCGGTCCGAACGCAGCGCGGCCATCGCCCGTTGCAGCAGCACCTCGGTGCGGGTGTCCACCGAGCTGGTGGCCTCGTCCAGGATCAGCAGCGACGGCTCGGCGAGGAACGCGCGGGCGATGGTGATGAGCTGCTTCTCACCGGCGCTGACGTTGCTGCCCTCCTCGTCGATGACCGTGTCGTAGCCGTCCGGCAGGCTGCGCACGAACCGGTCCACGAAGGTCGCCCGGGCCGCGGCGAGGATCTCCTCCTCGGTCGCGTCCGGTCGCCCGTAGGCGATGTTGTCGCGGATGGTGCCGCCGAAGAGCCAGGTGTCCTGGAGCACCATGCCGATCCGACCGCGCAGGTCGTCGCGGCGCATCGTGGTGATGTCCACCCCGTCGAGCGTGATCCGGCCGGCGTCCAGCTCGTAGAACCGCATGACCAGGTTGACGAGTGTGGTCTTGCCGGCGCCGGTCGGGCCGACGATCGCCACCGTGTGCCCCGGCTCGGCGATCAGCGACAGGTCGTCGATCAGCGGCTTGTCCGGCTCGTAGCGGAATGAGACGTGCTCGAACTCGACCCGCCCGTGCGGGTCGGCCACCCGGGCCGGCTGGACCGGGTCGGGGGTCTGCTCGTCGGCGTCGAGCACCGCGAACACCCGCTCGGCCGACGCCACCCCGGACTGGAGCAGGTTGGCCATCGAGGCGAGCTGGGTGAGTGGCTGGGTGAACTGACGGGAGTACTGGATGAACGCCTGCACGTCACCGAGACTCATCGCCCCGGAGGCGACCCGCAGCCCGCCGACCACGGCGATCGCCACGTAGCTCAGGTTTCCGATGAACATCATCGACGGCATGATGATCCCGGAGATGAACTGCGCCCCGAAGCTCGCCCGGAACAACTCCTCGTTCTTCGCGTGGAACGCGGCTTCCACCTCACGCTGCCGGCCGAAGACCTTCACCAGCTCATGGCCGGTGTACGCCTCCTCGATCTGGCCGTTCAACTCGCCGGTGTGCGTCCACTGGGCGATGAACTGCTTCTGCGAGCGCTTGGCGATGCGCTGGGTGACGAGCACCGACAGCGGCACGGCGACCAGAGCCACCAGGGCCAGCAGCGGTGAGATCCAGAACATCACGGCCAGCACGCCGACGACTGTCAACAGCGAGGTGAGCAGCTGGCTCAGCGTCTGCTGGAGGCTTGTCGAGATGTTGTCGATGTCGTTGGTGACCCGGCTGAGCAGCTCGCCGCGCGGCTGCCTGTCGAAGTACGGCAGCGGCAGTCGGTTGAGCTTCTCCTCCACCTCGGCGCGCAGCCGCAGCACGGTGCGCTGGACCACCCCGTTGAGTAGCCAGCCCTGCCACCAGGACAGCACGCTCGCGGCCAGGTAGAGCCCGAGCGCCAGCAGCAGCACCCGCCCCAGGGCGGTGAAGTCGATGCCCACACCGGGCACCACGTCCATCCGGGCCAGCATGTCGGCGAAGCTGTTGTTGCCGCTGGCCCGGGCCGCGGCGACGGCCT
Source organism: Micromonospora sp. NPDC049230 (assembly GCF_040647875.1). NCBI lineage: Bacteria > Bacillati > Actinomycetota > Actinomycetes > Micromonosporales > Micromonosporaceae > Micromonospora > Micromonospora sp. NPDC049230. The sequence continues at coordinate 46,186 of NZ_JBEZCZ010000010.1, forward strand.
GCTCGGCGGTGGTGCCGGCAGGTAGGTCCCGGCCGATCACCCCGGTGAAGATCAGGTCGGTGGCGTGGCCGAGGATCTTCGGCCCGGCCACGCTGAACCCGACGCTGACCACGGCCAACGTGATGATCGCGGCCAGGTGCAGCCGGTGCGGGCGCAGCCGGCCGAGCAACCGCCGGGCAGACGGCCCGAAGTTCATCGACTTCTCGGCGGGCATCCCGGCGCTCATCCACGGTGGGCCGCCGCCCGGACGGCCGGGCGGCAGCCGCTTCGGCGTCGCCTCCCCACCGTCCTGCGGCGCGGCTCCGCCCTGCGGCGCGGCTCCGCCCTGCGGCGCGGCTCCGTCCTGCGGCGCGTCGCCTCCCGGCGTCCGTCCGTCGGCGGCTGGCTTCTGACTGGGTACGGCCGCGCGCGGCTCGTCGCGCTCGCTCATGCCGCCACCTCCGTGGTCTGCTGGGACGCCACGATCTCGGCGTACGTCGGGCAGGTCTCCAACAGGTCCGCGTGTCGTCCCACTCCGACGACCCCTCCGTTCTCCAGAACGATGATCTGGTCGGCGTCGATGATCGTGGAGACCCGCTGGGCCACGATGATCACCGCGGACTGCGCGGTGACCGGCCGCAGTGCCGCCCGCAGCCGCGCGTCGGTGCCCAGGTCGAGCGCCGAGAACGAGTCGTCGAAGAGGTAGATCTCCGGCTGCCGGACCAGCGCCCGCGCGATGGCCAGGCGTTGCCGCTGTCCACCGGAGACGGTGGTGCCGCCCTGCGCGATCGGTGCCTCCAGGCCGCCGGGCATCTGGGCCACGAAGTCCCGGGCCTGGGCGATCTCCAACGCCGCCCACAGCTCCTCGTCTGTGGCGTCCGGGTTGCCGTAGCGCAGGTTGCTGGCGACGGTCCCGGTGAACAGGTAAGGCCGCTGCGGCACCAGGCCGATCCGCCGCCACAGCTCGTCGGGCGCCAGCTCACGCACGTCCACCCCGTCGACAAGTACCGCGCCGGCGGTGACGTCGACCAGGCGGGGAATCAGCGACAGCAGTGTCGTCTTGCCGGCGCCGGTGCTGCCGATGATCGCCGTGGTGGTGCCCGGGGTGGCCCGGAAGGAGATGTCCCGCAGCACCGGCTCGACCGCGCCCGGGTACTGGAAGCGCACCCCGCGCAGCTCCAACTCGGCCCGGGTGGTCAGCTCGCTGACCGGTGCCGCGGCGGGGACCACCGAGGAGTCGGTGTCCAGCACCTCGACGATGCGCTCGGCGCAGACCGCGGCCCGAGGCACCATCATCAGCATGAAGGTGGCCATCATCACGGCCATCAGGATCTGCATCAGATATTGCAGGAAGGCGGTGAGCGCGCCGATCTGGATCTCGTTGGCGTCCACCCGCTGCGCGCCGAACCAGAGCACCGCCACGCTGGAGACGTTCAGCACCAGCATGACCACCGGGAAGATCAGCGCCAGCAGCCGGCCGGTCCGCAGCGCGGTGGCGGTCAGGTCGGCGTTGGCCACGCCGAAGCGGTCCGTCTCGTACGGCTCGCGGACGAACGCGCGGACCACCCGAATGCCGGTGATCTGCTCGCGCAGCACCCGGTTGACAGTGTCGATGCGGGTCTGCATCAGCCGGAAGCCCGGCACCATCCGACGGATGATCGCGCCGAGCGTGATGGCCAGGACCGGCACGCTGACCAGCATCAGCCAGGAGAGCCCGACATCCTCGCGCAGCGCCATCACCACGCCGCCGACGCTCATGATCGGCGCGGCGACCAGCATGGTGCAGCTCATCAGGACGAGCATCTGCACCTGTTGCACGTCGTTGGTGTTGCGGGTGATCAGCGACGGTGCCCCGAACCGGGCCACCTCGCGGGCGGAGAAGCGGTTGACGTGGCCGAACAGGTTGGCCCGGACGTCTCGGCCGAAGCCCATCGCGACCCGCGCGCCCAGGTAGACCGCGGCGATCGAACAGACGATCTGGACCAGGCTGACCAACAGCATCCACCCGCCGGTGTGCACGATGTAGTCGGTGTCGCCCCGGGCCACGCCCTTGTCGATGATGTCGGCATTGAGGCTGGGCAGGTAGAGCGAGGCCATGGTGCCCACGAACTGGAGCAGCACCACAGCCAGCAACGGTCGTTGGTAGGTGCGCAGTTGGTTGCGCAACAGTCGGATCAGCACGCCGGGTCCTTCTGCTCGGTAGGGCGGCCGGTCATCCGCGGGTCGTCCCCGCTGCCGATGACCTCTAGCAGGAACTCGCGGATCACCTGTGCCTTCGCCGGGTCGCTGTCGACCGAGGTGAGTGGGCGTCCGGCGTGCATCAGCGTGCTGAGCGTGGCCGCTCGCTCCCGCCCGGCGGGGGTGAGGACGATGCGTACGCTGCGTCGGTCACTGTCGTCGCGCTGCCGTTCGACGAGCCCGTCGCGGACCAGCGTGTCCACGATGCCGGTCAGGGTCGCCGGCCGGACGAAGCCCTTCTCGGCGACCTCCCGGTGCGGCAGCTCGCCGTGTCTGGCGAGCGTCATCAGGGTGACCATGCCGGCTTGGGTGAGGCCGTGCTCCTCGGCGAGGTAGCGGTTCCACCGTTGCCCGACCAGGTGTCCGGCCACCACCAGCAGCCGGGCCAGCGGCACATCCTGGAGAGTGACGAGTTCCACGGGGAGCAGATTAGCTCCCTGATAGTCAGGGGCCAAACGAAATTACCGCGGCAGTGGTCACGAACACGATCTGCAGGACGGTGCGCGGCCCGAGCGGGGTGACCGGACGTCCGCCCAGGGTCAGCCTCCGGCGGGCGGCCGAGACGTTGGCCGGGAACATCGCGAGCATGAGCAGGCCGAGCCCGGCCGCGGCCAGTCGCGCGGTCGCCGGGATCAGCAGCCCGGCGGCGCCGACGAGTTCGAGGATGCCGGTGAGGGTCACCAGCAGGGCCGGGCGGGGTAGACGTGGCGGGACCATGGCGATCAGGTCGGCGCGGCGCTGACCGACGAAGTGCGCGAGACCTGTCACCACGAACAGCAGGGCCAACCCGACCCGGAGTGCGGGGTGCCAGCCGTCCAGTGCGGAAATGCCGGCCAGACCGGCCAGGCGGGCGAGCGCGGTGCCGATCAGTAGGGCGATCAGGGGTGCCATCGAAATCCTCCTCGGTAACTTGTCAGTGGCAAGATTGCGCGCCGGAGTGGCATCTTGTCAATGGCAAGATAGGATTCGGGCATGACCGAGACGCGCGCGTACCACCACGGCGACCTACGCCGCGCACTCCTCGCCGCGGCCGTGGTGGCCATCGAGGAGGTAGGGCCCGCCGCGCTGAGCCTGCGCGACCTGGCCCGTCGTGCCGGCGTCTCCCACGCCGCGCCCGCACACCACTTCGGCGACAAGGCGGGCCTGCTCACCGCCCTCGCCGCCGAGGGCTTCGACCGGTTGGCGCAGACGCTGACCGCGACGGGTGACGATCTCTTGGAGGCGGGTGTGGCGTACGTCGACTTCGCTGTCACGCACCGGGCGTACTTCGAGGTGATGTTCCGGCCCGAGCTCTACCGGGCCGACGACGCCGAGGTGATCGCCGCGCGGGGCCGCGCCAGCGCCGCGCTCCGCTCCGGGGTGGTGGCGCTGTCCACCGGCGGCGCGCCCGCCGATCCCGACCGGGACTCGCTCGCGGCCTGGTCGATAGCCCACGGCTTCGCCACCCTCTGGCTGGCGGGCGCACTGCCAGCCCGCGTCGGCGACAACCCACGCGAAGCAGCCCGAGCGGTACTAAGCCGCCCCCCACCTACTAACACCCCGCCCCCCTCCCCGCCCCCGGCCCGTTGATCATGAGGTTATTGCCACGACACGCCGATGCGGATGGCGATAACCCCATGATCAACGGGGTGGGAGGGGGACCGGGGCGGGGTGGGGGGAGTGGGGGGTTACCAGCTTGTGGGTAGGGGCATTCCTTCGGTGAAGCCGGCGGCACTTTGGACGCCCACTATCGCTTGTTCGTGGAACTGCGTCAGGTTTCGTGCGCCGGCGTAGGTGAAGGCGCTGCGTACCCCGGCGATGATCTCGTCGATCAGGTCCTCGACACCGGGGCGGGCCGGGTCCAGGTACATCCGGGCCGAGGAGATGCCCTCCTCGAACACCGCCTTGCGGGCCCGGTCGTACGGGCTGTCGTCGGCGGTGCGGGCGCTGACCGCCCGAGCCGAGGCCATCCCGAAGCTCTCCTTGTACCGCCGGCCGTCCGGCTCGGTGTAGAGGTCACCGGGGGACTCGTAGGTGCCGGCGAACCATGAGCCGATCATCACGTTCGACGCGCCGGCGGCGAGCGCCAGCGCCACGTCGCGGGGGTGCCGCACCCCGCCGTCGGCCCAGACGTGCCGGCCCAGTTGCCGGGCCGCTGTCGCGCAGTCGAGGACTGCGGAGAACTGCGGCCGACCCACACCGGTCATCATCCGGGTGGTGCACATCGCGCCCGGCCCGACGCCGACCTTGATGATGTCGGCACCCGCCTCGACCAGGTCGCGTACCCCCTCGGCGGTGACCACGTTGCCGGCCGCCACGGGCACCCCCGGGTCCAGCTTGCGGACCGCCTGGAGCGCGGAGATCATCCGCGCCTGGTGGCCGTGCGCGGTGTCCACGACCAGCGTGTCCACCCCCGCCTCCAACAGCGCGGCGGCCTTGCCGGTCACGTCTCCGTTGATGCCGACGGCCGCAGCGATGCGCAGCCGGCCCCGGTCGTCCACGGCCGGCGTGTAGAGGGTGGCGCGTAGCGCGCCCTGGCGGGTCAGCACCCCGACCAGCCGACCGTCGGCGTCCACCACCGGAGCGAGTCGGCGCCGGCCCGCGGAGAGCAGGTCGAAGCCGGTACGCGGGTCCGCGTCCGCCGGGACGGTGTGCAACTCGGTGGACATCACGTGCCGCAGTTGGGCGAACCGGTCCACGCCCGTGGTGTCCGCCTCGGTGACCACGCCCATCGGCCGACCGGCGTCGTCGACCACGATCACCGCCGCGTGCGAGCGCTTGGGCAGCAGGTGGATGGCGTCACCCACGGTCTCGGTCGGGCCCAGGGTGATCGGCGTGTCGTAGACCAGGTGCCGTTGTTTCACCCAGGCGACGACGTTCGCCACGACCTCGATCGGGATGTCCTGCGGGATCACGGCGATCGCGCCGCGCCGAGCCACCGTCTCGGCCATCCGCCGGCCGGCGACCGCCGTCATGTTCGACACCACCAACGGGATGGTGGTGCCGGTGCCGTCACCGGTGGACAGGTCGACGTCGAGCCGGGAACCCAGGTCGGAACGGGCCGGCGCCATGAAGACGTCGGTATAGGTCAGGTCGTGCGCGGGGGCCGCGCCGTGAAGGAACCGCACCGGACCATCATTCCCGCTTCCGGCCGCCGCTGCCGGGTCCGGTGCCGCAAACCACTCCCGCCGCGCGCCCAGCCCTCCGGAAGGGCCCGTCAGGCGATGGTGCAGATGGGGGCACCGGCGGTGAGCACCGCGCCGACCTCGGCGGTGAGCCCGCTGACCGTGCCCGCCCTGTGGGCGTGCAGCGGCTGCTCCATCTTCATCGCCTCCAGCACCACCACCAGGTCCCCCTCGGCCACGGTGTCGCCGTCCGCTACCGCGATCTTGACGATGGTGCCCTGCATGGGCGAGGTGAGCGCGTCACCGCTGACCGGCGCGCCCGCCTTGGCCGCCCCGCCGCGTCGAGCCGGCTTACGGGAGGCGGGTGCCGCGGTGGTCGTACTCCCGCCGAAGCCGGCGGGGAGGCTGACCTCCAGGCGCTTGCCGCCAACCTCGACCACGACGGTCTCGCGTTCCGCCGGCGCCTCGGCGGCGCCGGCGGCGGCGAACGGCGGCACCGTGTTGTGGAACTCCGTCTCGATCCAGCGGGTGTGCACGGTGAACGGTTCGGCGGTGAACGCCTTGTCCCGCACGACCAGCCGGTGGAACGGCAGGGCGGTCGCCATCCCGTCGACGATCATCTCGTCCAGGGCCCGGCGGGCGCGCTCCAGGGCCTCGGCCCGTGTCTCACCGGTGATGATCAGCTTGGCCAGCAGCGAGTCGAAGTTGCCGCCGATCACGTCGCCGGCCGAGATGCCGGTGTCCACCCGCACACCCGGCCCGGTGGGCAGTCGCAGCGCGGTGACAGTGCCCGGGGCGGGCAGGAAGTTGCGGCCCGGGTCCTCGCCGTTGATCCGGAACTCGATCGAGTGCCCGCGCGGCGTCGGGTCCTCGGTGCTCCGCAGCTTCGCGCCGTCGGCGATCCGGAACTGCTCGCGCACCAGGTCGATGCCGGCGGTCTCCTCGGTGACCGGGTGCTCGACCTGGAGTCGGGTGTTGACCTCCAGGAAGGAGATGGTGCCGTCCTTGCCGACCAGGTATTCGACGGTGCCGGCACCGTGGTAGCCGGCCTCGCGGCAGATCGCCTTGGCGCTGTCGTGGATCTGGGCCCGCTGGGCGTCGGTGAGGAACGGCGCGGGTGCCTCCTCCACGAGCTTCTGGTGTCGGCGCTGCAACGAGCAGTCCCGCGTGCCGACCACGATCACGTTGCCGTGCTGGTCGGCGAGGACCTGCGCCTCGACGTGGCGGGGCTGGTCCAGGTAACGCTCGACGAAGCACTCGCCCCGGCCGAACGCGGCGACCGCCTCCCGGGTGGCCGACTCGAAGAGCTGGGGGATCTCCTCCATCGTCCGGGCGACCTTGAGGCCGCGCCCGCCGCCGCCGAAGGCGGCCTTGATGGCGACCGGCAGGCCGTGGTCGACGGCGAACGCCATCACCTCGTCCGGGCTGGCCACCGGGTCCGGGGTGCCGGGCACCAGCGGCGCGCCGGCGCGCTGCGCGATGTGCCGGGCGGTGACCTTGTCGCCCAGGTCACGGATCGCCTGCGGGGTGGGGCCGATCCAGGTCAGCCCGGCGTCGATGACCGCCTGGGCGAAGTCGGCGTTCTCGCTGAGAAAGCCATAACCCGGGTGTACGGCGTCCGCGCCGGCACGGGCGGCCACGTCGAGCAGCTTGTCGATGCGCAGGTAGGTCTCGGTCGCGCTGTCCCCGCCGAGCGCGTACGCCTCGTCCGCGAGGGTGGTGTGCAGGGCCTCGCGGTCGGAGTCCGCGTACACGGCGACGCTGCCCAGGCCGGCGTCGCGGCACGCACGGATCACCCGGACGGCGATCTCGCCGCGGTTGGCGATGAGTACCTTGCGCACCTTCGTAGCTCCTCCCCGGGCAGGTTACTGACGGGGAGTGTATCGGCCGCCCCGCTGACCCTAACGATCGCTCAGTGTGGAATGCGGCACTCATCATAGTCAAACTTGGCTATTACGCTTGCTGGGTGTCTGCGACTCGAATGATGATCCTCGGTCTGGTGCGGTGGATGCAGCCCGTGCACGGCTACGACGTGCGCCGCGAGCTGTTGAGCTGGAGTGCCGACAAGTGGGCGAACGTGCAGCCCGGTTCGATCTATCACGCCCTGCGCAAGCTCACCGAGGAGGGGCTGCTCCGGGCCGTCGCCACCGAGCAGGTCGGCGCCCGACCGGCCCGGACCACCTACGAGGTGACGGTCAAGGGCGAGGACGAGTTCGAGACGATGCTGCGCAACCTCTGGTGGAACCTTGTCGAGCCCGCGGACCCCTTCGCGGTGGCCTTCTCCTTCCTGCCGGCCATGCCGCGTGCCGAGGCCGCCGCGGCCCTGCGCAATCGGGCCAATCTGCTGCGTGCCGGTGTCGAGTCGATGCGGGCCTCCCTCGAGTCGGACTGGGTGCGTAACCGCAAGCCGGTGCACGTGGGCTGGATGTTCGAGCTGTGGGCGGCGCGGGCGGAGGCGGAGATGGGGTGGTGCGAGCGGATCGCCGAGCGGATCGACTCCGGCGTGTCGTACCTGCCCGCTGAGCTGGAGAACGTCGAGGGTTGGTCGGGGTGGAAGGAGCGCCGGGAGTCGGCGCCACCAACGCAAGCGGAATAATCAACGTTGACTACAAGAGTTATATCGCGTTAGCCTGCTGGCGGCACAGCGGGGGAGTGCGCCGTCCGGCGTTCGTCCCACTCGACGGCCGGCGCGCGGCCGGCCCGAACGACACTCGACGGCCGGCCCCGCCGGCCCGAACGACCAGGAGCAGAAATGATCGAGACCAGGGGGCTGCGGAAGTCGTTCCGCTCCCGCGCGGGTCGAGAGACGAAGACGGTGGACGCCGTGCGTGGCGTCAACCTGGAGGTCGCCGAAGGCGAGATCTTCGGCTTCCTCGGCCCGAACGGCGCTGGCAAGACCACCACGCTGCGGATGCTCGCCACGCTCATCGAGCCGGACGGCGGTGACGCCACCATCGCCGGTGCCGACCTGCGCAAGGACCCGGCCGAGGTGCGCCGGCGGATCGGCTACGTCCCGCAGGGCGGCAGCACCTGGGACGAGTCCACCGCCCGCGACGAGCTGGTGCTGCACGCCCGCATGTATGGCATCAGCAAGGCCGACGCGCAGCGGCGCGCGGTCCGCGCGCTGGACGCTTTCCAGCTCACCGAGTACGCGGACCGCAAGTGCAAGACCTACTCGGGAGGTCAACGCCGACGGGTCGAGATCGCACTCGGCATCATCCACGAGCCGAAGATCGTCTTCCTGGACGAGCCGACCACCGGCCTCGACCCGCAGAGCCGCGCCCACATGTGGGACGAGATCCGGCGGCTCCGCAGCGACGGGATGACCGTCTTCATCACCACGCACTACCTGGACGAGGCCGACGCGCTCTGCGACCGGATCGCGATCATGGACAACGGCGAGGTGGTGGCCGAGGGCACCCCAGCCGAACTCAAGCGCGAGATCTCCGGCGACGTCGTGCTTGTCGGTCTCGACCTGGCCGCGACCCCGCAGGCCATCCAGGTGCTCGACGGCGAGCCCTACGTCAACAAGCTGGAGGCCATCGACGAGGGCGGGCTGCGCCTCTACGTCGACGAGGGCGCCACCGCCATCCCGCAGGTGCTGCGCAGGCTCGACCAGGCCGGGCTGGAGCTGCGCTCGATCGAGCTGCACCGACCCAGCCTGGACGACGTCTTCCTCACCAAGACCGGCCGCTCGCTGCGCGAGTCCTGACCACCGCTCGCTGCGCGAGTCCTGACCACCGGAGACGACTCATGAAATTCGCCCGTGACACCTGGCTGATCTTCCAGCGCCAGACGCAACTCCTGCTGCGCAACCCGGTCTGGGTCTTCGTCGGCGTGTTCCAGCCGGTCATGTACCTGCTGCTCTTCGCCCCGCTGCTCAAGCCGGCACTGAACGCGCCCACCCAGGCCGCCGCCTACAAGATCTTCGTACCCGGTCTGTTGGTGCTGTTGGCGATCTTTGGCGGGCTGTTCCAGGGCTTCGGCCTGATCGCCGAACTGCGCGCCGGCGTCATCGAACGCTCCCGGGTCACCCCGATCAGCCGGCTCGCCCTGCTGCTCGGTCGCTCGCTGCGTGACGTCGTGTCGCTCGTCGTGCAGGCGATCATCATCACCCTGCTGGCACTCCTGTTCGACCTGCGGGTGTTCATCGGGGACCTGCTGCTGGCGTACCTGATGCTCGCCCTGATCGCCCTCATGACCTCGGCCGTCTCCTACGGCGTCGCTCTCAAGGTCAAGAGCGAGGACGCGCTGGCCCCCCTGATGAACACCGTGGCGCAGCCGGTGCTGCTGCTGTCCGGCATCCTGCTGCCGCTCACCTTCGCCCCCGGCTGGTTGCAGGGCATCGCCAACTGGAACCCGTTCTCCTGGGCGGTCGACGGCACCCGTGCGCTGTTCGCCGGCGACCTGGCCAGCGACAAGGTCTGGCAGGGCCTCAGCATCACCGCGGTGCTCGCCGCGCTCGGCGTCTACTGGGCCGCCCGCCAGTTCGCCCGCAGCGTCCGCTGACCGGACCTGCCGGCGTGACCGACGCCCGGTCTGGCGCGTTCGGCGCCCGGTCCGGCGTGATCGACTCGCTTTCCTGAAAGTCGCGGTGTCCTGCCGCCTGGGATGCCGCGACTTTCAAGAACCCGAGTGGATCAAAACGGCCGGCGGGTGTTGCCGGTCAACGCACCCGGGCGAGGGTGAGGCCGTCCGCGATCGGCAACATCACCGCATCCACCCGTACGTCGGCCAACACCTCATCATTGAAGGCGGCGATCGCCCGGTCGCCCTCGTTCTGCGGCGCCACGATCCGTCCGCCGCGCAGGACGTTGTCGACAGCGATCACGCCACCGGGCCGCATCCGGGGCACCAACTCGGCCCAGTAGACCGGGTAGCCCGTCTTGTCGGCGTCGATGAACGCAAAGTCCAGGTAGCGCTCGTGCGGCAACTCCCGCAACGTCTCCCCGGCCGGGCCGATGCGCAGCTCGATCCGGTCCTGCACGCCGGCCCGCTCCCAGTAACGCCGGGCGATGCCGGTGAACTCCTCGGAGATGTCGAAGCAGGTCAGCCGCCCGCCCTCGGGCAACCCGCGGGCGATCGCCAACGATGAGAGCCCGGTGAACGTGCCGATCTCGACGGCCTGCCGTACGTCGAGCAGCCGCGTCAGAAACGTCAGAAAGGCTGCCTGCTCCGGTGCCACCTGCATGGTGGCATGCTCCGGCAGCACCGACCGGGTCTCCTCGGCCAGGTCCACAATGATCTCGTCCGGCGGGGAGCCGTGCGAAACCAGGTACGCGTGCAGTTCGTCGGTGAGCGGGATCGATTTGGTGGTCATGACCGGACGTTACCGACTGGCTCGACCGATTGGCCGCCCGGCGCGACCTTCGTCCACAGGTCGGTGATCCGCAGATCCAACTCGGCGAGGAGGCGGCGCAGCAGCGGCATCGACAAGCCGACCACAGTCCCCGGGTCACCCTCGATCCGCTCCACGAACGGCCCACCCAACCCGTCGATGGTGAACGCGCCAGCCACCGCCAGCGGCTCGCCACTTGCCACGTACGCGGCGATCTCGTCGTCGCTGATATCGGCGAAGTGGACAGTGGTCGAAGCGACCGCCTCCGCGCGCCGCCCGGCGGCAACGTCGATCAGGCAGTGCCCGCTGTGCAGGACACCGCTGCGCCCCCGCATCCGCAGCCAACGCCCGGTGGCATCCGCCGGGTCCGCCGGCTTGCCAAGGATCTCCCCGTCGAACGCGAGCACGGAGTCACACCCGATCACCAACGTCCGCTGGTCGGCGCCAGGGCTCAGCCGGGTCAACACCGCCTGCGCCTTGAGGCGCGCCAACTCCAGGCACAACTCCTCGGCCCGCTCGGTCACCACCAACGACTCGTCCACCCCGCTGACCAGCACATCTGGCTCAATCCCAGCAGCCTGGAGCAACTTGCGACGGGCGGGGCTCGCCGAGGCGAGCACAAGGCGGAGCGGCAGGGTCTCAGACACCCACCCGACGTTACCGGCTAACCACCCGCACAACGCCTCCACCACGCGACCGCGCCGCTCGCCGGTCTGCCCGCCCGCCGGTTTGCCCATCCGGTGCACGCGGTGCCGAGCGCGGTGCCCGGCGCGGTGCCGAGCGCGGTGCCCGGCGCGGTGCCGAGCGCGGTGCCCGGCGCGGTGCCGAGCGTGATCGACTCGGGTTTCTTGAAACTGCGGTGTTCTACCGCCCCGGACACCGCGACTTGCAGGAACCCGAGTCGACCGCCGCGCCGTGGGCCAATCAGCGACTAATCCTGGGTGGCGGATCATCGCCGCGCCGACGCCGCCGTGCCACCACCGCCCATCCGACCCCCGCAGCCAAGATCACGCCAAGGGTGACCAGGCCACGCGCCGTCGCGCCGTCGCCGTCATCACCCGGTTGAGCACCAAACGTTGTCGGGCCAGCATCGGCCGGCGCGCTCACAGATTCAAACCCCAGCGGCGGTACGTCCGCCGTCAGCGCTGCCACAAGATCGATCACGCCGTAGCCGTACTCGTCGTCACGCCCAGGCGGGCCCTTATCGACAGCCGTCGCCGTGAGCCGGTGCGCCACCTCCCGCGCCGGCAGGTACGGGTACTTGGACCGGATCAACGCCGCCGCCCCCGCCACGATCGCCGTGGCGCTCGATGTGCCAGTGCCCTTCGAGTACTTTCCGTCGTAGCTGGTGCTGTAGATGTCAACAGCGGGAGCTACGACGTCGATCTTCGACCCGGTCACCGAGACGGCGGCGTGCAGTCCATCACGACCGATGCCGCCAACGGCGATCACGCCTTCTTCGCTGGCTGGATAACGCACGCCGGTGTCGGAGGGTCGATTACCCGCTGCGGCTATCACTAAGATGTCAGCATCCTGAGCGGCCTTAATTGCTTGCTGAAGGCGCACGCTGGCACCCGCAACCGCTGAGATGCTAATAACGTCAGCACCTTTCGCAATTGCGAATTCTACACCGGAGGCGAGTGCATCCGGATCGCCTATGCCGCCCGGCGGGGTGTCAAGGATTGGAAGAATCTTCGCCTCAGGGGCGATGCCAAGAGCGCCCTGTTTATTTTCCTTTCCATGCGCGGCAATCAGGCCCGCCATCGAGGTTCCATGACTATCTCGATCTCGGCGTCCATCGCCGCTTCCTCCGGAAATGACGTCTGTGCCGTCGAGCAGATTCACGCGTAGATCAGGGTGGGCGTCGACTCCGGTGTCTGGTACCGCGACGATCACCCCTTCCCCTTGGCTAATCAGGTGTACTGCATCAATGTGAAGGAATGGAAGATGCCATTGGTCGCCTCGTATAAGGTCCCCATCTTGTGATGGAGTGGCAATGCTCGCAGGCAGTGTTAGTCCGACCAGCGCTACCCTAAGGGCTCCCGCCAGGAGCTGCCCGATCACCTGCTAAAACCGATTGCGGGGCCAGGATCGATTGGATCATCCCGGTCCGGAGGCTGTACCACCGGAGGTACGCCTTTGTCGGTTTCCCAAGGGTTATCCGGATCCCATCGATGAAATTTCTGTTCAGGCTCTGACCGCATTCCTGGGCGACCCGCGCTCGCTTGCAAGCTGGGCGCACCGCCGATCGGGAAACCGCCTGAGCTTCCATTGATGCTGCGCCCCCCGCCTGGTCGGCTTCCTGCTGAACCACTGGGCGCTGTCCCTGCACCGCCGCCTCCAATGACGCCGCCGACCGGATTGACCCTTCTGGGGGTGCCGGCGTTACCTGTGGGTTGACCTGTACTCAATCCTGGGACACCTCCGATCAATCCTCCTGCAGAAGGGGCCGGGCGGGCGGGCGGCGCGGATCGCGTTGCGCTGCCATCAGCGCCGCCATTGACTGGCGTTGGGAGTGGCCCTGGCTGGCCCGGCCGCAAGGCGGGTGCTGTTGGCGAGCCTAGGTTAGGGACAGGGGCAAACCCAGGTGTGGGGCCAGGCCCGGCGGCCGGCAGGCCGACTGTTGCTGATGTCTGAATCGGGGGAGTGGCGGTAGCAGTCGGTGGGGGAGAGACTCCCGCTGTGACTCCTCCGAGAACCGGGCCCACGCCCGGCACTACGGGTACCGGACCCACCCGCTCAGCGCTTGCGCTCGGCCGCTGAGTCGCAGAGGGAGCGGATATCGGCACCGGCACGATGGGCGGAATCACGGGTGCTTGATAACCGCTATACACATCCGGATCGTCCGGCTGCCGCGTGCTCCTTGGTGCTGCTGGTGGTTTTTGGAGGGTTGCTTGGGCTTGTTGGAGTTCCCCGCTGAGGTTGAACATGGCCGTCCGTGCCTGAGTATTCAGTCGTTCCAGATCCGCGTCAGTAACAGGTGCCTCGGCGATCCGGTTGCCCATTATCGCTTTCGGGTCGGCGGCCATCGACTCGTACGCCTGCTTTTGTTGGGACTTGGTCGCGTACTCCTCGTGGATCTTGCGGAGCGCGGCGCGGGTGGTGCCGATGGCCTGGGTGGCGGCGGCGAGCGCGGTGTAGTTCGCGGCGGCGGCGTTGTGGGTGCGCTGGACCTTGTCGATCAGCTCGTCGAGCTCGGCCAGGTACGTGCTGGAGGCGGCACTGGTCTCGGGGGGCCATGCCTCGGCGAGCCCGCGCCGGTATTCCTGGAGGCGCCTGAGGTGGGTTTGCGCGAGGTCGCAGACCTTGCGCCAGCCGGCGACCTGCTTCCAGTGGTTGGTGGTGTCGTGGTCCTGTAGGCAGGCCCACATGCTGTTGACGTCCATGAGGTGCCAGTCGGTGAGGCCGGAGGTGCGGCCGGTGCCCCGGTCGATCATGGCAGCACCACCGGTCCTTCGGCACCGCTGTCGGCGCGGGTCGGGTCGGTCAGCATCGGTGTCGGACCGCCGGGCAGCATGCTGGTGGGGTCGGCGAGGGCCTGCCGCACGTCCACCACTCGTGCGGCGGTGAAGGCGTCACTGTCGGCGTATCGGCTGGCGACCTGGTCGGCGGCGGCGGCCAGGTGGCCGGTGGCGCCGCGGACGGCGTACACGATGTCGGCGGTGGCCTGCTGCGTCTCGTGGTGCGCGTGCAGGAACGTGACCAGCTCGATGAAGGCGTCGCACGGGTTGGGCAGTTTCGCGGACATGTCGTCGGCGATGTACGACAGGTGCGGCGCGTAGTTGCTCTCGACCTCGGCGGCGAGCCGGTCGGCGAACTCTCTGAGCTGGCTGATGTCGGCCTCGATGCCGCCGTAGCCGCGCAGCCAGGGCGCTGGCCGGTCCTCCTGAGGGATCACGGGTCCTCCCTAAGTGTCACGGCATCGTCTCCCTGAGTGAGGGTAACCGCTCCCCGTGCCCCTGACAGCCCCCGCCCGGCGGGTCGGGTCAGCCGCGGGGCAGGCCGGAGGTGCGCCACCCGCCGGAGGCGACTGGCCGACCGCTGCGCGCCCAGGCGGACGTGGCGGTCGGCGCGGGAGCGGCGGCGGGGTGGGAGCGGGTGATGATCGCTCCGACCAGGGCGGCCAACTCCTCCGCGGTGGGCACGCCGCGAACGACCCGGAACAGCGGCTCTTCGGCAGACATGACGCCAGGGTACGCGGCGCGAAGTTACGCGAAGCGCACAGTGGCGTGCCGGCGGTGTGAGCGTCAGCCGGTCCGGGTACCGTCTCAGCGATGTCGAACGCGCTTCCCCAACTCGTCGCTGACCGATACCGGCTCCTGTCGCCGCTCGGCCAAGGCGGCATGGGCCGGGTGTGGAAGGCACGCGACGAGGTGCTGCACCGGGACGTCGCCATCAAGGAGTTGGTGCCGCCGCCAGGTCTCACCGACGAGGAGCGCCGCGAGATGCGCGAGCGTTCGCTGCGGGAGGCGCGGGCCATCGCCCGGCTCAACCACGCCAACGTCGTCCGCATCTTCGACGTGCTGCGCACCGACGGCGATCCGTGGATCGTCATGGAGTACGTGGCGTCGAAGTCGTTGCAGGACACTCTCGCCGAGGATGGCCCCGTCTCGGTGGCCCGCACTGTGGAGATCGGCCTCGGCGTGCTGGGTGCGCTGAGTGCCGCGCACAAGGCGGGCGTGATGCACCGCGACGTCAAGCCCGGCAACGTGTTGCTGGGCGAGGACGGCCGGGTGGTGCTGACCGATTTCGGTCTCGCCACGATCCCCGGTGACCCCAACGTGACCCGCACCGGCATGGTGCTCGGCTCACCCGCGTACATCTCGCCGGAGCGTGCCCGGGACGGCACCGCCGGCCCGGAGGCCGACCTGTGGTCGTTGGGCGCGACGCTCTACGCGGCCGTCGAGGGCAAGTCGCCGTACGCGCGGCCGTCGGCGATCGGCACCCTGGCCGCGCTGGCGACCGAGCCGATTCCGCCGCCGAAGAACGCCGGTCCGCTCAAGGCTGTGCTGAACGGGCTGCTGCGGAAGGATCCGAACGAGCGGATCACCGCCGAGGTGGCGGAACGTCTGCTGCGCCGCGCCGGTGGCAAGCGGGCGCGCGGGATCTCGCTGCTTGATGGCGTACGCCGGCCGGGGCCGAACGGCCCGCGCGAGCCGCGCCCGCCGCACGTCCCCGCGCCGCGACCGGCCGAGAGTGTCGACCGGCCGGTGTCGCCGCCGGCCTCCGCTACCTCCGCAGCCGCCACGACCTCCGCCGTCGATGCCACGCCGACGGCAGTCGTTCCCTCCGGCGCGCACGGCGACCCGACCGCGCCGGTGACTGCCGACCCGACGGCGGCGGTGCCGGCCGAGCCGACCGCGCCGATCGACCGCCCGTCCGATGCCGACCCGACCGCGAAGGTCACAGCCGACACGACCGGCGAGGGTACGACGAGCGCCGCCGACGGTACGACGAACGACGACGACCCGACGGCGGTCGACGGTCCGCCGGTGGCTCCGGAACAGCGCAGGCCGACGACGCCGACGTCGCTCATGCCGCCGATCGGTCCGGCGGGTCGCGCGTCGGTGCCGCCGTTCGACGGCACGAAGCCGAACAACACCCGACGCAACCTGCTGATCGGGGCGGTGGTCGCCCTGCTGCTGATCGGCCTCGTGGTGGTGGTGCCGATGCTCACCAAGGGCGACGACACGAGCCCGCAGACCGAGCCGACCGGGGGTGGCGGGACGTCGGCAGCGGCGCCGAGTTCCGCTGCGCCGGCGCCCACCACCGGTGCCCCCAGCGCGACGCCGTCGGCCTCGCCGTCGGTCGACCCGAACGCGTTGCCGGCGGGCTGGAAGCTGCACCGGGACCCGGCCGGCTTCACCCTGCCGATCCCCGACGACTGGGTGCGCGAAGAGGCCGGCAGCGACACTGTCGTCTTCGACGAGCCCAACGGCCCGGGTGAGTTGCTCGTGCAGTGGACGCCGAGGCCGGAGAAGGACGCCTACGCAAACTGGGTGCGGATCGAGCCGGGCCGCAAGGACATCGTGAAGAACTATCAGAAGCTCGGCATCGTGCGCTGCGACTTCTGGAAGACCTGCTCCGACTGGGAGTGGCTGGAGACCCGCGACGGCACACGAATCCATGTCCGCAACCGTGGGTTCGTGACGGCCAGTAACCG
Source organism: Micromonospora sp. NPDC049230 (assembly GCF_040647875.1). Classification (NCBI taxonomy): domain Bacteria; kingdom Bacillati; phylum Actinomycetota; class Actinomycetes; order Micromonosporales; family Micromonosporaceae; genus Micromonospora; species Micromonospora sp. NPDC049230. The sequence goes on from NZ_JBEZCZ010000010.1 coordinate 63,008, forward strand.
GGGCTACGCCCTGCGGTGGGAGATCGCGGAGAAGGACTGGCAGGCCAACCTGCCGAACTTCGACCGGATCGCCAAGGGTTTCGTGCCCGACCGACAGGACTGAAACTCATTCGCATGACCCTCCGTCGTCCTGGGTAATTGACAGTCGACGACGGAGGGAGGCACGACATGGGTTACCGACGGAGGGACACTCGGCCTCGGCTGGCACTGTGGATGCTCGTGGCGCTCGGCGACGCGATCCTGCTGCTGGTCACCATGGGGATTCCGGCGCTCATCGCACTGCTCGGCGTCGTGGCGGTTGCCGGCTTCGGGGTGGCTGCCTGGCGGCTGACCCGCCGGGGCGCGCTGGCCCGCGAGGAGGCCGTGGTGCCGGCGTTGAGCCGGCGGAGGGCCTGACCGGTGGTGTGGCGGCAGCCGGACCGATTGTCGACCGTGTGGTGACAGTCGATCCCGCTGCCGCCAACGACCCGGTCAGGTGTTGTTGGCAAGCGCGATCAGTCGACTGCGGTCGCCGTTCCAGTAGTTGCGGTCCACGTTGCCGCTGATTCCGGAGACGACGCCGGTGCTTGTGTACTGCCAGAAGCTCCACACCGACGCGCCGGCCGGCAGGGCGCCGGGTGCGCTGGCCCAGCGGGCCAGCCAGAGCGGGTGGTTCGCCCACGGGCCGGTCCAACTGCCGGTGCACTGGTTCCACCAGCTCGTGGTGGTGTAGATGACGGCGTACCGGCCGGTGCGCGACCGGTAGGTGTTCAGGAAGTCCTGCACCCAGTTGCGCATCCCGGTGGTGCTCAGGCCGTAGCAGTAGCCGCCGCTGTAGGGGTTGGCCTCGATGTCCAGCGCCGCCGGCAGGGTGCGGCTGTCCGCGGACCAGGCGCCGCCGTTGGAGGCCAGGTAGTTGGCCTGGGTCGAGCCGGCGGAGATGTTGGGCCGGGCGAAGTGGTACGCCCCGCGGATCACCCCGGCGTTGTACGAGTTGACGTAGTTGGCGTTGAAGTTCGGGTCCTTGTAGGTGGTGCCCTCGGTCGCCTTGATGAAGGCGAACTGGATCCCCGCGTTGCGGACGCTTGTCCAGTTGATGGTGCCCTGGTAGCGGGACACGTCGATGCCGGGTGTGGTGGCGGCAGCCGCCGGTCCGGCGGTCGCGACCAGGGCCGCCGCCGCGGTGGCGAGGACGGTGAGGCCGGCCGCGAGCGCGCGGCGCAGCGATGACGAGGTACGGGCCATGAGTGCCTCCAAGGACGTCGCTCTATCGACAACCATCTTTGGAGTTAAGTGCCCTAGATCACAAGGGCGGCTGAAAAAAGCTTCATCGACGGGCATGTGTCGCCCCGATTGCGAGGGTCGAACGGATCAGCCCAGCGTGGCCGGGTCGAGCTGCCAGCGGAACGGCTCGACGACGCTCAGCGTCTCGCCGGCCTTGGCCACCTGGTCCTCGACGTAGTGCTCGCCGTCGAGCCGGTAGAGCCGCAGCGAGTGACCGTCGCCGTCCTGCTCGACCAGCAGATACCAGGGGATTCGCGCGATGGCGTAGAGCTGCATCTTGACCAGCCGGTCGGCGGCGGCGTTGCCGGGCGAGACGATTTCGCCGACGAGCACCACCCGGTCGGGGTCGAGGAAGGTGCCGTCGTCATCAACATCGGTCACAACGAGGTCCGGAATGACGACTCGATCGATGCCGAGCCGGACGTTGATCGCTTCGAAGACCGACAGCCCGAGGAGGTCTGCCGCTGCTTCGATGCTGTTCGCCAGCCGGCGCGACACCCGCTGGTGCCGTCGGCTCGGGGCAGGGCTCACCAGAAGGCTCCCGTCGAGCAGTTCGATCCGGTCAGGCGTTTCGCCCAAGGCGAAGTAGTCGGCCTCGGTCCACAGGCCGATGTGCGGCTCCAGGGGCGCTGCGCTCACCCGCGTTCACCTCCCGCTCGACTCGCCACCCGATCAGTTTCCCAGGATACGAGGCGGTGCTCCGGGAGCGACACGGAACGCCGCCGGTAGGCTCGCGCCCCATGATGTCGATCGACGGACTGGGCGAGACGTGGGACACGCTGTTCGGCGCGCAGCCGGACCCGCCCCCGCTGCTGGTGCTGATCACCGCTGCCGTCGCGCTGGTGGTGGTGTCCACCCGGCTGCCGTGGCGGGTCGCCCGCAACGCCGTCACCATCGCGCACGAGGGCGGGCACGCCCTTGTCGCCCTGCTCACCGGCCGCAAGCTGCGCGGCATCCGGCTGCACTCGGACACGTCGGGGCTGACGCTCTCCGCCGGCCGTCCCACCGGGCCCGGCATGATCCTCACCCTGCTCGCCGGATACGTCGCCCCGCCGCTGGTCGGGCTGGCCGGTGCCTGGCTGCTCGGCGGCAACCGGATCACCCTGCTGCTCTGGGTGGCGGTGGCGCTGCTGCTGGCCATGCTCGTCATGATCCGCAACGCCTTCGGCGTGGTATCGCTGCTGGTCACCGGCGCACTGGTGTTCGCCGTCTCGTGGTACGCCACGCCCCAGGTCCAGGCCGCGTTCGCGTACGCCGGGGTGTGGTTCCTGCTGCTCGGCGGGCTGCGGCCGGTGGTGGAGCTGCAACGGCTGCGGTCGCGGGGCCGGATGCCCGCCTCCGACGCCGACCAACTCGCCGGGCTCACCCCGTTCCCGCCGCTCTTCTGGGTGGCCGTCTTCGCCGTGGTGAACCTGGCCGCCCTGGTAGCCGGCGCCCTCCTGCTGACCGGCCCGATCCTCACCGACGCCGGCCTGACGCTCTAACCCGCCTCAACCCCGCCTCCGCCCGGGTCGATCAAGGAGTTGTGGTGGGCCGCGAAAGCCGCGATACCCCCGCATCCAGGCACCACAACTCCATGATCGACGGCGGGAAACGCGCGGCGGGCAGAATGGGGCGATGCGATACGTGATCATCGGGGCGGGTGCGGTCGGCGGGACCATCGGCGTACGGCTGGCCCAGGCCGACCGGGACGTGACAGTGGTGGCCCGTGGCGCCCACCTGGCCGCGATCCGGGCGCGCGGGTTGACCCTGCGGCAGCCCGACGGGGAGGTCACCGCCCGGCTCGACGCCGTGGACGGGCCGGGTGAGCAGCCGCTGCCGGCGGACACGGTGCTGATCCTCACCGTCAAGTCGCAGGACACCGCCGGCGCGCTGGCCGCCTGGGTGGACGCGCCGGTGGTCGGTGGCGGTACGGCGGGCGAGCGGCTGCCGCTGGTGACCGCCCAGAACGGGGTGGCGAACGAGCGGGCCGCACTGCGGCTCTTCGTCGACGTGCACCCGGTCTGCGTCTGGTTGCCGGCCACCCACCTGGACCCGGGCGTGGTGGTGGCCAACGGCTACCCGCACCCGGGGATGCTCCACATCGGGCGGTACCCCGCGGGTGTCGACGACACCGACCGGGCGATCGCCGCCGATCTGAGCGCCGCCGGGTTCGCCGCACCGGTCCGCGAGGACGTGCTGCGCTGGAAGTACGGCAAGCTGCTCAGCAACCTCGGCAACGGCCTACAGGCGCTGCTCGGTCAGGACATCCCGGACGCGTTGGTCGAGCGGGTACGCGCCGAGGGTGTGGCCGCGCTCGCCGCCGCCGGCATCACGCACACCTCGCCGCAGGAGGAGAAGGCCGAACGCGGTGACCTGGTGCGGCAGCGCCCGGTCGACGGCGAGGCTCGCTCCGGTGGCTCCACCTGGCAGAGCCTGGCCCGGGGCACCGGCTCGACCGAGGTCGACCACCTCAACGGCGAGATCGCGCTGCTCGGCCGGCTGCACGGCGTGCACACACCGGTAAACGTGGCAGTGCAGCGGGCCGTTCGCCGGGCGGTCCGGGAGCGGGTCGCGGCCGGTGCGTTCCCGCTCGCCGAACTGGAGAAGATGATTCCCTGATCCCGGCAACCGACCACCCGACCCGGCGCGTGTTCACTGCGACCGACACGGGGAGGTGGACGGGTGCCGGACATCGACGGGTTCGACGAGTTCTACCGGGGGAGCCGACAACGGCTGCTCGGGTTCGTCTACGCCCTGACCGGCGACCGGATCGAGGCTCAGGACGCCGTGCAGGAGGCGTACATCCGGGCGTGGCAGCGCTGGTCGACGGTCCGCGAGTACGACGACCCGGAGGCGTGGGTGCGGGTGGTGGCCAGCCGGGTCGCGGTCAGCCGTTGGCGCAGCCTACGCAGTCGTGCCCGCGCGTACCTGCGGCACGGCGCCACCGAGACAGTTCCCGGGCCGACTACCGAAACCGTCGAGGTGGTCGCCGCCCTACGCCGGCTGCCCGAGGAGCAACGCGTCGCCATCGCCCTCTACTACCTGGTCGGCATGCCGGTCGCCGACGTGGCGCGGGAAACCGCGGCCCCGGTTGGCACCGTCAAGGCCCGCCTCTCCCGTGGGCGTGCCGCGCTCGCCGGCCTGCTTGCCGTCTCTGATCTGGGGGAGACCACAGATGCGTGCTGACCCGTCGTTCGTCGAGCAGATCCGTCGGGACCTGCGGGATGTCCAGTGGCCGGCACCGGAGGAGATTCGGTCCCGGGCCCGTCGCCGCAGCCAGCGCAGGATCGTCGTGGCCACCGTCGTGCTGAGCCTCGTCGGGGCCTCGGCCGTGGCGGTCGCCGCACCGCGGCAGTCCTCGGCACCGGCTCCGCCGGCCGCCTCCCCGACCCGGCACGAGATCACCACCGACGCGCTGTTGCAGCCGAGCGACCTGCCACGGCCGGTCGACGTGCGGCTCAGCCAGTCGGGGCTGGGTGAGATGATCAGGCTGGAGGACAATCTTGGCTACTGCCGGACGAGCCAGGGGTTGTCGGAGGGCTGGCAGCCGTCGATCCTGTCCCGCTCGCAGACCTTCGTGCCCAGGCGCGCTCCGGCCATCCAGACGCGGGGCGAGGGCGAGGCCACGCAGGAGCTCTTCAGATTGGTACCCGAGGCGGCCACCCAGCTCTTCGCCGGTCTGGACGACCTGATCGCCCCGTGCGCCGAATGGCGAAGCGTCGGGCCGATGGACACGGCAGGGGTCATCAGCACGGTATCGGCCGTGCACCGGTGGGCGGTGACGCAGCGGGGTTTCGCCGGGGACGACGCCGCCATCCTGCGGGACTCGCTCACCGCCGCCCAGGACGTGAAGACCGGGCAGAAGTACGGCGACGACCCTGAGCCACTTCGGCTGGCCGTCGTCCGGGTCGGCGACCTCGTCTCGGTGCTCCGCCTCGGCTACGACGGCACCGAAGCGGAACTCGTGCGGCTGGCCGTGGCGGCGGCGGCCCGAATGTGCGTGGCCGCCAACCCGGCCTGCTGACCCGGACCGGGTCGATGATCCGCACAACTTCAGGGTTGTTGCTGCCTCGCGGGGCCCGGGGGCAGCAACTTCCCCGAAGTTGCGCGGAGCAGGAGACCGCGTGCGCCTCAGAGCGGGATGTTGCCGTGCTTCTTGGGCGGCAGGGTCTCCCGCTTGGTGCGCAGGACGCGCAGCGCCCGGACGATCTGGGTACGCGTCTCGTGCGGCGCGATCACCGAGTCGATGTAACCGCGCTCCGCCGCCACGTACGGGTTGGCCAGGGTGTCCTCGTACTCGGCGATCTTCTCCGCGCGGACCGCCGCCGGGTCGTCCGCGCCGGCCAGCTCGGAGCGGTAGAGGATGTTCACCGCGCCCTGTGCCCCCATCACCGCGATCTGGGCGGTCGGCCAGGCGAAGTTCAGGTCGGCGCCGAGGTGCTTGGAGCCCATCACGTCGTACGCGCCGCCGTACGCCTTGCGGGTGATCACGGTGACCTTGGGGACGGTGGCCTCGGCGTACGCGTAGATGAGCTTGGCGCCCCGGCGGATGATGCCGTCCCACTCCTGGCCGGTGCCGGGCAGGAAGCCGGGCACGTCCACGAAGGTCAGCACCGGGATGTTGAACGCGTCGCAGGTGCGCACGAACCGGGCGGCCTTCTCCGAGGCGGCGATGTCCAGGGTGCCGGCGAAGTGCATGGGCTGGTTGGCCACCACACCGACCGGACGCCCCTCGACCCGGCCGTAGCCGACCACGATGTTCTGCGCGTAGAGCGGCTGGACCTCCAGGAACTCCCCGTCGTCGAGGACGTGCTCGAGCACCGTGTGCATGTCGTACGGCTGGTTGGCCGAGTCCGGGATCAGCGTGTCCAGTTCCCGGTCCTCGTCACTGACCTCCACCGAGGCCGGCGTCTCGAAGACCACCGGCTCGTCGAGGTTGTTCGACGGCAGGTACGACAGCAGTGCCTTGACGTAGTCGATCGCGTCGTCCTCGTCGCTGGCGAGGTAGTGCGCGTTACCGCTGCGGGTGTTGTGCGTGCGCGCCCCGCCCAGCTCCTCCATGCCGACGTCCTCGCCGGTCACCGTCTTGATCACGTCGGGGCCGGTGATGAACATGTGCGAGGTCTGGTCGACCATCACTGTGAAGTCGGTGACCGCCGGAGAGTAGACAGCGCCGCCCGCGCAGGGCCCCATCACCAACGAGATCTGCGGGATGACGCCGGACGCCCGCACGTTGCGGAAGAAGATCTCGCCGTAGAGGCCGAGCGAGACCACGCCCTCCTGGATCCGGGCGCCGCCGGAGTCGTTGATGCCCACGACCGGGCAGCCGATCTTCATGGCCAGGTCCATCACCTTGACGATCTTCTCGCCGAAGACCTCACCGAGGGAGCCGCCGAAGACCGTGAAGTCCTGCGCGAACACGCACACCTGCCGGCCGTCGACAGTGCCGTAGCCGGTGACCACACCGTCGCCGTACGGGCGGTTGCGCTCCAGCCCGAAGGCCGTGGACCGGTGCCGGGCCAACTCGTCGAGTTCGACGAAGGAGCCCTCGTCGAGCAGCATCTCGATCCGCTCGCGGGCGGTCTTCTTGCCGCGCGCGTGCTGCTTCTCCACGGCACGGGCCGACCCGGCGTGCACCGCCTCGTCGACCCGGCGCTCCAGGTCCGCCAGCTTGCCCGCGGTGCTGTGGATGTTGGTCCCGGTCTCGGTAGTCACCCAGGGAATATAACGATGGTTCAGGTCGGCGCCGGCGTGCCGTACCCCTCAGTGTCGGCACCGCCACCGCCGTAGGCTGGCGGAATGTCGGGCTCCCCGTACACCGATCTGGACCGGCCGCCGCTGTCGGCGGCCCGGCTGCGCCGCGCGTTGGTCGCGCCGAACGGGCCGTGGGCCCGGCTGGAGCTGCGCGCCGAGACCGGCTCCACGAACGCCGACGTGGCCGAGGCCGCCCGGGCCGGCGAGCCGGAGGGCCTGGTCGTGGTCGCCGAGCGGCAGACCGCGGGCCGTGGCCGGCGCGGCCGGGTGTGGCAGTCGCCGCCGCGGGCGGGCATCGCGACGAGCGTGCTGCTGCGGCCCGGCGAGGCCGTGCCGGAGCGCGGTTGGCTGCCGGCGACGCCCACGGGGTACGGGTGGCTGCCGTTGCTGGCCGGCGTGGCGCTTGTCGAGGCGGTGGCCCGGCTGGCCGAGCTGGAGGCCACCCTGAAGTGGCCCAACGACCTGCTGATCGGCGACGCGAAGTGCGCGGGCGTGCTGGCCGAGGCGGTACCCGGGCGTGCGCCGGACCAACCGCCGGCCATTGTGCTCGGCATCGGGCTCAACGTGACGCTGCGCGCCGTGGAACTGCCGGTGAACCCGACCGGGCTGCCGGCCACCTCGTTGCAGTTGGCCGGTGCGGCGGCCACCGATCGGGACCCGCTGCTGCGGGCGCTGCTGCGCTCGGTGGCCGACTGGTACGACCGTTGGCGTTCGGCGGGCGGCGACGCGGTGGCCAGCGGCCTGCGCGACGCCTACCTGGAGGCGTGCGCGACTGTCGGCCGCGAGGTGCGCGTGCTGCTCCCCGACGGCGACTCCCTGACCGGTGAGGCCACCGGAGTGGACCCGGACGGCCAGCTGATGCTCACCACCCCCACCGGCGTCCGAACCCTGACCGCGGGCGACGTCCTCCACCTCCGCTAACACCCCCACGCCCACGCGATCTTGCAGTTTCGGTCCGTAACGGCGACCCAAACTGCAAGATCGCGGGGAACGGGGTGGGACCGCGTGGCGGATGTCGTTGTGGGGCTGGGGGGTTTACCGTCTGCGCGTCCAGAAAATCGCGTTGGAGGTTCCCGTGGCGTTTCCTGAAGACGTGCTCACCGAGGACGAGCATGTCGTGCTGCACCTGCACCCGCACTGGAAGGCGTTGATCCGGCCGATCGCGGTGCTGGTGCTGGCCATCGCCGCGGTGGTGGTGGGGCTGCTCCTGCTGCCCGAGAGCGGCGGCGGCTCGGTCGCGCTGGCCGTGATCGGCGTGATCGCCCTGGTCGGGGTGCTCTGGCTCAGCCTGTGGCCGTTCCTGGTCTGGCGTACCACGCACTACCTGTTCACCAACGAGCGTGTGCTGATCCAGCAGGGTGTCTTCTCCCGGGACCGGCGGGACCTTCCGCTCACCCGGGTCAACGACCACTCGATGAACCAGCGCTTCGTCGAGCGCCTGCTCGGCTGCGGCACGCTCACCATCGAGTCGGCCGGCGAACGCGGCCAGTCGGTGCTCGCCGACGTGCCGGGTGTCGGAAGGGTGCAGACCACCCTGTACGAGCTGGTCGAGGCACAGCACGACAAGCACTCGCTCGGCGACGGGGAGATGCGCGACATCCTCGCCGACATGCAGGACGGCAAGCCGCTGCGCGACACCACGACCTGACCCCGGGTCGACCGAGGTCGTGACCCGCCCCGGGCAGTGTCGGGGCGGGTCAGGCGTGTGGTTCGGCCCGGGGTGGACCGTTTCCGGGACGTGCGGGCCCCGGCGGGCTGGTCTCGGCCGGACCGGCGTCGGGTGGCCCACCCGCAGGCTGATCGCCTTCGGCCGCGCCCCGACCGGCTGGACCGCCTTCGGCTGCGCCCGGACTGGCGGGGCTGCCACTGGCTGGGCCGCCTCCGGCTGCGTCGTGACCGGCTGTGCCGCCTCCGGCCGGGCCGGAGGCGACTGCGCCGGCTTCGGCTCTGGCTTCGGTGGAGTCGGCCGCGACAGGGTCGGCCTCGGCGGGGTCGGCCGCGACAGGGTCGGCCTCGGCGGGGTCGGCCTCGGCTTGTCGCAGGGCGAACCAGCCCCGGAAGCGGGTGCGCAGCACCTCCTGCTCGGGCCTGTCGTCCGGGCCGAGGCGCAGCATGGTGCCGGTGAGGCTGACGGTGCCGAGCCCCGGGCGTGCCGTCGACGGTCGCGCGCCCATCACGTCGACCCGGACAGCGAGCCGGTCGCCAGCGCGCACGGGGGCGAGCCAGCGCAGCTCCTCCAGGCCGGGGGACGCGTCCGCGGCGGCCCGGGACAGCAGATGGTCGACGTACGCCCGCATGAACAGGCTGACCGTGTAGAAGCCGCTGGCGATCAGCCCGCCGTGCCGGCTGGCCCCGGCCAGGTCGGGGTCGACGTGGTACCACTGCGGATCGAAGCGGCGGGCGAAGGCGACCATCTCGTCGCCATCCACTGTCACCACGCCGAGGTCGACGGTGAGCCCCGGAACGAGATCCTCGAAGAACAGCTCGGCGGGTTGCCCGGTGCCGGAGCGGGCGTCGGGTGTCGTCACCGGCGGGGCGCGCGGCGAGTGCTGACGTGCAACTCCGCGGCGAGCTCCGCGTCCAGGTCGGCAGCGGGGCTGACGCTCAACCGGGTGGGCCGGCCCTGGGTGGGGGCGCCGGGCGGTGGGTCGGCGCGGTCCGCGGACTTCGCCTCCTCCTCCAGCTCCGACACGGTCTCGGCAAGCTCGGCGACCGGGTCCATCTCGGCCAGGGTGTCCCACTCGTCCCGCGGGATGTCGTGCCAGGTGGGTTCGGGTTTCGTCTCGCCTTCGGCTGGTACGACCGGCTGGAAGACGAAGGTCCGGTAGGACCAGAACCGGAAGAGCGTGCCCAGCAGGACGCCGGCGGTCTTGGCCACGTTCAGTGCGAGCAGGCCGTGCACGCCGAGGCCGTACTTGGCCGCCGCCACGGCACCCAGCTCGATCAGCAGGCCAACCCCGTTGAACAGGAAGAACAGGACGTACTCCCGGCGCAGCGCCGACTTCGGGCGATCCCGGTACGTCCAGTGCCGATTCATCAGATACGACGTGATCGTGGCGACGAGGGTCGCGATCACGTTCGCCTTCAATTGACCATTGACGAAAACGGTCAGTGCGAGGGCATTGAACACGGCGTAATTGATGACGGTGTTGACGCCGCCAACGATGCCGAACTTGAGCGCCTCGTGGATGAACTTCTGCCAGCGCTCAGGCAGCAGACGGACAAGACGCATGCGAAACACCTTAGGGCAGTCGGTGCGGCCGGCGATCACCGGCCGAACGGGGTGAGCGGCAGGTCACGCCCTGCGATCGGGGTCGGGTCTTACCTGCGGAACGGTCCGGGTTCCCGCTTCGACGAAGACGAACCGCCGGTACGACCAGAATCGGAACAGCGTGCCGAGGCCCGTGCCGACGACGTAGCTGGCGACGTTGTCGGCCAGGCGTGTCTCGAACACCTCGGGCCAGATGCTGCCGAGCCCGTACCGGCTGATCGCGAGGCAGGCCACCGCGATGCCGAGGCCGACGACGTTGAAGAAGAAGAACAGCGCGTACTCGCGGGCCGGGTTGCTGCGCTGCCGGTGCCGCCAGGTCCAGAACCGGTTGCCGACGAAGGCGACGGAGGCCGCGATGATGGTGGAGATCGTCTTCGCCGTCAGCTCCTCGACGCCACGCGTGCTCGTCAGATAGTTGAAGAGCGCGAAGTCGACGAGGAAGGCGGCGCCACCCACTGTGGCGAACTTGCTCATCTCGCGGACGAGGTGACCGAAACGGTCCAGCAGCCTGCCGACCAGACCCCGTGGGGTCTGCCGGGGACCCGGTTGCTCCCCGGTCATCGTGGCGGCCACGGGGCGAGCCTACCGGCTGTCGACCAGTCAGAGGGGTAGCAACGGCGAGCGGGCGTGGTCACCAGGAACAGCCGATCACCGTGTGCGGAACCGTTGTACGCAGCGTAACCAATTGGGAGGACTGACGCGCCCCGGAACGGGAATCCACGCACCGGTCGGCGGGGCAGGTCACGGCCCGACCGCAACAAGCGTCCGCCGGGGTGCACAACAAGATTTGCGTGAAACTGCGCAGGAAAGCGGGTATCAGCTCGTGATACCGCAGCGTGGCCGTAGCTTGTGCAGTTCTTCACAACCAGTCCCACTGACTCGGAAGGCTGCCCGGTTTACGCTGAGGCCAATCCCAGGTTTCCACGAAGGCGACGCATCGCGCCGCTGAGTCTCGTGCATCCCATAGATCGGTCAGCGTCGACCACAAGGAGATGTGTCATGGTTGCTCCGGCTGTAGTGCGGGGTATTGATCAGGCCCCGACGTCCCATCCGAAACTGCTCGCCTGGGTCCGTGAGGTCGCGGAACTGACCACCCCCGACCGGGTCGTCTGGGTGGACGGGTCCGACGAGGAGTGGCGCCGCCTCACCGACGAGCTGGTTGAGGCCGGCACGCTGATCCGGCTGAACCCGGAGAAGAAGCCCAACTCGTTCTACGCGCGTACCGACCCGACGGACGTCGCCCGGGTCGAGGAACGCACCTTCATCTGTTCCGTCGACGAGGCGGACGCCGGCCCCACCAACAACTGGATGGCGCCGCCGGAGATGAAGCGGACGATGACCGAGCTGTACCGCGGCTCGATGCGCGGACGCACCATGTACGTCATCCCGTTCGTCATGGGCCCGGTCGAGGCCGAGAGCCCGATGTTCGGTGTCGAGATCACCGACAGCCCCTACGTTGTCGCGTCGATGCGCATCATGACCCGGATGGGCACCCGCGTCCTGGAGGCGATGGGCGACGACGCGGACTTCGTGCACGCGTTGCACTCGATCGGCGCTCCGCTCGCCCCTGGGCAGCAGGACGTCGCCTGGCCGTGCAACGAGACCAAGTACATCTCGCACTTCCCGGAGACCCGGGAGATCTGGTCGTACGGCTCCGGTTACGGCGGCAACTCGCTGCTCGGCAAGAAGTGCTACTCGCTGCGGATCGCCAGCGTGATGGGCCGGGACGAGGGCTGGCTCGCCGAGCACATGCTGATCCTCAAGATCACCTCGCCGGAGGGCAAGGTCCACCACATCGCCGGCGCGTTCCCCTCGGCCTGCGGCAAGACCAACCTGGCCATGGTGGAGCCCACCATTCCGGGCTGGAAGGTCGAGACCATCGGCGACGACATCGCCTGGATGCGGTTCGGCCCGGACGGCCGCCTCTACGCGGTCAACCCGGAGTACGGCCTGTTCGGTGTCGCGCCCGGCACCGACTGGAAGACGAACGCCAACGCCATGCGCACCCTGGACCGGGGCAACTCCGTCTTCACCAACGTGGGCCTCACCGACGACGGTGACGTCTGGTGGGAGGGCATGGGCGAGCCGCCGGCGCACCTGATCGACTGGAAGGGCAACGACTGGACGCCGGAGAGCGAGGGCCTGTCCTCGCACGCGAACAGCCGGTTCTGCACCCCGATCACCCAGTGCCCGATCCTCGCCGACGAGTACTTCGACCCCAACGGGGTGCCGATCGACGCCATCCTCTTCGGTGGCCGTCGTAAGGACACCATCCCGTTGGTGACCGAGGCCCGTGACTGGGTGCACGGCGTCTACATGGGTGCCACGCTCTCCTCGGAGACCACCGCTGCCGCGTCCGGCGCCGTCGGTGTGGTCCGCCGGGACCCGATGGCGATGCTGCCGTTCATCGGCTACCACGCGGGCGACTACTTCCGGCACTGGATCGAGATGGGCAAGGGCACCGACGGCGACGAGGCCAAGCTGCCGAAGATCTACTACGTCAACTGGTTCCGCAAGGACCCGGACGGCGCGTTCCTCTGGCCGGGCTTCGGGGAGAACTCCCGGGTGCTCAAGTGGGTCGTCGAGCGGATCGAGGGCACTGCCGACGCGGTGGAGACCCCGGTGGGCATGGTGCCGACGCCCGAGTCGCTGGACGTCGAGGGCCTGGACATGACCCCGGAGGACGTCCGGATCGCGCTCAAGGTCGACCCGGACGAGTGGCGCAACGAGCTGCCGATGATCACCGAGTGGTTCGAGAAGTTCGGTGACAAACTGCCCGGCGTGCTCTGGGCCGAGTTGGACGCGCTGCGCGCCCGCCTGGACGCCGCGCAACCGCAGCGGTAGGTGTGAACGAGACCCTTCGCGGGCAACACCGGATTCCATGACGACGGCCGCCGAGACCGAGGTCCGGCGGCCGTCCGCCGTCCGGGTGCTGACCTTCCTGCTCGCGACGACGGCGGCGGCCACCGTCGTGGTCGAGCTGCTCAATTGGTGGTACGCCCCGGAGCAGGGCTTCGGGTTGGCCGTGCGGACCGGCTGGGCGATGCTGCGCTCGTTCGGTTTCCTGCTGCTGATCGGGCATGTCCGCCGGGGCCGCACCGTGGCTCGCCCGTTCGGGCTGATCCTCGCGGTCACCACGATCTTCGCCGTCGGCCGGTTGATCGTGCCCCGGCAGGGGGTGCCGCCGCTGCCCGGCCTGCTCGGCTTCGCCGTGCTCACCGCGCTCTGTGTGGCGGTGGTCTGGCTGCTGTACCGCTCGTCGGCGCTGGCCGGGCATCTCGTCCGGCACCGGCCACGACTGGTCCTCGACCGGGCCGGCCTGTCCTGGCGGGAAACCCCGCCACGGCGGCCGGAGGCCAGTGCCTGGCTGCTGACCAGCCGGGTGGCGGCGTTCACCTACAGCCCGCTGATGCTGGTGCCGGCACTGGTGGCCGGTGGCGCCATCCTGGACGGTCGGCTGTCCGCGCTGCCGGCCGTACTGTTCTGGTTCGGTGCCGGCATCGCGGCCAGCTACGCGGTGCTGTTCTGCACCGCGTTCCTGATGCGCGGCAAGGACTGGGCACGGGGCCTGCTGGTCGGCGTCACAGTGGTCGTGCTCGCCGTGGACCTGCCGCTGTGCTGGTGGCTGCTGGGTGTGGACGGCCTGGTCCGCGACGGCGCACCCCTGCTCGCCGCCGCCGCACTGGCCCTGTACGGCCTGCGCCGAGCAACCCAACCCACAGACAACCCCACCCCACCCTGACCCCGAGCCGACCCACCCCACCTCACCCCACCGTCGGTACCGGCGGCTCTGCCGGGGGCGTTCGCGCCTTCGTAGCGTGCTGGGTATGGGCGACATCGCCGTACGTCTCGCGGGACTCACCACCTCATTCGGATCCGTGCGGGGCATCGTCGCGGCGTGGGCATACCGGCGCGCGGCAGTACGCGGTTGACCGGCACTAGCGTGTCCGTTGTGCCTGGTGCCAGCGAGATGACACGTCCCGTCGACCGCAGGCTGCGGCGTCGTGGGCTCATGCTGATGGCAGCCCACACCCTGTGGCTGTGGTTGCTGCTCCCACCGGCTGCCACTGTCGCGCGGGGGGAGGTGCACCCCGTGCCGGTGGCCATGGTCGGGCTGGCCGTCTTCGCGTTGCTCTACCTCGCGCTGGTGGCGGTGCCGGTGGCCGCACTGGTCGTGCGGCCGGCCGTGCACCACGCCGGGCTGGCACTGCTGGCGCTGCTCGGGGTTGCGCTCGCCGCCGCGTACGGCGACGCCGCGACCGGATGGCTGGCCCTGCTGATCTACGTGTGCTCCGCGGGCACCGTGGGACTGCTCCGGGTGAGCTGGGCCTTCACCTGGGTCGGCGGCAGTGTCGCGGCCGTGCTGGTGATCGGGGCGGCGCGACGCCTGCCCGCCGACGGCACCACCCAGATCGCACTGATCACGCTGCTCGCCGGTGCCATGACGCTGGCGTTCGCTCGGGTGGCCCGCCTGGTTGACGAGTTGCGCAGCACCCAGCGCGAGCTGGCCCGTTCGGTGGTGGAACGGGAACGGCTCCGGTTCGCCAAGGATCTGCACGACCTGCTCGGCCACACGCTGTCGGTGGTTGTGGTGAAGGCGGAGGTGGTCCGTCGGCTCGCCCCGACGGATCCACTCCGGGCGGCGGCGGAGGCGGCCGACATCGAGCGGATCGGACGCACCGCCCTCACCGAGGTGCGGGAGGCGGTCACGGGCTACCGCGAGCACAGCTTCGCCCGGGAGTTGGACAACGCCCGGAGCGTCCTGGCCGACGTCGGCATCACCGTCACGGTCCTTGGAACGGGGAATCTCGACGTCGACACCGACGACGCGTTCGGTTGGGTCCTCCGGGAGGGGGTGACGAACGTGCTGCGACACAGCGGGGCGTCGCGTTGCGACATCGAGGTCGACACCGATGCCGACGGGTCGGTGCTGACCATCCGGGACAACGGGGTGGGCGGCCGACCGCGGTTCGGAAACGGCCTGCGGGGTCTCTCCGAGCGGCTTGAGCGGACCGGCGGCACCCTGCGGGTCGATCCGGCGCACGGTGGTGGTCTGCTGCTCACCGTCCGGGTTCCCACCCGCACGGTAGCGACGGTGACCGAATGATCCGGCTGCTGCTCGCCGAGGACCAGGGCATGATGCGCGGGGCGTTGGCCCTGCTGCTGAACCTCGAACCCGACATCGAGGTGGTGGCGGAGGCCCGGACCGTCGCCGAGGCGTTGGAGGCGGCCCGGAGCAGCCGTCCGGACGTGGCGCTGCTGGACATCGAGATGCCCGACGGCAGTAGCCTGGACACCGCAGCGACGCTGCGGGAGCAGTTGCCGGACTGCCGGGTGCTGATCCTCACCACGTTCGGTCGGCCCGGCTACCTGCGTCAGGCGATGGAGGCCGGTGCGGCTGGCTTCCTGGTCAAGGACGGCCCGGTGGAGGAACTCGCGGTGGCCGTCCGACGGGTGCTGGCCGGTGAGCGGGTGATCGATCCGACACTCGCGGCGGCGGCCCTGTCGGCCGGCCCGAACCCGCTCACCGAGCGGGAGCGGCACGTGCTGGCGGCCGCCGTGGACGGTGCGACGATCGCCGACATCGCCGCCCGCCTGCACCTGTCCGAGAGCACTGTGCGCAACTACCTGTCGTCCGCCATCGGCAAGACCGGTACCCGTAACCGGATCGAGGCCGCCCTCAGCGCCAGGACCAACGGCTGGATCTGACGCCGCCGAGGTCCACGGTGCGTCGACGGGATTCCGGCCGTGCGGCGTCGCGCTGGGGTGGGCGGACGGCGGGCCGGGATTCGGGCCGTGCGGCGTCGCCCTGGGTGGGCGGTCGGCGGGCCGGGAAATTCGGGCCGTGCGGCATCGGCCGGGGCGAGCGGCCAGCGGGCAGGATGGCGGGTGGTGTCGGTCACAACGACCGACGCCGACGGCGCGGGCGGGTGGCGAACGGGCCGTGCCGCCGAGGGGGAGGGAGGCGCGCGGTGAGCGACGAGTTCGACGTGGTGGTGGTGGGAGCGGGGCCGGCCGGAGCAGCAGCCGCGTTGGCGGCGTGCCGGGCGGGCGCCAGCGTGCTGCTGCTGGACCGGGCCGACTTTCCCCGGGACAAGGCGTGTGGCGACGGGATCGCCGCGCACTCGGTGGACGTGCTCTCCGAGTTGGGGGTGCCCGAGGCGGTGGCCGGCTACGCGCCGCTGCCCGCGTTGCGCATGATCGCGCCGGGTGGCGGTGCCGTGGCTCGTGCGCTGCCCCGACCCGCGTACACAGTGCCCAGGGAGGTCTTCGACGCGCGACTCGTGGCGGCTGCCGTGGCGGCCGGCGCGCAGTTGCGCCGGCACACGGTGCGCGGGGTCGAGCCGCGCGCCGACCGGGTGGTGCTAGACGGGGAGGTGTCCGGTCGGGTGGTGGTGGGTGCCGACGGCGCCGGCTCGGTGGTGCGTCGGGCGCTCGGCCACCCGCAGAATCCCGACCGGCACCTGGCGCTGGCCATCCGGGGGTACGCCCCGGCTCTGCCCGGCCCGTCCGAGCAGCTCATCGTCACCTCGAAGGCGCGCTGGCCGGCGTACGCCTGGTCGTTTCCGATCGGCGACGGACGGGCGAACGTCGGGTACGGGGAGGTGCTGCGCGGTGAGCCGCTGAGCCGGGCGTACCTGCTGGACCGGCTGGCCGCGCTGCTGCCCGGCACCGATCTGGGGACGGTGACCGCGTTGCGCGCCCACCACCTGCCGCTGTCCACCCATCGGCCGGCACCGGGGCGTGGCCGCACGTTGCTGGCCGGGGACGCGCTGTCACTGATCAATCCGTTCACCGGCGAGGGCATCTTCTACGCGCTGCTCTCCGGTGCGCTCGCCGGTGCGGCAGCGGCCCAGGCACCCGAGGCGGCGGCCGTCCGTTACGCCCACGGGTTGCGCCGCCGTCTCGGCACCCACCTGCGGCACAGCTCGGTCGCCGCCTGGTTGGCGCGGCGTGGTCGAGTGGTGGACGCGGCGGTGCGGGCCGCCCGCCGGGACGACCGGGTGTTCTACGACGTGGTCGAGTTGGGGCTGGGTGACGGACGCCTCACCGCCCGTACGCTGGCGATGATCGGCATCGGTCTGCCCGGCGGGGATGGGGCTCCGAGGCGGTGATCTGGCCGAAGGGTCGCTACGCTGCTAGGTGATGACGCTGCGGGACCTTATCTACTCCGTGTACGAGCGCCGGCTCACGGCGAAGCTCGCGGGTAAGCCGGTGCCCCGGCACGTCGGGGTGATGTGTGACGGCAACCGCCGATGGGCGAGGGAGATGGGCTTCGTCGACCCGAACGACGGCCACCGGGTCGGGGCGGCAAAGATCAAGCATGTCCTCGGCTGGTGTGACCAGGCCGGCATCGGGCACGTCACCCTCTACCTGCTGGCCACCGACAACCTGCGCCGCCCGGCCAGTGAGCTGGACCCCCTCCTCCAGATCATCGAGGACCTGGTGGTGGAGCTGGCGGAGGAGGGCAATCCCTGGCGGTTGCGCATCGTCGGGGCTCTCGACCTGCTCCCGGCGCAGACCGCGGCGGCGCTGAAGGGCGCCGAGGAACGCACCCGCGAGCGCACCGGAGGCGCGGAGGTCAACATCGCGGTGGGCTACGGCGGTCGCCGGGAGATCACCGACGCGGTCCGCTCGCTGCTGTTGGAGCATGCCGCCTCCGGCGGCACGATCGAGGAGTTGGCCGAGGTGCTGGACGTCGAGCACATCGCCGAGCACCTCTACACCCGTGGCCAGCCCGATCCCGACCTGGTCATCCGCACCAGCGGGGAGCAGCGGCTGTCCGGCTTCATGCTGTGGCAGTCCGCGCACTCGGAGTTCTACTTCTGCGAACTCAACTGGCCGGACTTCCGGCACATCGACTTCCTGCGCGCACTGCGCTCGTACGCGACCAGGCAACGCCGCTACGGCGCCTGACCCGGCGGTCTGCCGACCGGCCCGGGTCAGGGTAGGTGGGTCAGTGCCTCGGTGAGAAAGTCACCGAGGGCGGCCGGGGACTCGATAGTGAGGTCGGCGGCGCTGGCGACCTCGTGGCCGGTCTCCGGGTTGGCGACTGCCACGCAGACGCCGAGGAAGTCCGGGTCGGCGGCGGCGCGGGCGCGCAGTGCGGCGAAGGCCTTGATGTCCGAGACGTCGTCACCGAAATACCAGGCACCGGTGGCACCCTTGATCGCCTCGCCGATCACCATGCCCTTGTCGCTGTCGACAGGCGGTTTGAGCTCCAGCACCATCCGCCCGGCCTGCACCCGCAGGCCCAGCCGGTCGGCCTGCGCCTGCCCCCACTGCTGCACCGTCGCGCCGAGCTGTGGGGCGGTCCGCCAGTGCAGTGCCACGGAGAGCCGCTTGTATTCCACGAGCGTGCCGGGCGGCAGCTCCGCTCGGGCCAGGTCGGCCAGCTCCGCCATTGTCGGCACCCAGGGCAGCGCGGCCGGCTCGGTGACGGTCTCCCCGCCGGAGTGGCTGTGCTCCAGCCCGTACAGGCCGTAGAGGTCCACGCCGGTGAGCCCGCCGAGCTGATCCCGCAGGAACTCGACGGGTCGGGCGGAGACGATCGCGACCCGCTGCACGACCGGGGCCAGCGCCTCGATCGCGGTCAGCGCCTTGGGCGCCGGGCGGACCGCTGTCGGATCGTCGTCGACGGGCGCGAGCGTGCCGTCGAAGTCGAAGAAGAGCACTGTCCCGGCCGCCCGGCTGGCGGTGGTCCGCCAGGCCTGGTCGGCGTTCAACGGGGTTCTCGGCTGGTGATTGCCCAGATTCAACGACGGCACGCGCGTCAGCGTACCCCGGCGATGCAGGCTCATTCCTGGCCGAGCGGACCCGTTGTGCGGTAAGCGATCAGCGTTCGGCGGCTCCTCGTCCACGCCGACCGAACGGCACCACCGCTGCCTCCTGGCCGTGGCTCAACAGGTAACCCTCCACGAACCCGGTGTTGCGATCGCCGGTGTGGGTCTCGATCTCGTTGAGCCGTGCCACCAGGAACTCGGTGAGTGCGCTGATCCGGTCGTTCATGCGTTCGTGCAGCTCGGCGACCACGGCCAGGACGACCGCGGTGCCGGCGGTGATGAGCACGAAGAGGTTGACGAGCAGCGGCAGCTGCCCGCCGTCGACCGCGAGGGTCACTGTGTTACCGGTCGCCCAGAGTGTCATCGACACCGTCGCGACCACGACTGCCAACCACTTCAGGGTCATGGACAGACCCCTCCTTTTGTCCCGCAGGGCTGGGTTCGGCCTTGTCCCGTCCCCCCGCCGATGACGAGCCCAAGCAGTACGAATAGGGACGCTAGCGTGCCCGTTCCGGCCCTGGAGGCAAACGAATGAACCCGACCAGGCGTTCTTTCGCCATCTGAGGAACTACCCTGCTTGATTGCCTCTATTTCGGACATCGACCGGCAACGTTGGGCGGTATGCGAGGTATCTAATGGTTTCTCGGATGTGGAACTTCTCCGCGTCCGAAACGTTCGGATCGACCAGGCGGCGCAGCAGGGCCTCCACGTCGGGGTCCATCGGAGGGGCGGGTTGGCCGCTGCGGGGGCCGCTCGCGGTGCGGTCCCAGCCGAGTGCGGCGAAGGCCGCGGCCGGGTTGAGCCCCAGGCCCTCGCAGAAGGCGACAACCCGTTCGGCCTCCGGGTCACTGGCCCAGTCGCCCCGGACCCACCGGTTGATGGTCTGCCGGGAGACGCCGGTGCGTCGGGACACCTCGGTGCCACTCCAGGCTCGGGTCGCCCGTGCCTCGTCGAGGGCGCGGCGGACGAAGGTGGCGAAGGCGATCTTCCGCGCATTGGCCGTCTCGGTCACCCCGTGACGGTACGGCCACGCGGCGTCGGGCGCGCGCCCCGGCTCGCTACTGTCACGCCTACGTGACGGGATCTTCGGATTTCCGGTAAACGATTCAGTGCCACTGTTGAGGGGTGCCACGCGGGCAGAATAGATGCCCGTAGTGGCGAACGTAAGCGGACGAAAAGCTGATACTGTCACGCCCATGGGACAATCTACGGTGTGTCACGTGCATGAGACGATTGGTGCTCACATGCGTCATGCCCCCGACGCCAAGGGGGTGTGGTGACCGAGCTCGCCACCCGCGCCCAGGCCTTCGGGCTGATCGCCGAGGGGGTCGCCGCGGGGCTGACCGCCCCCTGGCGCCTCTACCTCGCCCGAGGCTGCCGCTACCTGTCGCTGAGCGTCGGCGACCGCGCCGAGTGGAACGCCTGGCGTACCCATCTCGGCTGCCCGGAACTGAGCGTCCGGGTCTACGACGCCGGCGGCGAGATCCGCCGCTCCTCGGTGGCCGAGATCGTGCTGGACGGCTGCCGGATCAGTGTCGAGCTGGTCGAGGAGGTCAGCACCGACGACCTGGACCGGCTGCTCGTCGCGGATCCCACAACGATCGAGCCGGAGGAGCGATGACCTGGCGTCCACGCTGGGCCGGTGCTGCCCGATGAGCCCGTTCCTCGCGGTGTTCCTCGTCCTGGTGCTCGGTGCGACCAGCTACGCGGCCGGTCGGTTGCACGGGCAGCTCAGCTACCGCATCGGCTACCGCTTCGGCTACCGGCAGGGCTACTTCGACGGTGACCGGGGCGCCTGGAACCGGCGTCGCCGCGACGCCCAGGCCGCGATCGCCTCCGCCCTGTCGGTCTCCCCGGCGGGCGTGGTCCGCTCGGCCAGCACCGTCGCCCGCCCCGGCACCACGTACACCGGCTCGTCGTTCAGCGCTCCGGCCGCCCCGATCACCGGGCGGCACCCGACCGGCACGCTCGTTCGACGTACCGGTTGAGGTCGGCCGGCGGGCGCAGGCCCGCCGACCGGCAGCACCGACGCGGTGCGTCGTCCGCGGCGGACACGCACCGTCGGGGTCACGTCAGACCGGTGACGGTGACCCCAACCGGCCGGGGTGCGCGCAGGGGGCATGCATCCCGGCCGGTTCCGCCGCGCCCGTCGCCCCTCTCGATGAGGCGCCCGGCGACGCGCCAGTCCTGGGAGTTCCCCGCACGCTGGGGCCATGTGTCAAAGCCCCTGGACTCCGCCTCGGCTCGACCCAGGACTTTGACACAGGCCCTAGCCGGAAGGGTTCGGCGCGGCTAGCGTCTAGGCATGGCGCGGGGTTCTCCCGAGCCAGCCGGTCCGCCCGGATCTGCGACCTCGCGCACGGGGTTCCGCATCCGACCCCGTGTCCCCGGGCACCGGAGGAGGCGGAACACGGGTGGCGGGTGCCCATCCGTCGGAGCAGGCCTGTGACGACTCGCCGTACCACCGCCGGTGCCGACCAGACCCCGGCCGCGACTGCCACGACCCGCCGCGCCACCAGGAGCCGCCGCACGGCGGCCGCCGCGCCGGCCGACCCGAAGGAGCCACGACCAGCCGGCCAGGCCTTTGTCCTGGACACTTCAGTGCTGCTCTCCGATCCGGCGGCGTTCCACCGGTTCGCGGAACACGAGGTGGTGCTGCCTCTGGTGGTCATCACCGAGCTGGAAGGCAAGCGGCACCATCCGGAGCTGGGCTGGTTCGCCCGGCAGTCGCTGCGAATGTTGGACGACCTACGGGTCCGGCATGGCCGACTCGACCGCCCCGTGCCCGCCAACGACGCCGGTGGCACCCTGCGGGTGGAGCTCAACCACACCGACGACGGCGTGCTCCCGCCCGGTTTCCGAACCGAGAGCAACGACGCCCGGATCCTCTCCGTCGCGCTCAACCTCGCCGCCGAGGGGCGGGAGGTGACACTGGTCAGCAAGGACATGCCGCTGCGGGTCAAGGCGGCCTCGGTGGGCCTGCGCGCCGACGAGTACCGCCACGGCCAGGCCAGCGACCCGACCTGGACGGGCATGTCCGAGATGCAGCTCAGCGAGGAGCAGATCGGGTCGCTGTACGCCGGCGAGACGCTCGACCTCGACGAGGCGGCCGGTCTGCCCTGCCACACCGGCCTGGTGTTGCACTCGGGGCGGGGCTCCGCGCTCGGCCGGGTGTTGCCGGACAAGTCGGTCCGGTTGGTCCGGGGCGACCGGGAGGCGTTCGGCCTGCACGGCCGCTCCGCCGAGCAGCGCATCGCCCTTGACCTGCTGCTCGACGAGAGCATCGGCATCGTCTCGCTCGGCGGCCGGGCCGGCACCGGCAAGTCGGCGTTGGCGCTCTGCGCGGGGCTGGAGGCGGTGATGGAGCGTCGCCGGCACAAGAAGGTGATCGTGTTCCGCCCGCTGTACGCCGTCGGTGGCCAGGAGTTGGGCTACCTGCCCGGGTCGGAGACGGAGAAGATGTCGCCGTGGGCCCAGGCGGTCTTCGACACGCTCGGCGCGGTGGTGCACGAGAACGTGCTGGAGGAGGTCACCTCGCGGGGCATCCTGGAGGTGCTGCCGCTGACCCACATCCGGGGGCGCAGCCTGCACGACGCCTACGTGATCGTGGACGAGGCCCAGTCGCTGGAGCGCGGCGTGCTGTTGACAGTGCTGTCCCGGATCGGGCAGGGCTCCCGGGTGGTGCTCACGCACGACGTGGCCCAGCGGGACAACCTGCGGGTCGGTCGGCACGACGGGGTGACGGCTGTCATCGAGGCGCTCAAGGGCCATCCGCTCTTCGCCCACGTGACACTCAGCCGGTCGGAGCGGTCGCCGATCGCCGCGATGGTCACCGATCTCCTGGAGGACATTCCGATCTGAGGGTGCTTTTGCGGCTTTTGTCCGCATAATTAGTGTGGCAGAAGTCACAAACAGCGTGGTTGGTTTCCCATCAGCCTCACTGTGCGCAATCGTGTCCCACGAGCGCCCACGCACCAAGGGGATCGTCGGTGATCGTTCGTCACACGACGGAGGACATCGGCGGCGATCGGTGCGTCGGCGCGACCGGCAAACGGTCGGGGCGCTCGTGGCACGGTTGACGGTCCACCTGTGACCTGCGCCGTGCCGCGTCCATGCCCCCGACGAAGGGACCACTTCGTGAGTCGGCTGTGGAGCCGGTTGGGTGCCCGTACGGCTGCTGTGGCGCTGCTCTCCGTGGGCGTTGCCGGTGGCTTCTACCTGGGCCAGGACCGGGAAACCCAGCAGCAGGGGTTGGTCGAGCAGGCCAGCCTTGAGGTCGACCGGGCCGACCTCGCGTACCAGCGCGAGCGGCAGGCCGCCCACCAGGTGCAGTTCTCCAAGCAGCGGGCCGCCGAATACCAGGCCAAGCTGCGTGCGGCACAGGCCGCCAAGGAGGCCGCCGAGCGAGCCCGCAAGGCCGAGGCCGCCGCGGCGTCCCGCAAGCGCGAGCGCGAGGCCGCCAACGCACCCGCCAAGCCGTACGACGGGCCGATCCCGGCGTCCTGCGAGGAGTACAGCGGCAACCGCAAGACCGGCTGCGCCCTGATGATCGGCGCGGGCTTCGGCATCGCCGAGTTCCCCTGCCTGGAGAAGCTCTGGACCAAGGAGAGCGGCTGGAACCACAAGGCCCGCAACTCCTCGTCCGGCGCGTACGGCATCCCCCAGGCGTACCCGGGCAACAAGATGAGCGCCATCGCGTCGGACTGGCAGACCAACCCGGCCACCCAGATCAAGTGGGGGCTGGGCTACGTCAAGGGCAAGTACCAGACGCCCTGCGGCGCCTGGACCTACTTCCAGAACAACAACCACTACTGACGGCTTCCGCGGGCGGGGCGGGTGGCTCTCCACCCGCCCCGCCTCCGCGCGTACTCCGGACGGGACGTGAGTGGCGGCCGGCCGCTTTTGCTGATAGCAGTTGTCAGGTGAGCCTGCACCCGTCAAGCGGCGACCCCTTCCGGTTCGGCACCGAGGCGTTCTACGCCGCCCTCGGCCGGGCGTTCGTCGCCATGTGCGCGGTGGTCCCGTTCCTCTTCCTCATCGAGGCCGTCGACCAGGGGCTCGCGTTCGGCCTGGACGCCAACGCCGGCATCATCCCGCAACGCATCGAAGGGCTGGACGGGGTCTTCTTCTCCCCGTTCCTGCACCACGGCTTCGACCACCTCTACAGCAACAGCATCCCGCTGATCCTGCTGGGCACGTTCGTGCTGGCCGCCGGCGCCCGCCGCTTCCTCTGGTCGACCCTCGTCATCATCCTGGTGAGCGGGCTCGGCGTCTGGTTCACCGGCTCGCCCAACTCGGTGGTGGTCGGCGCCAGCGGCGTCATCTTCGGCTACCTGGGCATCCTGCTCACCCGGGGCATCGTCGAACGCAGCTGGTGGAACTTCGCGGTCTTCCTGCTGGTCGGCCTGCTCTACGGCTGGCAACTTGTCGGCATCCTCCCCACCGACGAGCGGATCTCCTGGCAGGGCCACCTGTTCGGGCTGCTCGGCGGGGTGGTCGCGGCGATCCTGTTCCGTCGTCGACGGCCGGCAGTGGACGGGCCGGACCACTTCGGGTCCACGCTCAGCCTGCCCTGACCAATCCCCGGCGCGCCCCTGGGACGTGCTTGCCGGACCGCCACCACCCGCCTACGGTCGAGATCAGCACGCGTTGATCCGTAAGCGGAAAGCGACGGTACGCCATGCGGAAGGTCGATGTCGCAGTGATCGGGGCCGGTCCGGCCGGTCTCTTCGCCGCGTACTACGCCGGGTTCCGAGGGTTGTCGGTGGCGGTCATCGACGCGCTGCCCGAGCCCGGTGGCCAGGTCACCGCCATGTACCCGGAAAAGTTGATCCTCGACGTGGCCGGCTTTCCCGCGGTCAAGGGCCGCGACCTGGTGGCCAACCTGGTGGCACAGGCCGCCCCGTTCAAGCCTCAGTACCTGCTCGACACGCGTGCCGAGAAACTGTCGTACGCCGATGGTCTTCCGGTGCTCGGCCTGGCCGGCGGCGAGCAACTCGGGTGCGGGGCGGTGGTGGTCACCGGCGGGCTCGGCAGCTTCAGCCCTCGACCGCTGCCGTGCGCCGACGGCGCTCCCGGCACCGGGATCGTCTACTTCGTCACCGAGCCGACCGAGCTGGCCGACCACGACGTGCTGATCGTCGGTGGCGGCGACTCCGCCTTCGACTGGGCGTTGGCGCTGCAACCGCTGGCCCGTTCGGTGACCCTCGTGCACCGCCGGGAAAAATTCCGGGCGCACGCCTCGACCGTCGCCCGGGTGCTCTCCCTGCCGGTGCGGGTGGTGGTCAACGCCGAGGTGAGCCGGCTGATCGGGGACGGCAGGGTAACCGCGGCCGAGGTGACAGTGCGCGGTGGCGCCACCGAGACGCTGCCTGTGGACACCGTGGTCGCCGCGCTCGGCTTCACCGCCGACCTGGGCCCCCTCGCCGAGTGGGGGCTGCGGCTGGACCGCCGGCACATCGTGGTGGACAGCGCGATGGCGACGAACCTGCCCCGGGTCTTCGCGGCGGGTGACATCACCGAATACCCGGGCAAGGTGCGCCTGATCGCCACCGGCTTCGGCGAGGCGGCGACGGCGGTCAACAACGCGGCGGTGGCCATCGACCCGAACGCCCACCTCTTCCCCGGGCACTCCTCCGACGCCGGCTGACCGTCGGTATCGGACCCGAACCGATCCGTGTCCGGATCGGGACGCCTCGCCCCGACCCTTGGTGAATGACGCGTCCCGCGGCACGGCAGGACGGCGCACCGACGACCCTGCCCTGGCTCTGCCACCCCACCACAGTGCTCGCCCTGGTGCTGCTGCTGGTCAACGACCACGTCCTGAAGCCGGCGACCTACCCTTCGCTCCCGCAGGTGGCGGCGTCTGATCCGCCCTACCCGCACGCGCCCTACCCTTCGCGCCCGCCGGTGGAGCCTGATTCGCCCGCGCCGGTGCAGCTCCGGCCGCCCTACCCGTCGCAGCTCCCACCGGGCTGAGCGTTCCGCGGAGCCGCCAGCGCGGGTAGGTCGGCGCGCGGGGGCGTTCAGGGCGCGGGTAGGTCGGTGCGGGGGGCCGGTGGCGCCAGCGCGGCGATCAGCACCGCCACCATGGTCAGTGCGGCGCCGAGCAGCGTGTTCAGGCCGGGGTGGGAGGCCTCGGTGGGCAGTACCAGGTCCAGCAGGACCGCCCCCACGATCTGGCCGGCGATGGTGGCCAGGCCGAGCAGCAGCACACCGGTGAACCGCACGATCGCGGCGGCGATCGCGATGAACACGATGCCGATCGGGCCGCCGAGGTAGAGCCACGGCTCGCTCGGCAGGTGGCCGGTCGGCCAACCGCGTACCGCGATGTCGATGGCGAACGCGACGAGCAGGGTGACAGTGCCGACGGCGAAGTTGACGAGGGTGGCGGTCAACGCGCTCTCGGCCGCCGCCCGGACCCGTCCGTTGACCGCCTGCTGCCAGGCGATGCCCAGCCCGGCGAGCAGGGGCAGCAGGGCAAGCGCCAGCGTGCCCGGATCGCCGAGCCGGTCGGCCACCGCCAGCCCGACCGCGAGCACGGTGAGCACCGCGCCGGCGAGCCGCTGCCGGGTGACCGGCTGCCGGCCCGTCGGCCCGATCCCGGCCCGGTCCACGGCGAGGCTGCTGCCGGTCTGGCCGGCCACCACCGCCACGGTGAAGACCGCCACGCCGAGCGTGCCGATGGTGAGCCCCTGGGTGGCCACGAGGAAAGCCCCGCACATCCCGCCGAGGCACTGCCACTGTCGCAGCGTTCCCGTCGCCAGGGCACGCCGCGTCGCGGCCAGCCCCCGCCGCCCGCCGGGGGTGGCGGGCACCAGCACCAGGAGCACCAGCAGGCCGATGCCGAACGAGACGACCGCGGCGGCGAAGCCGTCGGCCAGGCGTACCCCCAACTCGCCGTTGATCCGGGACTGCACCGCCACCGTGACCCCGGAGACCGACGCCAGCGTGACGCCGGTGATCCGGCGGGTCGCGGAGATAGCCTGCGGTGTCGCGGCGCCGGCGGTGGTCACTCCTGTTCGGCCAGGGGCCGACCGTCGAAGTCGACGGCGGAGTAGAGCGCCAGCTTCTCCAGCCGGTGGTACGAGTCGATCACCCGGATCGTGCCGCTCTTCGACCGCATCACTATCGACTGGGTGTACGCGCCGCCGGCCCGGTACCGCACCCCGCGCAGCAGATCTCCGGAGGTGACCCCGGTCGCCACGAAGAAGCAGTTGTCACCGGTGACCAGGTCGTCGGTGCCCAGCACCCGGTCCAGGTCGTGCCCGGCGGCGAGCGCCTTCTCCCGCTCCTGCTCGTCGCGGGGCCACAGCTTGGCCTGCATCGCACCGCCCATGCACTTCAGGGCGCAGGCGGAGATGATGCCCTCCGGGGTGCCGCCGATGCCCATCAGCACGTCGACCTCGGACTCGCCCCGGGCGGCCGCGATGGTCCCCGCGATGTCGCCGTCGGAGATGAACCGGATGCCCGCCCCGGTGCGGCGGATCTGGGTGACCAGGTCGTCGTGGCGGCTGCGGTCCAGCACGCAGACCGTCACCTCGGACACGTCGGTGCCCTTGACCTTCGCGATCCGGCGCAGATTTTCGGCCACCCCGGCGTTGATGTCGATCACATCGGCGTACGCCGGACCGACGGCGAGCTTCTCCATGTAGAAGACGGCGCTGGGGTCGAACATCGCACCCCGCTCGGAGACGGCGAGCACGGCGACGGCGTTCGGCATGCCCTTGCTCATCAGGGTGGTGCCGTCGACCGGGTCGACGGCGACGTCCACCTCGGGGCCGGTGCCGTCGCCGACGTGTTCGCCGTTGAAGAGCATCGGGGCGTTGTCCTTCTCGCCCTCGCCGATCACCACCACGCCGCGCATCTGGATCGAGTTGATCAGCTTGCGCATGGCGTCGACGGCGGCTCCGTCGCCGCCCTCCTTGTCGCCCCGGCCCACCCACCGGCCGGCGGCCATCGCGGCGGCCTCGGTGACCCGGACCAGGTCGAGGGCGAGGTTTCGGTCGAGATCCTGTGGGATCCGCGTCCTGGTGTTGGTCATGACGGCTGCTCCTCCTCGCGACGGTGCGGGGACGACCGGCGGCGGGGCGGTCCCCACTGCCGGCTCTGTCGCTGATCCTCACACGATGGCCGACCCGGGGTTGGCGCGGGGCGGTGATGGCCTGGATACCGCCGGTCGGGCGGCTGCGAAGATGGAGGGGTGGAGCCCGCACAGCCAGCCGACCGCGTACCCGCCGACCGCACGCCGCCCGACGGTCAGCCGCCGGCCGACGTCCCAGCCGGCCCCGGTGGTGACCCCGCCGGCGATGAGCCGACGCCACCGCCGGGAGTGCGGCCCGCCAAATCCGAACGGTCGCCGAAGGACATGGCGATCTCGTTGCTGGTGCTGCTCGTCCCGATCGCGCTGCTGCTGGCGTTCTACCGGGGCTTCCTCGGTGGTGACCAGGCCACGACAGTCGATCCGGCCCCGGCCATCGAGCAGGCCCGGTCGGCGAACGTGTTTCCGGTGAGCCAGCCGGAGGGGCTCAGCTCCGAATGGTCGACGGTCAGCGCCCGCTACCAGAGCGTCGACGGCGGCGCGAACCTGCGTATCGGCTATCTCACACCGGAGGGGCGGGGCCTCCAACTGTTGCAGAGCAGTGTGCCGGCGGAGCGGCTGCTCCCCGCCGAGCTGACCGACCAGGGTCAGCCCCGGGGTCCGACCGAGCTGGCCGGGCGGACCTGGCAGCTCTACACGGCCCGGGGCAACCAGCAGGCGTTGGTCCTGCTGGAGCCGACCCGCACGGTGATCGTCATCGGCGACGCCCGGGACAACGAACTCCGCGAGCTGGCCGGATCGCTGCGCTGACCGGCCCGTCCTGGGCCGCGACGACCGGGAACGCCGGCCCCCGATGGCGGCCGGAGAGGGCAATCGGACAGAAGGGTGATTGTCCGACCCGTCAACAGGGAACAGAGAGGGAGTGATCCGGGCGCGCTGCTCGGCCCGGATCGCGCGGCGCGGCCGACGGTGCTGCCGCGTCGCCCGGTTTCCGGCGCCGTCCAGGCCGTCGGGTGACCCTCTTGGGAGACACGTATGACTGTCCGACGACTCGGCGCCGGCCTGCTAGCCGCTGCCCTGATCACGCCCGCGCTGGCCGCCTGCGGCGACGGTTCGACCGGCACCGCCGGATCGACCGCCACCCCGACGGTGACCGCGTCCGGCACGGCGAGCGCGTCCGGCGCTCCGGCGGCGGGCGACGCCAAGCAGGCCCTGCTCGACTCCACCAAGGAGATCAGCAGCGGCAACTTCCGGTTCACTCTCGCTGGCGCCGGCTCGACGGCCGAGGGTCAGGTGCACCAGCCGAGCCAGAGCGCGTCGATGAAGTTCGCCATCGGCGGCCCCTCGTCCGACCTCGCCATGAAGCTCGACGTGATCCACTACAAGCCGGACAGCTGGGTGAAGCTGGAGTTGACCGGCCCCACCGCCGACAGCCTGCCCGCCATCAAGCAGCTCAACCTGGGCAAGTACCAGCACCTGGACCAGGCCCGGATCAAGGGCAACCGCAGTCTCGGCTTCGACTTCGACAAGGTCGACCCGGCCGGCAGCGCGGTGCTGACCCAGGGCATCACCGAGGTCCGCAGCACCGGCACCGGCGCGTACGCGGGCACCATCGACGTCACCAAGGCCGCCGAGGCGGGCTCGTTGAACGCCGCCACGATCGCCGCGTTGGGCACCCAGGCGAAGACCGTTCCCTTCACCGCGAAGGTCGACGCGCAGGGCCGCCTCAGTGAGCTGGCGTTGCAGTTGCCGGCAGCCGGGCAGACCGCCGCCCAGGAGATCAAGATGACGTACTCCGACTACGGTGCCGCCACCGCCGCCCAGAAGCCGCCGGCGGACCAGGTCGTCGAGGCGCCAGCCGAGCTGTACAGCCTGTTCAACTGACGTACGCGCGTGGGGCGGCTCCGGCCGCCCCACCGGCGGTCGGTCAGGAAGCGGGCTCCTGCCGGGCGGCGTCGATCCGTGCCCGCGCGCCGTCGAGCCAGCGTTGACAGATCACCGCCAGCGCCTCGCCGCGCTCCCAGAGCGCCAGCGACTCCTCCAGGGATGTGCCGCCGGCCTCCAGTCGCTCGACCACCGAGGCCAGCTCGGCGCGGGCCTGCTCGTAACTGAGCCGCTCGTCCGGCCCGGCCTTCGTGTCGTCAGTCATCGCACCCATCTCAGCACATCGCCCGCCGGGTCACCGCGTCGCCACTCAGCCGTCGACAGTGGCGGCCAGTTCGCCGTCGGCCAGTCGTACCCGCAACGGGTCGCCCTTGCCGACGTCGGACGCCGCGCGGACGACGTGGCCGTCCGCACGCTGCACGATCGCGTACCCCCGGTCGAGGGTGGCGGCGGGGGAGAGCGCACGCAGCCGGGCGAGGGTGTGGCGCAGGTCGTCGTCGGCGGCCGCGAGCCGGTGTTCCAGGCAGCGGCCGGCCCGCTGGCGCAACGCGGTGAGGTCGGTCGCGCGATGCTCCACCATCACCTGCGGTCGGGCCAACACCGGCCGGGAACGCAACCCGTCGAGTCGGTGCGTCTCCCGGTCCACCAGGTTGCGCACCGCCCGTTCCAGGCGGTGCCGGGCCTGGCCGATGAGGCGTACCTCCTCGGTGAGGTCGGGGACGACCCGCTTGGCCGCGTCGGTCGGGGTGGAGGCGCGGACGTCGGCGACGTAGTCGATCAGCGGCGCGTCGGTCTCGTGGCCGATCGCGCTGACCACCGGGGTACGGCAACCGAACACCGCGCGGCAGAGCGCCTCGTCGGAGAAGGGCAGCAGATCCTCGATGCCGCCGCCGCCCCGAGCGATGATGATCACGTCGATGCTCGGGTCGGCGTCCAGGACCTTGAGCGCGTCGACGATCTGCGGCACCGCGGACGGGCCCTGCATTGCCACGTTCACCGTGCGGAACTCCACCGCCGGCCAGCGTCGCCGGGCGTTTGTCAGCACGTCCCGCTCCGCGGCCGACGCGCGGCCGGTGATGAGCCCGATCCGGCCGGGCAGGAACGGCAGTCGGCGTTTGCGGGCGCGGTCGAAGAGCCCTTCGGCGGCGAGCAGCTTCTTGAGTTTCTCCAGTCGGGCCAGCAGCTCACCGAGCCCCACCTGGCGGATCTCGTCGGCGCGCAGGCTCAGGGTGCCCCGGGCGGCGTAGAACTCCGGCTTGGCGTGCAGCACCACCCGGGCGCCCTCGCGCAGCTCCGGTGCCCCGGCGTCCAGCACGTCCCGGTTGGTGGTGACGGTCAGGCTCAGGTCGGCCGACGGGTCACGCAGGGTGAGGAAGACAGTGCTGGCCCCGGGTCGGCGGCTGATCTGCGCCACCTGCCCGTCCACCCACACCCAGCCGAGCTTGGCGATCCACGCCCCCACCTTCTGGCTGACCACCCGCACCGGCCAAGGCTCCTCCGCGCTGCTCCGCGCCCCCGCCCCCTCGCTCACCCGCCCACCCGCCCCTCACTCACCCGCCCACCCTACGGACCCCCACCGCCTGTCCCGTTGATCATGAGGTTATTGCCCCTGGTGTCGGCGTGTCGCAGCAATAACCTCATGATCAACAGGTCTGGAGGGGGTCGGCACGTACGATGTGGGGGTGACTGAGGCTGAGGCGACTCCCCGGACCGGCAAGCGCGTGCTCCTGGCGAAGCCCCGCGGCTACTGCGCCGGCGTCGACCGCGCGGTGCAGACCGTCGAGGAGGCACTGAAGCTCTACGGTGCCCCGATCTACGTGCGCAAGCAGATCGTGCACAACAAGCACGTCGTGCAGACCCTGGAGGCGCAGGGCGCGATCTTCGTGGAGGAGAACGAGGAGGTGCCGGAGGGAGCCACCGTCATCTTCTCCGCGCACGGCGTCGCCCCCGAGGTCTACGAGCAGGCCAAGGCGCGCTCGTTGAAGGCGATCGACGCGACCTGCCCGCTTGTCACCAAGGTGCACCACGAGGCGAAGCGGTTCGCCGCCGAGGACTACGACATCCTGCTCATCGGTCACGAGGGGCACGAAGAGGTCATCGGCACCGCCGGTGAGGCCCCCGCGCACATCCAACTCGTCGATGGCCCGGACGGCGCCGACAAGATCACTGTCCGCGATCCGGAGAAGGTCGTCTGGCTCTCCCAGACCACGCTCTCCGTCGACGAGACGCTGGAGACTGTGGCCCGGCTCAAGCAGCGCCTGCCGCTGCTACAGTCCCCGCCCAGCGACGACATCTGCTACGCCACCTCCAACCGGCAGCACGTGGTCAAGGAGATCGCCGCCGACTGCGACGTGGTGATCGTGGTGGGCTCGACGAACTCCTCCAACTCGGTCCGTCTGGTCGAGGTCGCCCTGGACGCGGGTGCCCGCGCCGGCCACCTTGTCGACTTCGCCCACGAGATCGACGACGCCTGGCTGGAGGGGGCCAACACGGTGGGCCTGACCTCCGGCGCGAGCGTCCCGGACGACCTGGTCCAGGAGGTGCTGGCCTACCTCGCGGAGCGGGGCTTCGCCGACGTCGAGGAGATCACCACCGCCAACGAGCGGCTCACGTTCTCGCTCCCGCAGGAGCTGAAGCGGGACATGAAGGCCGCGGCGGCGCGCGGCTGAACACGGGAACGAACCCGGCCCGGCGTACGTCAGATTCGGCATGAGGACCTTTCGGCTCGTCGTCCCCGCGCTGACCGTCTGCGTGGCGCTGAGCGCCTGCGGCAGCCAGGGCGCCGGACGCGGCAACCCCCCGCCGATGCCGACCGGAACGCCGCCGGTGACCAGCCAGCCCACGCCCGACCCGACCGGCATGCCCTCGACCGTCGACCCCGCGCCGACCGGCACGCCGTCGATCGTCGACCCCGCGCCGACCGGCTTGCCCTCGCGCCCGAAGCCGGGCGGTCCGAGCACGCCCCCGGGGGTCCGGGCCACCACCCTGTCCGGGGTGGTGCAGGGCGGGGTGGAGCCCAACTGCGTACTGCTCGACGGCTACCTGCTCCTCGGGGGGCCACGGGACGTGCTGACCCCGGGTGCGCGGGTGGAGGTCACCGGCCGGGCCGAACCCGGCATGATGAGCACCTGCCAGCAGGGCACCCCATTCGTGGTGTCGAACGCCAACCGGTCCTGAACACCGGCCCTAACGGGTCGTGACCTCGTCGTCGGCCGGATCGGCCAGCTCGGGCGCCTGCGGCTGCCGGGGCGTCAACTCGACCTGCGCGGGCGTGGCCAACTCGTCGTCCGAGACGCCCAACTCGGCGAGCTTGCGCGCGCTGACCAGCACCCGGGCCTCCAACGACCCGACCGCCCGGTTGTACGCGGTCACCGCCCCGGCCAGCGACGACCCGAGCTTGCCCACGTGGTCGCCGAGCGTGGAGAGCCGACCGTACAGCTCCCGCGCGAGGGTGTGCACCGCGAGCGCGTTGCGGGCCAGCGCCTCCTGCCGCCAGGAGTACGCGACGGTCCGGAGCAGTGCGACAAGCGTGGCCGGCGTGGCCAGCACCACGTTGCGGGTGAACGCGTGCTCCAGCAGCGTCGGGTCACGCTGGAGCGCGACGTCGAGGAACGTGTCGGCCGGAATGAACAGCACCACGAACTCGGGTGAGTTGTCGAACGCCGACCAGTAGGACTTGGCGGCCAGCGCGTCGACGTGCCCCCGCAGGTGGCGGGCGTGCGCGTCGAGGTGGGTGTCCCGGCCGCGCTCGTCGCGGGCCTCCATGGCCGTCAGGTACGCGTCGAACGGCGCCTTGGCGTCCACCACGACCGATCGGCCGCCGTGCAGCCGGACCACCAGATCCGGTCGGACGACCTGCTGGTCGGTGGCGGCGGTGACCTGTTCGGAGAAGTCGCAGTGCTCCAACATGCCGGCCGCCTCGACGATCCGGCGTAGCTGGTGCTCGCCCCAACGGCCTCGCACCTGCGGCGCGCGCAACGCCGCCACCAGTTGCTTGGTCTCGGTGCGCAGCTCGCCGGAGACGGCGGTCATCGAACGGACCTGCTCGCGCAGCTCGGCGTACGCGTCGACCCGGTCGTGCTCCAGCTCGGCCACCCGCAGCTCGTAGCGGCGCAGGGTGTCGTGCAGCGGCGCGACCGCCCGGGCCACCGCCTCCTGGGACTGTGCGGTGGCCTCGTAGCTCAGCGCCCGCATCGACTGCTCCAGCCGACCCTCACCCTCCCGGGTGGCGGCCAGTGTGGCGTCGAGGCGGGCGATGTCGGCCGCCGAGCGGGACCGCGCCGCGAGCCAGCCCACCGCCCCGCCGGCACCGAGGCACACGATCACCACGAGCAGGGTCGAGACGTCCATCACCGGAGCTTGCCAGACGGGTACGACGAGACAGCCGGGGGTACGTTCGATGGCATGGAACTTGTGTTGTGCCTCGCCGTGGTGGTGGTCGGCGGGCTGGGTGCCGCGGCGCTCGTCCGCGCCCAGGCCAACGCCCGGCAGCGCACCGCGCTCGGCGATGCCCGCGCGGAGGCGCAACGGTGGTACGAGCGCCTCGGCGGCCAGTTGCTGAACCTGCACGGCGACGACCCGGCGGTACGCCAGGCGCTGGCCGATGCCGGTGAGCGGTACAACGCGGCCGGCTCGCAGTTGGAGCAGGCGCGTACGCCGCACCAGTTCGGGCTGGCGCGGGAGACCGCGCTGGAGGGGCTGGCGTACATCCGGGCGGCGCGTACCGCGCTGGGCATCGATCCGGGTCCGGAGGTGCCGACGCTTGCCGCCGCGCGCGGCGTGGGGCAGCTCACCAAGGAGCGCGAGGTCGACGTGCAGGGGCAGACCTTCCGGGCCGGCCCGCAACCCGGCCGGGAAACCCCCTACTACTACCCCGGTGGGCGGTATCAGGGTCGACCGGTGCCGGCCGGTTGGTATTCGACGCCGTGGTGGAAGACCGCGCTGGGCGCCGGCGCCGGTGTGCTCGGCGGCATCCTGATCGCCGACGCGCTGTTCTCGCCCGCCTTCGCCGACCCCGGGTACGGCTACGACGCCGGCTACCAGGAGGGCTTCGGCGACGGCGTCGACCAGGGCGGCGACTTCGGCGGTGACCAGGGCGGTGACTACGGCGGCGGTGACCAGGGCGGTGACTACGGCGGTGACTACGCCGGCGGTGACTACGCCGGTGGGGACTTCGGGGGCGGGGACTTCGGGGGTGGGGATTTCGGCGGCGGCGACTTCTGACCGTCGTTCAGACCCACGCAAACGGGCCCCGGTCGCACCGACCGGGGCCCGTTCCGCGTTCGGCCTGGTCAGCCGGTGTTGCGCATGCCGGCGGCGATGCCGTTGACAGTGGTGAGCAGCGCGCGTTCCAGGGCGGTGCCGTCACTTGGTGCGCGTCGGCCGCCCGGAGCGGTGGCGATCGCCCGCCCGGCGGCACCGGACTCCCGGTACTGCCGCAGCAGCGCCACCTGGAGATGGTGCAGCGGCTCCAGGTAGGTGTCACGGACGGCGAGGGTGCGCTGGAGCACCGGCGAGTTTTCCAGCAGGGCGGGTGAGGCGGTCACCGCCAGCACCTCCCGCTTGGTCAGCTCGTACTCCTGCTCGATCTGTTCGAAGATCGGGTGCAGCTTCTTCGGGACCAGGGTCTCGACGTACCGGCGGGCGATGCTCAGGTCGGTCTTGGTCACCATCATCTCGACGTTCGACAGGAACGTGCGGAAGAAGTGCCAGTTGCGGTGCATCTCGGCGAGCACGTCCGCCAGACCGGCCTCGCGGGCGGCGGCCAGCCCGGAGCCGACGCCGAACCAGCCCGGCACGATCTGCCGGGTCTGCGTCCAGCCGAACACCCACGGAATGGCCCGCAGGCCGGACAGCCCCGCGCCGGTGTTCGGACGCTTCGCCGGCCGGGAGCCGATATTGAGCGCGCCGAGCAGCTCGGTGGGGGTGGACGCCCAGAAGTACGCCGGCAGGTCCGGGTCCTCGACGAGCGATCGGTAGCGCCGGAACGCCGATTCGG
Organism: Micromonospora sp. NPDC049230; assembly: GCF_040647875.1. Classification (NCBI taxonomy): domain Bacteria; kingdom Bacillati; phylum Actinomycetota; class Actinomycetes; order Micromonosporales; family Micromonosporaceae; genus Micromonospora; species Micromonospora sp. NPDC049230. The sequence goes on from NZ_JBEZCZ010000010.1 coordinate 98,983, forward strand.
AAACCTTGTCCATCGTCGCGTCCCAGCGTTCCAGCATCTCGGCCGGCTGTCGGGGCGCGGTGTGCAGCAGGGTGGCCTGGAGCACCGCGGCGAGGGTGAGCTCCAGATTTTCCCGGGCCAGGGACGGCAGGGTGTACTTGTCGGAGATCACCTCACCCTGCTCGGTCACCTTGATCGCGCCGTCCAGCGTGCCGTACGGCTGGGCCAGGATCGCCTCGTGCGTCGGCCCGCCGCCGCGCCCGACAGTGCCGCCCCGGCCATGGAACAGCCGCAGGTGCACACCGTGTCGGGCGGCCACGTCGCGCAGCGCGCGCTGCGCCCGGTGGATCGACCACTGGCTGGTGGTGATGCCGGCTTCCTTGTTGGAGTCGGAGTAGCCGAGCATGACTTCCTGCACGTCGCCGCGAGCCCGCACCAGCGCCCGGTACGCGGGCAGCGACAGCAGGTCGTCGAGGAGTTCGCCGCCGGCGTTGAGCTCGGCCGGGGTCTCCAGCAGCGGCACGAACCCGATCCGGGCGCGCCCGCTGTGCACGTCCACCAGGCCGGCCTCGCGGGCCAGCACCACCGCGGCCAGCACGTCGTCGATGCCCATGGTCATCGAGATGATGTACGACTCGATGACCTCGGTGCCGAACCGGTCCTGTGCCTCCCGGATGGTGCCGAACACGTCGAACGTCTTGCGGGCGGGCTCGGAGAGCGGAGTGTCGAGGGTGGACAGCGGTCGCCGCCCGGTCAGCTCGTCGGCGAGTAGCTTGGTGCGATCCAGTCGGCTCAGCGCCGGATAGTCGGAGACCTCGCCGACGGCCTCGTAGAGCTGGGCGAGCACCGCGTGGTGCGCCTCGGCGTGCTCCCGGACGTCCATTGTGGCCAGGTGCAGGCCGAACGCGGAGACGGTACGGATGGTCGAGGCCAACCGGCCGACGGCGGTGAGCTGCCCGGAGTTGCGGGCCAGCGAGGCGCGCAGCAGGTCCAGGTCGGCGATCAGCTCGGCGGAGCCCCGGTAGTCCCGGCCCGGCACGTGCGCGGTGCCCTGGCGCAGGCGTTGCCGGGTGTTGGCGAGCTTCGCCTTCACGCAACGCGCCTTGAGCCGGTACGGCTCCTCGGCGTTGACCCGCCGGAACCGCGTCGCCACCTCGGGCAGGGCGTCCAGGTCGGCGGCGAGGCTGGCGGAGAGGTCCAGCGACACGCCGCGCAGTCGACGGGAGACCGAAACCTCGTTGATCAGGTGGTCCATCGCCTTCTCGGTGGCCGCGATGCCGTGCTCGTGCTGGATGGTCAGCACCTCGCGAGTGACCGCCGGGGTGACGAACGGGTTGCCGTCGCGGTCGCCGCCGATCCAGGTGCCGAAGCTCAGCGGCCGGGCCGTGGGCGAGGTCTCCACGCCGAGGGTACGCAGCGTGTCGGCAAGATCGTCGAGCACCTGCGGGGCGGCCTCGGCGTAGAGGTCGCGCAGGTAGTAGATGGCGTTGCGGGCCTCGTCGGTCGGGTCCGGCCGGTCGAGGCGCAGCTCGTCGGTCTGCCACATCAGGTCCAGCAACTCGGCCAGGCGGCGGTTGGCCGGGCCCTCGTCGCTGGCGCCGTAGAGGATCGCGTTGGCGGTCTCGGTGTCCAACTCGTCGGCGATCGCCCGCAGCTTGGACAGGATCGAGCGGCGGGCCGCCTCGGTCGGGTGGGCGGTGAAGACCGGGCGGACCGCCAGCCGGCGTGCCGCGTTGGCGATCTCCTCGGCCGGCACCCCACGCTCGGCGATCATCTTGGCCGCCTGGTCCAGCCAGCCGCCCTGCACCGCGCGACGGCGGCGCAGATCCCGGGCGCGGTGCACCTGCTCGGTGATGTTGGCCAGGTGGAAGTAGGTGGAGAAGGCGCGGGCCAGCTTGGTGCCGGTGGTCACGTCGAGCCCGCCGAGGCGCTGGGCGGCCGCCGGGGCGTCGGTGCGGACCTGGGCGCGGATCTCCTCGACGAGGTCGAGCAGCGGGCGACCCTCCTGGCGGGCCAGGGTCTGACCGAGCAGGGTGCCGAGTCGGCGGATGTCGGCACGCAGCGCGGCGTCGGGGCCGTCGTGGTCGTGCTGGTCAGTCACGGTGCGCTCCCTCACGTGGATGCGAAGGACAGCGCTGTCCGACTCACTGGATGGTATCCGCGCCCACCGTATGTCTGGAGACCCCCGGGTGATCCACTGCCCCTGGGGTGGTGTTTTCGGGCGTGATCTCAACCACCGTGCCGGGCCGATCCGGGGCCGCCCGTGGCTGATCCGGGGCCGGGGCGGGCCCGGCGGCGACCCGGCGGCTCCGAACCAGGCTCGCGCTGGCCCGGGCGGTTCGCCGTCTATCTGGCGAAAACCGCTTGGCTGGTCGATCAGCTTCTGATCATGGTGCCGCTGCGCTACCCGCCCAAGCCGCGTCCGGGCGACCGGGTCGCGGTCGTCTCACCGTCCGCCGGCCTACCGGCGATCTTCCCCCACGTGTACGAGTTGGGGCTGCGCCGGCTGCGCGAGGAGTTCGGACCGGAGCCGGTGGAGTATCCGACCACCCGGGTCTTGGTGCGTTACTGACGGCACCTGCGCGCGGTGCACGCACCCCTGGGGAGGTGCGTGCACCGGCATCCGCAGGTGTCAGTCGGTCGCGCAGAGGACCGACCGCAGCGCGGCCAGGGCGCCAGCGCTCGCCGGCACCGGCGGCAGGCCCCGAACGTCTGCGTCGATGTCGTAGACGTTGCCGGCGAGGACGAACTGCCGGGAGTTGTCCAGGCTGGTCGCCGCGAGGCTGGTGAAGCCCGGCCCACCGCCGTCGGTCGTCCACACCGACGTCGGGCCCGCGGCGCAGGGGACCGTCATCCGTTGCACGCCCAGCCCGTACCCGTCCGGCCCGTCGTCGGTGGGCACCAGCGTCTCCAGCGCGCGCTGCTGTGCCGGCGCGAGCAGTCGCCCGCCGAACAGCGCCCGGTGGAACCGCGCCAGGTCCGCCGCCGTCGAGATCATCGCCCCGGCGGTCCAGTCGTAGGACGGGCTGAACGTTGTCACGTCTCGCCCGGCCAGGTCATAGCCGTGCAGGTGCCGGCCGTGGATCTCCGGGTCGGTGACCGGGAACGAGGTGTGCCGCAGACCCAGCGGGCCGATGATCCGCCGCCGCACCTCGATTGCCGCGTCCCGGCCGGTGACCGCCTCGATGATCAGACCGGCCAGCAGGTAGTTCGTGTTCGAGTAGCCCCACGAGGTGCCCGGGGCGAAGTCCGGCCGGTGAGCCACCGCCAGGGCGATCACCGTGCGGGGTGCGATGACCCGGTCCCAGTCGTGGTCGTCGAGGTACGGCGCCCAGAAGCCCCGTTCGCCGGTCGGGTCCCAGACGCCGCTCGTGTGGTTGAGCAACTGCCGGACGGTGATCCTCGAACCGTCGTTGCCGTTGCCCCGGACGACCCCGGGCAGCCACCGCTCGATCGGATCGTCGAGGGTCAACCGACCCTCGCCCACCAGCTGTAGCAGCACCGTCGACACGAACGCCTTGGTGTTGCTGGCGATCCGGAACCGGTCGTCCGGCCGCGCCCGCGCCCCGGTGGCCCGGTCGGCCATCCCCGCCGCCACCTGCCACCGTCGGCCGTCCACCCGGCCGTACGCCACCGCACCGGGAAAACCGTCCGCGACCAGTTGGTCGAGCGCGGCCACCATCGCCTGGCGTTCCGCACCTGGTTGGCCGGCACGAGCCGGCATGGGCACGACGGCGAGTGTGGCGACCAACGAGCCGACCGACACCACCACCGCCCACAGTGAACGCTTCATGACCCTGCTCCCCTCGACGCTACGACGTCTGTCCCCGTCGACCCTGTCGAACCGCGGCGCGTGGGTGAATGCGGATCTCCCGCCGGTCGGGTGGGGTTAACCCGACAGATCACGACGGGTTGACCGGCTGGGCGGGTGACTCGTGCCCCGGCATGCTGATCCGGTACGAGTCGGCGCGACATCAGCCGGCACGATGGCGTCCGGCGTCGTGTTGACCGGCACGGTCTCGTCCGCCGTGGTGTCGTCCGGCAGGTCGGGAGGATCAGATGACGCGTCTGCGGCAACTCCGCCACCAGGTCGGGTACGTGCTTGTCGCAGTGCCGCTGGCGGTCGTCGGCTTCGCGTACGCCGCTCTCACTGTCGTGGTCGGCGGCCTGCTCTCGCTGACGCTGCTCGGCCTGCCCCTGCTGTCCTCCGGCGTCCTCGGCGCCCGCGGTTGGGGCCGGCTGCACCGCGCTCTCGCCCGGGCGGCGCTCGGGCTGCGGGTCGACGCGCCACGCCCGGTCCGCCGACGGCCCGGCCCGGTGGGGTACGTCCGCACCGGCCTGGGCGATGCCACGGGGTGGCGGGCGATGGCCTATCTGATCGTCAAGCTGCCGGTGACAGTGCTCGCGGCGGCGGTGGTCGCGGTCTTCCTCTGCTACCCGGTGTTCCTGGTCAGCCACCCGCTCTGGTGGAAGTTCGTCCAGCCGGTCAACACCGACAGCACGGGCCGGCCGCACCGCGCCGCCCTGCAACTCGGGGACTTCTTCTTCGACACCTGGCCCCGATCGTTCCTGCTGGCCGGGATCGGTGCCGGGATGCTTCTCGCCGGTCCCTGGCTGCTGCGCGCCGTACTGTTCTCCGACGAGCTGCTGATCCGCGGCCTGCTCGGCCCGAGCGGCCTCGACGAGCGGGTCGACACCCTCGAACGGACCCGCGCCCTGGCCGTCGACGACGCCGCCGCGCTGTTGCGCCGCATCGAACGCGACCTGCACGACGGCACCCAGGCGCAACTCGTCGCGCTGGCGATGAAGTTGGGCATGGTCAAGGAGAAGCTCGCCGACGGCGCCGGGCCGGAAGCCAGGGCACTCGTGGAGACCGCGCACCGGGACGCGAAGACCGCTATCACCGACCTTCGGGACCTGGCCCGGGGCATTCACCCGCCGATGCTCGACAACGGGCTGGAGGCGGCGCTGGCCACCCTGGCGGCCCGGGGCGCCGTACCTGTGGAGTTGCGGGTCGCGTTGCGCGAGCGGCCCTCGCCGGCGGTGGAGACGATCGTCTACTACTGCGTCGCCGAGTTGCTCACCAACGTCGCCAAACACTCCACCGCCCGGCGGGCGGCGGTCGAGGTACGCCAGGAGGGCGGCCTGCTGCGGGTGCGGGTCTCCGACGACGGTGGCGGCGGAGCCAGCATCGGCTCGACGGCCCACGCCCTGCCCGGCGGCGGGCTGGCCGGGCTGCGTGACCGGGCCCGTACCGTGGACGGCACCATGCGCATAGACAGCCCACCCGGCGGGCCGACGCTCGTCACAGTGGACCTCCCGGTACGCCCATGACCGGGCTGCGAGTGGTCCTCGCCGAGGACTCCGGGATCCTGCGCGACGGGCTCACCTACCTGCTCACCGACCGGGGGCACCGGGTGCTCGCCGCCGTGGCGGATCCGGAGGCGCTGCGGGCCGCCGTCGACGAGCACCACCCGGACATCGCGGTGATCGACATCCGGATGCCGCCCACGTACACCGACGAGGGGCTGCGGGCGGCGCTCGCCGTCCGCGCGGTCCATCCCGGCACACCGGTGCTGCTCTTCTCCCAGTACGTGGAGACCCGGTACGCGGCGCAGCTGCTCGCCGGCGGTGCCGGGGGCGTCGGTTACCTGCTCAAGGACCGGGTGGCCGAGGTCGGCGAGTTCGTCGACGCGCTCACCCGGGTCGCCGCCGGGGCGACGGTGCTCGACCCGGAGGTGGTGACCCAACTGCTCGGTGCGGCCCGCGGTGGCGAGGAGTTGGGCCGCCTCTCCGAGCGGGAACGGACCGTCCTGGCCCTGATGGCCCAGGGGCGGTCGAACGTGGCGATCGCCGCGGCGCTGTTCCTCAGTGTGGGGGCTGTGGAGAAACACATCACCAGCATCTTCGCCAAGCTCGGCCTGCCCCCGTCCGAGAGCGACCACCGCAGGGTCATCGCGGTGCTGCGCCACCTCCAGGCCGGATCCTGACCAGTCGACCCAGCCACGCGCCCGCGGGGGCGTACCTCACGCTCGGTCCGTCTGCTCCGACACAACCTCCGCGATCTTGCACTTTCTGTCGCCGACCTGGGCGCATATGCCACGTGTGTCGGGACAGAAAGTGCAAGATCGCTTGGGGCTTGGGGCTTGGGGCTTGGGGCTTGGGGCTTGGGGCTTGGGGTTTTCGGGGGTTCAGGGGGTTAGGAGGGCGAAGGCGCGGACCGGGAAGGTGCCCATGCCGGCCACTCTCGGTGGGGCCGCCGTGAACCGGAACCCGCTCGGCGGGAGCGCGTCCAGGCCGGTCAGGTGCTCCACGATCGGGATGCCGGCGGCGAGCAGGGTGCTGTGCGCGGGGCGTACGCCGCCGGCCGCCCGGCTCATGTCGTCGATGTTGATCGAGTCGATGCCGACAAGTGCGGCACCAGCGTCGGCCAGCGCCTGGGCGGCGTCCCCGGTCAGGTAGGGCGCCTCCGGCGCGCCGTACCGTTCGGTGCCGAAGTGCACGTCCCACCCCGTGTGCAGCAGCACCGCGCATCCCGCCACCTCGTACGGGGCCAGCAGCAGCCGGTCCACGGCCCGCGTCCCGGCCGGCACTCGGACCACCACGCCCGGTAGGTCGGCGAGCCGGTCCAGCGGCACCCCGGTCAGGTCGTCGCCGCCGGCCCAGCGGTGGGCGGGGGTGTCCAGGTACGTGCCCGTGTTGGCGATCATGTCGATCCGGGCCACGTGGAACTCGGTGCCCGGCGCGTAGTTCGCCCGGGACGCCGCGAAGGTCAGCCAGTCACTGATGCGCGGTGCCGGCCAGCCAGGCAGCGTGATCATCCCATCGCTGATCACATGGCTCAGCTCGACAAGCCGGCGATCGGAGCCGGACTCCTCGACGGCGACGCCCCGGCCACCCTTGTGTGGCTCTTCGATGATCGTCTTCGCGCTGATCCGGACCTCGGCGACCATCAGCAGCCCGAGGTGCCGGACGAACAACGCCGCCAGGTCGTCGTCGCTGATCTCCGGAGCCGGAATGTCCAGCCGGAACTCCTCGGTACGCAGCCCGCCGCCGTTGGCGAAGCTCACCTGCGCGTCGAACTGTGCCCGCCACTGCCCCATCACGAAACCCGACCACAGACACCACCCACCGGTCAAGATCCACGCTTAGCCGGCAGGTCAACCCGGGACAGGAAGTGCCCGATCGGGGAGCGGGTGGGGCCCGGCTTGGCGATCATGGAGTTGTGGTGCCGACCTTGGGGGCTTTACGGGCGTTCTGTCACCCACCACAACTCCATGATCGGCGAGGCAGTGCTGGTTGACGAACAGCCGTTTCACCTAACGCAACGGCGTTGAGATCCTGGATCGAGCACGATCTTGAGGCGGCACGCGGGAACGGCACTGCGAGCGGCCCCTCCCCGCCCCGGGGCGGCCACGTGTGCGCTCCCCGGGCGGCCACGTGTGCGCTCGTCGTCAAGATCCGCACAACTTCGGGGAAACTGCTGCCTCCCGCGCCCCGGAAGCAGCAATTTCCGAGAAGTTGCGCGGATCTTGGGGCGGGCGAGAGGCGCCCCGTGCGCCCCGCGCGGGGCTGGACGCGGGGGCTGCGCCTGAGGTGTTGAACTGCGTGGAGGCGCGGGAGCGTTGGGCGTGGGGGTGTGGCGCGGACCTGGGTGGAGGAGGCGCGTGGGCGGGTGGGCGTGCGACGCGACGCGGACCACGGCGGAAGGGGTTGTGTGTCGGTGCGCGGGGATAGGCTTGTCGTCGTGCACCCCTCGTCCGGCTGGACGCGGGGCCGCCGTCGTGTGCGTCCACTCCCCTGGAAGGTTTCCCTTGCTCACCGGTCTGTTCTCCGCCGCCCTGGCCGACCCGGGGCTGACCCGCGCGCGTGACTTGGCGCGCTCCGGTGCCGCCCAGGTCGACGGCCTCGACATCACCGCCCCCGCCGCGCTGCGCCCGTTCGCCGTCGCGGCGGTCGCCGCGGACAACGACGGTGCGGGGCGGCCGGTGCTCGCCGTGACCGCCACCACCCGCGAGGCCGACGACCTGGCCGCCGCGTTGGGTGGGCTGCTGCCGGCGGAGCAGGTGGTGGTCTTCCCATCGTGGGAGACGCTGCCGCACGAGCGGCTCTCCCCACGCTCGGACACTGTGGGTCGGCGGCTGGCTGTGCTGCGCCGGCTGGCGCACCCGGAGGCGACCGACGCGCACGGCGGCACCGGGGCGCTGCGGGTGGTCGTAGCCCCGGTCCGTTCGCTGCTCCAACCGCAGCTCAAGGGGCTCGGTGACCTGGAGCCGGTGCAGCTCGCCGCAGGCGAGGAGGCGGACCTGGAGGAGGTCGCCCACCGTCTGGTCGACATGGCGTACGCCCGGGTCGACCTGGTCACCAAGCGCGGCGAGTTCGCGGTGCGCGGCGGCATCCTGGATGTCTTCCCGCCCACCGACGAGCACCCGTCCCGGGTCGAGTTCTGGGGCGACGAGGTGGAGGAGATCCGCACCTTCGCCGTCGCCGACCAGCGGACCATCGAGCAGGTTCCGCTGCTCTGGGCACCGCCCTGCCGTGAGCTGCTGCTCACCCCGGCGGTCCGGGACCGGGCCGCCGCGCTCGCCGAGCAGCACCCCGAGCTGGCCGAAATCCTGGACAAGCTGGCCGAGGGCATCCCGGTGGAGGGCATGGAGTCGCTGGCGCCGGTGCTGGTCGGCCCCGACTCGCTGGAGCTGCTGCTGGATGCCATGCCGGCCGGCACCCACGTGCTGCTCTGCGATCCGGAGCGGATCCGCACGAGGGCGCACGACCTGGTGCGTACCTCGGAGGAGTTTTTGCAGGCCAGTTGGGCCGCCGCCGCGGTCGGCGGCCAGGCCCCGGTGGACGTCGGCGCCGCTGCCTTCCGCACCCTCGGTGAGGTGCGCGCCACCGCCGGCCAGCTCGGCCAGCCGTGGTGGACGCTGTCCCCGTTCGGTCTGGTGGAGACCGAGACCACCGAGGCTCGGCAGCCCTGGGAGGACGCGCCGGAAGAGGCCGTCGTCACCCCGGACGACGCCATCGCGGTGACCCTGTCCGCCCAGCCGGCTCCGCTCTACCACGGTGAGACCACGCGGGTGGTCGACGACCTCAAGCGCTGGGCTGGTGAGGGCTGGTCGATCGCGCTGGTCTTCGAGGGGCACGGCCCGGCCCAGCGAGCGGTGGAGGTGCTGCGCGACGCCGGCCTGGGCGCGCGGTTGACCGAGGAGGTGCCGACCGCGCCCGTCCCGGGTGAGCTGGTGGTGACCTGTGGCGCGCTGACCAGTGGGTTCGTCGACGAGGCGTCCCGCTTCGTGCTGCTCACCGGCAACGACGTGACAGGTGGTCGGGGCACCTCGACGCGGGACATGCGCAAGATGCCGAGCCGGCGACGCAACACCATCGACCCGCTGGAGCTCAAGGCCGGCGACCACGTGGTGCACGAGCAGCACGGCATCGGCCGGTACGTCGAGCTGGTGCAGCGCACCGTCAACGGCGCCAGCCGCGAATACCTGGTCATCGAGTACGCGGCCAGCAAGCGGGGCCAGCCCGGCGACCGCCTGTTCGTGCCGACGGACCAGCTCGACCAGCTCTCCCGCTACGTGGGTGGCGAGCAGCCGACGCTGCACAAGATGGGCGGCTCGGACTGGCAGAAGTCCAAGGCGCGGGCCCGCAAGGCGGTCCGGGAGATCGCCGCGCAGCTCATCCAGCTGTACGCCGCGCGCAAGGCGTCCAAGGGCCACTCGTTCGGCCCGGACACCCCGTGGCAGCGGGAGCTGGAGGACGCCTTTCCCTGGCAGGAGACGCCGGACCAGCTCGCCGCGATCGACGAGGTCAAGCGGGACATGGAGCAGACCGTCCCGATGGACCGGCTGATCTGCGGCGACGTCGGCTACGGCAAGACCGAGATCGCGGTACGAGCGGCGTTCAAGGCCGTTCAGGACGGCAAGCAGGTGGCGGTGCTGGTGCCGACGACGTTGCTGGTGCAGCAGCACTACAACACGTTCGCCGAGCGGATGAGCCAGTTCCCGGTGCAGATCCGGCAGTTGTCGAGGTTCCAGACCCCGAAGGAGACCGAGCGCACGCTGGAGATGGTCGCCGACGGCACCGTCGACATCGTGATCGGCACCCATCGGCTGTTGCAGACGGCCACCCGGTTCAAGCAGCTCGGTCTGGTGATCGTCGACGAGGAGCAGCGCTTCGGTGTCGAGCACAAGGAGCACCTGAAGACGCTGCGCGCGTCGGTCGACGTGCTGAGCATGTCGGCCACCCCGATCCCGCGGACCCTGGAGATGGCGATCACCGGCATCCGGGAGATGTCCACGATCGCCACCCCGCCGGAGGAGCGGCACCCGGTGCTCACCTTCGTCGGCGCGCAGGACGACCGGCAGGTGGCCGCGTCCATCCACCGTGAGTTGCTGCGCGACGGGCAGGTCTTCTACCTGCACAACCGGGTCGAGTCGATCGACCGGGCCGCACGGCGGCTGCGGGAGTTGGTGCCCGAGGCGCGGGTAGCGGTGGCGCACGGCCAGATGGGTGAGGACGCCCTGGAGAAGGTCATGGTCGGCTTCTGGGAGAAGGAGTTCGACGTCCTGGTCTGCACCACGATCGTGGAGTCGGGCATCGACATCCCGAACGCCAACACCCTGATCGTGGAGCGTGCCGACCTGCTCGGCCTGGCCCAGCTGCACCAGATCCGGGGTCGGGTCGGCCGGGGCCGCGAGCGGGCGTACGCGTACTTCCTCTACCCGCCGGAGAAGCCGCTCACCGAGCACGCCCACGAGCGGCTGGCGACCATCGCGCAGCACACCGAGCTGGGCGCCGGCATGTACGTGGCGATGAAGGACCTGGAGATCCGGGGCGCCGGCAACCTGCTCGGCGGCGAGCAGTCCGGGCACATCGAGGGTGTCGGCTTCGACCTGTACGTGCGGATGGTCGGCGAGGCGGTCTCCGCGTTCAAGGGTGAGCGGTCGGAGGAGGAGCCCGATGTCAAGATCGACCTGCCGATCGACGCGCACCTGCCGCACGACTACGTGAGCGTGGAACGGCTGCGCCTGGAGATGTACCGCAAGCTGGCCGAGGCACGCGACTCCGAGCGGCTGACCGAGGTCATCGCCGAGATGACCGACCGGTACGGCGAGCCGCCGGCACCTGTGCAGAACCTGGTGGAGGTGGCCCGGTTCCGTCTGCTGGCCCGCCGGTACGGCCTGACCGACGTGTCCATGCAGGGCAAGCACGTGCGGTTCGGCCCGCTGCCCCTGCCGGATTCCAAGCAGATGCGGCTCAAGCGCTACCACCCGGACGCCGTCTACAAGCAGGCGACCGACCAGGTCAGCGTGCCCCGGCCGAGCACCCGTCGGGTCGGTGGCGAGCCGTTGCGTGATCAGGCGCTGCTCCAGTGGTGCGCGCAGTTGCTCTCCGATGTGCTTGGTGCTCCCGCCCCGCTCGCCGTCGCGGCGGGGTGAGGCGGGAGCCAGCAGGGGCGGGGCGCGGCGATGTGCGGCGGAGGTCGGTGTGCGGTGGGGGCCGTCACCGCACGGACGTGGGCATGAGAGAGTGACGGGCATGCGTGCTCGCCGTGTGATCGCCGCCGCCAGCGTCGCGGCCCTGGGTGTCCTTTCCCTCGCTGCCTGCGGTAGGTCCGCGCCGGACGTCGCCGCGTACGTCGGTGACACCACCTATTCGTTGGACCGGGTCGACGCGATCTACGCCGACGTGCAGGCGAAGTACGGCGAGGTGGTCCGGCAGCAGGCGGTCCAGGCGGGTGCGTCGCCGTCAGCGGAGCAGTTGCGCTCCAAGATCACCCGCCAGGACGTGGTCGACCTGCTGGTCAGCCTGGATCTGGGCAAGCGGGTCGTGGCGGCGAAGAACGTGCAGGTGCCCGACGAGATCACCCCGCAGCAACTCGAACAGAACCTGCGGGTGCCGGCCAGCACCGAGTACGCCACGCTCTGGGGCGAGTGGATCGACATGCTCCAGGTGCTCAACCAGCAGCTCCCGCCGGCCGACCTGAGTGACGACTCGCTGATGGCCGTCTACAACGCCCTAGCGAAGGCCGGGGCGATCGACCGCGGCATGTCGGTGGCCGACGTCCGCAAGGCGTTCGGCGACGGTGGCTTCGTGCGCAGCGCCACCGCCCTCAGCACCGCTCTGGAGGCGGAGGCGGATCGGGTCGACGTGTCGATCAACCCGCGTTACCGGGCCGTCGGGGTGCCGTCGGTGGTGAGTAACGGTCAGTCGCTGATCTTCTATTCGCTGCCGTTCATCAACGAGGACGGCCCGGTCACCGACATCTCCACCCCGGAGCCCGTGCCGTCGACCGCCGACTCGGACGCCGGTCCGGGCGCTGGCCCGGACGCCGGTCCGGGCGCTGGCCCCGACACCGGCCCGGGCACCGAGGGCACGGCCAGCTGAGCATGACGGCACGGATCGTCCTGCTGGTCACCTCACCCCGGCTCCCGGCCGGCCTGCTGACCTCCGCGGCCTGGGACGTCGTACGCCGGCACCCGGTGTTGACAGGTGCGGAGAGCGAGATGACCACGGCCGTGCGCCAGGCGGGCGCCGAGGTGACAGTTGTGGACGGTCCGGCGACGCAGCCGCTGCTGGATGCGGTGGCGACGCACGGCACCGTGGTGTGGCTGGCCGGCCCGGCCGGCGACGAGGCGCTGGCCCGGGAGTTGGGCCTGCGGCTGGCCCGGCAGCCGGGGCTGGCCGAGATGGAGCTGATGTACGGCTCGTGGGACCCACCGGGCGCCAGGCTGCTCGACGCGGTGGCCGTGATGGACCGATTGGCCTCGCCGGGCGGTGACCCGTGGAAGAGGGCCCAGACGCACCGCAGCCTCGCTTGTTATCTGCTGGAGGAGAGCTACGAGGCGTACGACGCGATAAGCGCCGACGACACCGACGCGCTGCGCGAGGAGTTGGGCGACGTCCTGTTGCAGGTGGTCCTGCACGCGCGGCTCGCCGAGGAGCTGCCCGAGGACGAGCGGTGGACCATCGACGACGTGGCGGGTGGCCTGGTCGACAAGATGATCAGGCGTAACCCGCACATCTTCGCCGGGGCGGAGACGGGCACGCTGGAGGAGATCACCGAGAACTGGGAGCGGATCAAGCGCGCGGAGAAGGCCCGCAGTTCGGTGGTGGACGGTGTGGCCCTGAGCCAGCCCGCGCTGGCCCTGGCCGCGCAGATCCTGGATCGCGCCGGTCGCCGAGGTATCGAGGTCCCACTCCCGGTGGCCGACGCCGAGGTGGACGCCGAAGCGAGACTCGGTGCCAGCCTGCTGGCCGCGGTGGCGGCGGCCCGCGAGGCAGGAATCGACCCCGAAGCAGCCCTCCGCCGCACCACCCTCGCCTACGCCGAGGTCATCCGCAAAGCCGAACCCAACCCCGAACCCGAACCCCCACCCGCCGCCCCACCCCCACCCGCGGACCCGCGTTGATCATGGAGTTATTGCCGCGACACGCCGAGGTGGGTGGCAATAACTCCATGATCAACCGAGGTCAGCGGGCACTGTCGGTAGGGTGGGTCGGTGGAAGCGTTTGGGGTATTGGCTGAGCGGGTTGTCGAGGCTCTGCTGGAGTCACGGCCGGGGGTTGCCACCTCGGCGGGGGATCACCGGTTCGACGACCGGCTGCCGGATCTCTCCGCCGACGCGCTCACGGCCGATCGGGCGATGCTCTCCGACGCGGCCAACGCGCTGTCCGAACTGGATCCGGACTCGCTCGACGTCGACGAGCAGGTCGACCACGCGCTGCTCACCTCATTCGTGGATCGGGAGCTCTTCGAGCTGACCGAGATCCGGTCGCACGAGTGGGATCCGTTGCGCCACAACCCCGGCCAACTGCTGCATCCGCTGCTCGCCCGCCCGTACGCCCCGGCGGAGGTCCGGCTGACCCAACTCGCTGGCCGGCTCGCCGCCGTACCGGACGCTCTCGCCACCGCCCGCGCGACGCTGCGGGACATGCCGCGGATCCACGCGGAGACGGCGGTCGGGCAGTTCACCGGCACTGCGGCGCTGATCCGCGACGAGCTGCCGGCGCTGCTCGCCCAGGCGCCCAGCCAACTCGACCGGGTCGAGCCGGCGGCGACCGCGGCGATCGCCGCGGTTGAGGAGTTCGTCGCCTGGCTGCGGGCCGGCCTGGCCGCCGACTCCGGCCCCGGCCGTGACCCGCGACTGGGCCGGCGCCGCTGGGAGGCCCGCCTCTGGCACACCCTGGACACCGAGCTGGGCGCCGCCGAGATCCAGCGCCGCGCCTGGGCCAACCTGGAGCGGGTCACCGCCGAGATCCGCGAGGCGGCCGTCGAGCTGGTCGGTGGTCGGGCCGACGACGCGGCGGTACGCCAGGCGCTGGACCTGCTCGCCGCCGAGCACCCGAACGACGCGACCATCGTCGAGTTGGCCGGCGTGACCCTGGACGACGCCACCGACTTCGTCCGCGCACACGACCTGGTCACGCTCGTCGACGACAGGTGCGTGATCCAGGAGATGCCGGAGTTCGCGCGAGGTGTGGCGGTGGCCTACTGCGACTCGCCCGGCCCGCTGGAGACCGCGGACGTGCCCACCTTCTACTGCATCGCGCCCACCCCGGCGGACTGGCCGGCGCACCGGGTCGAGTCGTTCTACCGCGAATACAACAACCACATGATCAAGAATCTGACCGTGCACGAGGCGATGCCGGGGCACTTCCTCCAGCTCGCGCACGCCCGCCGCTACGTCGGCGGCACCCGGGTCCGGGCACTGGCCGAATCCGGCCCGTTCATCGAGGGCTGGGCGGTGTACGCGGAGGAGCTGATGGTGGGGCTCGGCTTCGGTGGCCTGCCGGTGCGGTTGCAGCAGCTCAAGATGCAACTGCGGATGACCATCAACGCGCTGCTCGACCAACTGGTGCACGCCGAGGACCTGTCCGAGGCCGAGGCGATGGCGCTGATGACCGGGCGCGGCTTCCAGGAGGAGGGCGAGGCGGCCGGCAAGTGGCGCCGCGCGCTGCTCACCTCCACCCAGCTCTCCACCTACTTCGTCGGCTACAGCGAGGTCGCCGAGATCGCCGCTGCCCGCCCGGACGGCGTGTCGGTCCGCGACTGGCACGACGCCATGCTCGCCCACGACTGCCCGCCCCCGCGCCACCTGAGAACCCTCCTGGCGATCTAGACCCCCGCACCGGCCCGCACCGCGCACCCCGCGCCCGTCAAGATCCGCGCAACTTCGCTGATGTTGCTGCCTCCGGCGCGTTCGAGGCAGCAACATCCCTGAAGCTGCCCGGAGCTTGATCGGCGCGCAGCGCGCGGGTCAGCGCCGCCGGGCGGTCACCGTCGCGTCGATCAGCCAGCGCGAGATGGCATACGCGGGCGGCAGTTCCGCCGGCAGCGCGTCCAGGCCGAACCACCGAGCCTGGGTCAGTTCCTCGCCGTCGACCACCGGCTCGGCGTGCGGGTCCGCGCACGGGCGGTGAACCCGGCGAGCAGCACACCGGGGCCGGAGATCGCCCACGGCTGGCTGCCGAAGTAGGCCAGTCGGTCCACGGACAGCCGGACCTCCTCGCCGACCTCCCGGTGCGCCGCCGCCTCCAGCGGCGGTGCCGCGGAGGTGGCAGCGGCGCGCCCAGCCGTCCGGTCGGTCACGAGCCGCCGGGGCGACGGTCCACGACACCGGCGCCGGCGGGCGGCTCGAACGCGCCAGTGTCGACGGTGGCGGAGTAGCGGCTCAGCGCCACGTCCACAGGCTCGCCGTCGACCGGCCCGACGAAGCTGCCGAGCACGCCCTCGGTGGTCACGCAGGCGGTGAAGTCGCCGGACGAGCTCTGCACCTCGACGCAGGCGGCGTGGTGCCCGGCGACAGTGGTGTCGCTCTGCCTGATGACCGCCTGCGGGTCGAGCGCGGCGGCGGTCAGCAGCCCGACCACCACCGGCGGGGTGACGAGGCCCTGGCGGTTGGCCTCGCCGAAGAGCGTCACAGTGGGTTTGCTGCCCGGGGTGGGCGGGGCGAGAACCGTGCACTCGGGTCGGGAGCCTGTCGTCGTACACCGGGTGATGGCCTCCGGGGTGACGGTGAGTCGCCCGCCCGGGTAGGTGTACGCGGACCTGGCCGGGTCCTGCGCCTGCACGATGGCGGCGCTCTGGCCGCCCGGGAGTTGGTAGTCGGCCGAGTAGGTCAACTCCAGCGCCCGGTCGAGCCGGGCGGCGAGATCGTTGACGAGTTCCGAGCGACCCATGGCGACACCGGCGTCCTCGAATGTCTGACAGCCGGTGACCGTGAGCGACGCGATGACCGACACGGCGAGCATGCGGAGAGTGGTCGAGGCGGCGGGCATGGCGACCAGCCTGGTGGATCTGGTCCGCGCAGCGCAAACCCGTTGCCGGTTGACGCCCGGAAATCCGGGAATGTCCGTCAACGCGGGGCGACTCGGGTGCGCGGGCGACGCCGTGCCCGTTCGCGCGGCCCGATACGCTGCGTTCAACACCTGCCTCAGCCGCACCGTCGCGGCCCACCCACGGACCGGATCACAACAACGAGGAGCGACTTAGTGGCAACCATCGAGGGAATCGTCGCCCGGGAGATTCTCGACTCGCGGGGCAACCCCACGGTCGAGGTCGAGGTCGGCCTGGACGACGGCACGGTCGCCCGCGCCGCCGTGCCCTCCGGCGCCTCCACCGGCGCCTTCGAGGCGATCGAGCTGCGCGACGGTGACGCCGACCGCTACCAGGGCAAGGGCGTGGAGAAGGCGGTCTCCAACGTCGAAGACAAGATCGTCGACCAGATCATCGGGTACGAGGCCAGCGAGCAGCGGCTGATCGACCAGAAGATGCTCGACATCGACGGCACCGACAGCAAGTCGGAGCTGGGCGCGAACGCCATCCTCGGGGTCTCCCTGGCGGTGGCGAAGGCCGCCGCCGGCAGCGCCGAGCTGAGCCTCTTCCGTTACCTGGGCGGCCCGAACGCGCACCTCCTGCCGGTGCCGATGATGAACATCCTCAACGGTGGCGCGCACGCCGACTCGAACGTCGACATCCAGGAGTTCATGGTCGCGCCGATCGGCGCGCCCACCTTCCGGGAGGCGCTGCGCTCGGGCGCGGAGGTCTACCACGCGCTGAAGTCGGTGCTGAAGAAGAAGGGCCTGTCGACAGGGCTCGGCGACGAGGGTGGCTTCGCGCCGAACCTGCCGACCAACGCGGCAGCCCTGGACCTGATCGCCGAGGCGGTCGAGAAGGCCGGTTACCGGCTCGGCACCGACATCGTGTTCGCGCTCGACGTGGCGGCCACGGAGTTCTTCGACAACGGCACCTACACGTTCGAGGGTGCCGCGAAGTCCGCCGAGGAGATGAGCAACTACTACACCAAGCTGGCCGGTGACTACCCGATCGTGTCGATCGAGGACCCGCTGGCGGAGGACGACTGGAGTGGCTGGCAGACGCTGACCGCCTCGATCGGCGACCGGGTGCAGATCGTCGGTGACGACCTGTTCGTGACCAACCCGCAGCGCATCGCCCGCGGCATCGCGGAGAAGTCGGCAAACGCGGTCCTGGTCAAGGTCAACCAGATCGGTTCGCTGACCGAGACCCTGGACGCGGTGGACCTGGCCCACCGGGCCGGTTTCAAGTGCATGATGAGCCACCGCTCCGGCGAGACCGAGGACACCACCATCGCCGACCTGGCGGTGGCCACCGGCTGCGGCCAGATCAAGACCGGCGCTCCGGCCCGCTCGGACCGCGTCGCGAAGTACAACCAGTTGCTCCGGATCGAGGAGGAGCTGGCCGACGCGGCGCGCTACGCCGGCGCCGGCGCGTTCCCGCGCTACCGTTCGGCCTGAGCACGGAAAGCCTCGGGGGAGGGGTGTGACGATGCAGCAGCGCCGCACACCGGGTGGTCAGCGTCCCGCCCGCCGGCCGGGTCAGTCCGGCCGGCCGGGTGGTGGCCGCGCCACGCGGGGATCGGTCCGTGAGGCCGGCGTACGCGCCGAGCCGCGCGGCACCGCTGGTCGGGCTCCGGGCGCGTCCCGGGGCGCCGACGGCGTGCGCTCCGCGAATCGTCCGGCCGCCGCTCGGCGTACCGCCGCAGGTGGTTCCGTCAAGCGGCTCGCCGCACCCCACCCCCGTCGCTTCACCGGTCGGGCAACAGTGCTCTTCGCGGTCCTGATCGCGCTCGCGTTGGCCTACACGTACCCGGTCCGGGTCTACCTGGACCAGCAGGCCGACATCGAGCGGATGGAGGCGGCCCAGGCGGCACAGGAGGCGGAGATCGCCAAGCTCGCCGCCGAGGCCGCCAACTGGAACGACGAGGAGTACATCAAGACGCAGGCCCGGGAGCGGTTCTTCATGGGCGCCCCGGGCGAGAAGATGATGGTGGTGCTGCACGACGCGCAGGGTGCCGCCCGGGACGCCGGGAAGTCGGCCGGAGCGGCCGCCCCGAGCGGGCCGGTGACCTGGTACGACACGCTCTGGTCGAGCGTGCGGGCGGCGGACAGCCAGCAACCGGGTAAATGATCCACCGACCAGCGCACCAGGAAGAGATGGGCACCGTGACTGTCGTACCACCGTCGAAGCCGGCGGCGGATTCCGTACCTCCGCCGCAGCGCGAGCCGGCCACCGAGGCCGACCTGGCCGCAGTGGCCGCGCAGCTCGGCCGCACGCCCCGGGGCACCCGGGCGGTGGCCCACCGCTGCCCGTGCGGGCTGCCGGACGTGGTGGAGACGACTCCCCGCCTCGCCGACGGCACGCCGTTCCCGACGCTCTACTACCTGACCTGCCCCCGGGCCACGGCGGCGTGCAGCCGGCTGGAGTCGGCGGGGTTGATGAAGGACATGGCGGACCGGCTGACGACGGATCCCGAGTTGGCCGCTCACTACCGTGCCGCGCACGAGGACTACCTCGCCCGCCGTGAGGCCATCGGCGAGGTGCCGGAGATCGCCGGTATCTCGGCCGGCGGGATGCCGGGCCGGGTGAAGTGTCTGCACGTGCACCTGGGGCACGCGCTGGGCGCAGGCCCCGGGGTCAACCCGTTCGGCGACGAGACGTTGGAGCTGGTCGAGCCCTGGTGGGCGGCCGGTCCGTGCGTGGACGTCCCGGCGGGCGAGTGAGCGCGTCGGCCGGGTCCTCGGCACCCGAGAGTCAGATCGTCGTGCGGCGGGCCCGCACCGGGGACGTGCGGGGCATCCGGCGGCTCGTCGACACCTACACCAACGACCGGCGGTTGCTGAGCAAGGCGACAGTCACCCTCTACGAGCAGGTGCAGGAGTTCCGGGTGGCGGTCCACCCCTCCGACGGGACGGTGGTGGGCTGCGGCGCGCTGCACGTCATGTGGGAGGACCTGGCCGAGATCCGCACTGTCGCTGTGGATCCGGTCTGTCGGGGCCGGCGGATCGGGCATCGGCTGGTGGGGGAGCTGATCGACGCGGCCCGGGAGCTGGGGGTGGCCCGGATCTTCGTGCTCACCTTCGAGACGCGGTTCTTCGGCGCGTTCGGTTTTCAGGAGATCGACGGCGCACCGGTGCCACAACCGGTGTACGAGCAGTTGCTGCGCTCGTACGACGAGGGTGTCGCGGAGTTCCTGGACCTGGAGCGGGTCAAGCCGAACACGTTGGGCAACACCCGGATGCTGCTGCGCCTGTAGGTCAGGCCCCGCGGGGGTGCGCGGCGAAGAACTCCCAGATCAGGTCGGTGGCCGACAGGCCCGCGGAGGAGGCGGCGAGCGCCCCGATCGTCGCCCCCGGCCAACTGTGGCCCATCTCGGGCAGGGTGTAGACGCTTACCTCGCTGCCGTCCGCGCAGCTCGCCACCGTGTGCGTCACGCCCGGCACCCCGGACGCCTTCGGGCTCGGCCGGCAGGAGAGCCGCTGCTGCCAGGTCTTGATGCCGGTCTGGAACGTCGAAGCGTACTGGTCCTGGCCGCCGATGAAGGTGATCACGGAGACCGGGCTCTTCGGCACGTAACTCTCGGCCGTGGTCAGCTTGCCGCTGTACCCACCGCTGACCACCCCGATCGCGGCGAACGTGCCGGTGCTCTCCACCGCCGCCCGGAAGCTCATGTCGCCGCCGTTCGAGATGCCGGTGAGGAAGACCCGGTTCGGGTCCGCGTGCCAGGTCCGCACCAGGTGGTCGGTGAGGGCGGTGAGGAAGCCGACGTCGTCCGCGCTGCCGCAGCAGACCAGCGCGTTGTAGCCGCCGTCCACCCCGTCGGGGTACGCGACCAGCACGTTGTCCTTGTCGGCTTTCGCGTCCAGGCCGGCCAGCTCCTGCACGCCGGTGGCGCTTCCGGGATAGAAGTGCAGGGCGATGACCAGCGCGGGCGACCGGCTCGGGTCGTACCCGGATGGTGCGTGCAGCAGGTAGGTGCGGTCCTGGCCGTTGTGGCTGAGGGTGAGGTCGTGGTTGCCCGCGGTCAGTGGTTCGCTGGACGCGGAGGGCGGGGCCGGCGCGGGCCGCCCCCGCTCACCGCAAGCCGCAACCATGACAATGAGGCAGAGCCCCGTTAACGCCGCCATCATTCGTCGCACTTCGGCCACCCCCCGTAGACCTGCGCTCCATGCTGGAGGCGGCCTGCCCACGGATCAACCCTTTCGGCCCTGGGCGAAGGGAGGCAGGCTGTCCCTCATGCTTCGTCTCCAGCTCGGGCCGGCCGACCTCTGCCGGGTGCGGTTCGCCGATCGGCTGCACCCGGTCGGCACCGCGCTGCTGGCCGGTCAGTGGCTGCGGGACCCGACGGTCGCGGCGATGGCACCGACACTTGCCGAGCGGGCGGCGACGGTGCAGAGCACTGGCGACGCACAGGCCGCCACCGCGACGCTGCGACACCTGCTGCCCGCCCGGGGGCGACTGCCGGATTTCGTCACCCCACTGTCCGGCCTGGAGTCGGTCGAGGCCGGCCTGGAGGCGATCCGGGCCACCCCCGCACAGCGGATCCGCGTCGAGACCACCGAGGCGTACGCGCACGTGGCCAGCTCCCCGCTGCGGCGGCGGTTCGCGGCTGCCGACCCGGAGGTGTTGGGCCTGTTCGGCGGGGCCGTCCGCACCTGGTTCGACGCGGTCCTGGCACCGCTCTGGCCGGACCTGACGCCCGCGTACCGCCAGCAGGTGACCTGTGCCAGCCAACGGCTGGCGCACCATGGCCTGGACGGCCTCCTCGCGGGGCTGCACCCGGCGATCCGGTGGCGGGAGCCGGTGCTGGAGGTACGGACGTGGTGGAGTGGGGAGCTGCCCGGCACCGGCCACGGGCTGATCCTGCTGCCCTCCCCGCTGGCCGGACCCCGCCCCCGGGTGCTGGTGCAGCCCGACCAGCCGATCCTGCTCGTCTATCCGACGGTGATGCCCGCGCTCGGGATCAGCGCCGGGGGTGACTCCCTCGGCCGGCTGCTCGGCGTCACCCGGGCGCTGGTGCTGCGTCGGCTGGCGGCCGAGGGCGGGTTGACCACCACGGTGCTGTCCCGCGCCGTCGGGATCAGCCTGTCCTCGGCCTCGGAGCACGCCACCGCGCTGCGCTCGGCCGGCCTGGTGGCCAGCGAGCGGGACGGCGGGGCGGTTCGGCATCACCTGACCGCGCTCGGCGCCCAGTTGTCGAGAGGCTCACCCGGCGACTCGGCCGCCGGCTAGGCGGCGGGGTGCCGGCCCGTCCTGCCGTATGGTTGCTGCCGTGACGACGCGTGTGGCGGCCATCGACTGCGGGACCAACTCGATCCGACTGCTGGTCGCCGACCTGCCCGAGGAGTCCACCGGGTCGCCGGCGCCGCTCGTCGACCTGACCCGGCGGATGGAGATCGTCCGGCTCGGCCAGGGTGTGGACCGCACCGGCCGGTTGGCGCCGGAGGCGATCGAACGAACCCGGGTGGCGCTGTCGTCGTACGCGGCGGACATCGAGAAGTTTGGCGCACAGCGGGTTCGGATGTGTGCCACCTCGGCCTCCCGGGATGCCGCCAACGCCGACGACTTCACCGAGATGGTGCGCAGCACCCTCGGCGTCGCGCCCGAGGTCGTCACCGGCGACGAGGAGGCCCGGCTGTCGTTCACCGGGGCGGTGCGCGGCCTACCGGCCGACGCGCAGGAGCCGTTCCTGGTCGTCGACATCGGCGGCGGCTCGACCGAGTTCGTGGTCGGTGACCGGGCCGACGGGGTGCGCGCGGCGATCTCGGTGGACATCGGCTGCGTCCGGATGACCGAGCGGCACCTGCCCGGCGACCCGCCGACGCCCGAGCAGGTCGCTGCGGCGCAGGCCGACATCGCGGCCGCGGTGGACCGGGCGCTCGCCGTGGTGCCCGGTCGCGAGGCGGCCACCCTTGTCGGCCTCGCCGGGTCGGTCACCACGGTGGTGGCCATCGCGCAGGGCCTGCGGGAGTACGACCCGGAGCGCATCCACCACGCCCGCGTGCCGTACGAGGCGGTCGTCCGGGTGACAGCGGACCTGTTGGGCCAGACCCGTGCGCAGCGGTTGGCGATCCCGGTGATGCACCCGGGCCGAGCCGACGTGATCGGCGCGGGTGCCCTCGTGCTCCGCGTGATCATGGAGCGGGCCGGGATGCCATCGGTGGTCGCCTCGGAGCACGACATCCTCGACGGCATCGCCTGGAGTCTCCAGCCAGCCGCTTGATCGACTCGTCATCCTGAAAGTCGCGGTGTCCGGGTCGCCGGGACGCCCCGACTTCCTGAAAGCCGAGTCGATCACGGGCGGGTGTGCTCGCGCTCGTGTCGGGGGCGAGATCATTGACGGTACTTCGCAATGCACAGTAGTGTGCATTGCGTGGACACCACACAGTTGCTGAAGGGCGTGCTCGACATGGCCGTCCTGGCCGTGCTCCGGGAGGAGGACGGTTACGGTTACGACATCCTGCGCCGGTTGCGCGAGGCCGGCCTGGAAGAGGTCGGAGACGCCTCGGTCTACGGGACGCTGCGCCGCCTCTTCGCCGCCGGCCTGCTGACCACCTACGTGGTGCCGAGCGAATCCGGGCCGCACCGCAAGTACTACTCACTCAACGCCGCGGGGCGTGACCAGTTGACCCGCTCCGGCAAGCTCTGGCGCTCGTTCGCCACCACAATGGACACTCTGCTCGACGATCGGGGGTTGGCGGCATGACCGTCACGGAGCAGGAGATCACCGACTACGTGGCGCGGGTCCGGGCCGCTCTGGCCGACCTGCCGACCACGCAACGCGACGAGCTGACCGAGGACCTCGCCGACCACCTCACCGAGGTCGCCGCCGAGGCCGAGGGCACCCTCGTCGAGCGGCTGGGCGAGCCCGAGACGTACGCGGCCGAGCTGCGCGCCGCGGCCGGTGCCGCGCCGGGCGGCGGTGGGCGCAATCTCGACCAGCGGGTCGCCGCCGCGCTGGTCCAGGCCCGCGGCCGGCTGAGCGCGATCGACGCCCGGCTCGGCCCACCCCTGGGGTACGCGCACGCCAGCGACTTCCTCCGCCTCCTGCGCCCCGGCTGGTGGGTGCTGCGCGGCTACCTGGCGGCGATGCTTGTCACCGTGATCAGCACCGACGGCAGCTTTGGTCTGCTGCCCCGCTTCGGTGGTGAGCTGCTGGCCGGCCTGATCATGCTGGTCGGCTTCGTCCTCGCCTCGATCTGGCTCGGTCGCCGGTCGGCCCAGCTGACCCGCTGGCCACGCTCGGCCGTGCAGGTGGGCGGCGCGGTGCTTGTGGTCTTCGCGCTCGTCGGGCTTGTCGACGCCGAGGGTCGGCACGCCAACGACTACTACTACGACCAGACCTCTGTCGACAGCCAGTACAGCCGGGTCCGGGACGTCTTCGTCTACGACAGTGAGGGCCGGCTGGTGGAGAACGCCCGGCTCTTCGACCAGGACGGCAATCCGATCCGCCTCGGCTACCCGGACTGCGAGGGTCCGGTGAACGATTACGGTGCCCCGCTGCTGCGGCCGTACCCGTACTGCGTGGGCCGGGCACCCTTCGGCCCTCGCGCTCCGGTCGGGTCCAACCCCATCCTGACGCCACCCGCGCTCAGCTCGCCACCGGCGGAGCCGACCAGCACCCCGCCGGCCGGGCCGACCAGCACGCCGACGGCGGGCGGAACGGCGACCGACGAGCCCTCGGCGGACCCGACCGCGACGCCGGCCGGCACGCCGAGCCCCACCCCGACGAGCTGAGTAACGGTGTGAACTGGATCATGCGGGCCAGGGTGGGAAATAACTGAACGGACGAGGCGGGCGGGACGACACCGGAAATCAATGATCGTTACGGTGTCGTCTGCTCATCCACCCCTCGGAAGGAACCCCCGTGCCAGAGCAGGTCGCAACGCCCCCCGCCTCCGATGGTGCACCAGCCGAGCCGGCCAACGCGACGCCGGAGCCGGCCGTCGAGACGCCCCAGTCGGCCGAGCCGCAGGCGGGGGTGCCGCGTCCCGCCGAGCCGAAGTCGGCAGGGCCGGAGCTGACCAAGCCGCGTCCAAGCGAGCCGGAGCCGGACTCGAAGTCGAAGCCGGAGGCGACCGAGTCGCGTGCGTCCGGGCCGGAGTCGACCGGGCCGGAGTCGACCGAGCCGGCATCGGCCGAGCCGCGTCCGGCCGGGTCGGAGTCGGAGTTGGTCGCGCCGCGTCCGGCCGAGTCAGAGTCGGAGTCGACCGAGCCGGCGTCGACCGAGCCGCGTGCGTCCGGGTTGGAGTCGGCCGGGTCGGAGCCGACCGGGCCGGAGGCGGGCGGGTCGGAGTCGACCGAGTCGGAGGCGGGCGAGCCGGAGGCGAAGAAGTCCGGTGCGTTGAAGGCCCTCGGCATCGTGGGCGCGATCCTCGCGGTACTCGTCGTCGCCGGCCTGAAGTTCGGTGTCATCTCGGCGGTCGGCAACCTGGTCAACAGGGACGAGACGGCGGACGCCAAGGCCGGTGACTGCATCGCCAAGCTGCCCGAGGTCACCGGCACCAAGCAGGAGAAGGTCACGAACGCCAGGATCGTCGCGTGCACCTCCACCGAGGCGGCGTACAACGTGGTCGGTCGGGTCGACAACCAGACCGAGGCCCAGGCCAAGGCCCCCACCGCCTGCGAGCAGTTCTTCAAGCCGGCCGAGGAGGGGTACATCTACTCCAGCATCAAGCCCGGCAAGACGGGCTACGTGCTCTGCCTGACCAAGAAGGCCTGACCGCGGCCTGAGGTCAGCATCGACGGCGGCGGGAGCCTACCCGCCGCCGTCGGCGTACCCGGAGTCATCGGCCGGCAAACGGGAGGTGAATGCCACTGTTCCGGCGTCTTCCCGGCGGCGGCGCGGCATGGCAGGCTACCGGCACTAGGACCACTGGGCGACCAGCCAACGATGACTGACCGCTAGGAGGACGGCCCATGGGCGAAATGGTGACCTACCGCAGCAACGGGGGCACGAGCGAGGGGTATCTCGCGATACCCGCCAGTGGCATGGCCAGCCCCGCCGTCATCGTCATCCAGGAGTGGTGGGGCCTGGTTCCGCACATCCGGTCGGTAGCGGAGCGGTTCGCCGAGGCCGGGTTCGTCGCCCTCGCCCCGGACTTCTACCACGGTGAGACGACAAGCGAGCCGGACGAGGCGCAGCGGTTGCTGATGGCGATGCGGATGGACGAGGCCGCGAAGGACATCGCCGGCGCGGCCGACTATCTCGCCGGGCGGCCGGAGGTCACCGGCAAGGTCGGCGCGGTGGGCTTCTGCGCGGGTGGCAGCCTCGCCCTCTGGTCGGCCACCATCTCCGAGCGGATCGTCGCCACCGTCGGCTTCTATCCCGTGCTGCCCTGGGAGTCGATGCGCCCGGACTGGGCCGACTACGCCGGCAAGGCCGCTGTCATCCACTGCTCCGAGGAGGACGGCACCTCGGCCACCGAGGGCGTGCAGACCGCCCGCCGGGGCATCGAGGAGGCCGGCGGCGACTGCCACCTCTACGACTACCCGGGCACCTCGCACGCCTTCTTCAACGACGACCGTCCGGAGGCGTTCGACCAGCGCGCCGCGTCCAGCGCCTGGGCCCGCACCCTGGAACTCTTCCGGGCCAAGCTTGGCTGAGTCGCGTACCCCCGAGCAGGTGGTCGCCCGCGCGGCGCGGGCGACCGACCTGGCCGACCTGGACGCGGCGGTGAGCGACTGTTTCGCCTGCCCCCGCCTGGTCCAGTGGCGGGAGGAGGTGGCCCGCACCCGCCGGGCCGCCTTCCGCGACCAGGAGTACTGGGGTCGACCGGTGCCGGGCTTCGGCACCGGCGACGCCCGGATCGCCATTCTCGGGCTGGCGCCCGCCGCGCACGGCGGCAACCGCACGGGCCGGATCTTCACCGGTGACCGGTCCGGTGACGTGTTGTTCGCCGCGCTGCACCGGGCCGGGCTGGCCAACCAGCCGACAAGTGTCGCCGCTGACGACGGGCTCGCCCTGCGGGACCTGCGGATCTTCTCGGCCGTGCGGTGTGCGCCGCCGGACAACAAGCCGACCCCACCGGAACGGGACACCTGCGCACCCTGGCTGCACCGGGAGGTCACGCTCATCCGGCCCACGCTGCGCGTCGTCGTCGCGCTTGGCGCGTTCGCCTGGGCCGCGTGGTGGCCGGTGCTTCGCCAGGTGTACGGGCAGCGCCCGCCCAGCCCGCGACCGGCGTTCGGTCATGGGGCACACTGGTCCGGCACGGACGCTCCGGACTTGCTGGGCTGCTACCACGTCAGCCAGCAGAACACCTTCACCGGGCGGCTGACACCAGGGATGCTGGACGACGTCTTCGGCCAGGCTAAGCAGCTGGCCGGGGTGGACTGAGACACGCGTGGGGCGGTGGCGATGACAGACCGGACACAGCCACCCACGCCGTTCGCGGCCGCCGAGCCGGGGGTGTTGCGCCCGGCGCTCGGCCTGCTTCGCCGGTGGTGGCCGGTCGCCGCGATCGCCGCACTGCTCGCCGGTGCCGCGTTGGCGTCCGCCCACTCGTCGATCGGGGCGAGCCGGATCCCGCCGGCCGCGGAGAACGTTCCGTGGGTGCCCGAGTACCCGACCGCCGAACCGTCGCCGTCCATTCGGGTCGAGCCGCGTGACGCCGGTGAGGCCACCCAGGCGCACATCCCGGAGTGGGTCGCCAGGGCGGCGACGATCCTGCTCGGGTTGGCCCTCCTCGCCGCCCTCGGTTACCTGACCTGGGTGCTGATCCGGGGCGCACTGCGCCGCACCACCCGGGCGCTGCCGGCGCAGCGGGCCCGGCGTACCGCCGAGGGCACCGCCCGCGAGGTGGCCGCCGCCCTCGACGCCGGCCTTGTGGAACTCGACGACCGGGACACCGATCCCCGGGTGGCGGTGATCGCCTGCTGGGTGCGCCTGGAGGAGGCCGCGGCCGCTGCCGGCGTGCCACGGCTCGCCGGGGACACCCCTACCGACCTGGTCAGCCGGCTGCTGCGCGGTGACCCGGCGGCCGGTGTTCCGGCGATCGTCAGCGCCGACGTGCTTGCCGAGTTCGCGCACGTCTACCGGGAGGCCCGCTACGCGACCCGACCGGTCGACGAACGCACCCGCGACCAGGCCCGCGCCGCACTTCGCCGGCTGCGCGGCGAGCTTACTGTGGTGACCCCATGAGCAGCACCAGCATCGACGACCTGCTCGCGTTCGAGGAGGAGGCGGCGCCGAGAGACCCGCAGGAGCCCCGTTCCCGGACCGGCCCGGTGGTGCGCGCTGTCGCGTTGGCCGCCGCGGTGGTCGCGGTGCTGCTCGTCGGCCTCCGCGCGGTCGGCCTCCAGGTCTCGCTGCCGGTGCTCATCGCCGGGGTGCTCGCCGTGCTGGCGATCCGCAAGGTCACCGCCCTGCTCGCACCGCCGCCTCCGTCGCCGGCGGGTGGCCGGGCCGGGACGGGTGACGACGACGGCAGCTACAACTGGGGCGCCCGGGACGCGCTACGCACCGCGATCAACCGCTGGGAATGGCCTCTGGACTGGTCCATGACCCGACCCGAACGTTTCACCGGGGTGGTCCTGCCCCGGATCGGCGAACTGGCCGACGAGCGGATGCGCCTGAAGCACGGCGTCACCCGTGAGTCGGACCCAGCCCGCGCCCGTGTCCTGCTGGGTGACCGACTGTGGACGTTCCTGGAGACCCCGCCTCACCGCACCCCGTCGCCGCGCGACCTCGCGGTGATCGTCGCCGAACTGGAGAAAATCTGATGAACGACGTGGACCGGAGCATTGCCCCCGCCGAGGTTGGTCACCTGGCTCGGGCGGTCCTGGACGCGGTCGGCACCGTCGTGGTCGGCAAGCGGGACGCCTTGGAGCTGGTCCTCGCCGGCATCCTGGCGGGCGGTCACGTGTTGCTCGAAGATCTGCCGGGGCTGGGTAAGACGCTCACCGCACGCTCGTTCGCCCAGGCGTTGGGCCTGGACTTCCGCCGGTTGCAGTTCACCCCCGACCTGCTCCCGGCCGACGTCACCGGCTCTTTCCTCTACGACCAGCGCAACGGCGACTTCACCTTCCGGGCCGGGCCGGTCTTCACCAACCTGCTGCTTGCCGACGAGATCAACCGGACGCCGCCGAAGACCCAGTCCGCGCTGCTGGAGGCGATGCAGGAGAAGCAGGTCTCGGTGGAGGGGGTGACCTACAAGTTGGACGAACCGTTCCACGTGTTGGCCACCGCCAACCCCATCGAGTACGAGGGCACGTACCCGCTGCCCGAGGCACAGCTGGACCGGTTCCTGCTGCGGGTCTCCTTCGGTTATCCGCAGCACGAGGAGGAGTGGGAGGTGCTCCGCCGCCGGATGGGTCGTCGCCGCGAGGAGGCGGACATCAACGCCGTGGTCGACGCGGCCACGCTGCGGGCCATGCAGGCGGCTCTGGAGGACGTGGTGGTGGAGGACTCCATCGGCCGCTACATCGTCTCCCTCACCGCGGCCACCCGTGAGCACCCGTCGGTGCTTGTCGGCGCCTCACCGCGTGGCTCGCTGGCGCTCCTGCTGCTGGCCCGGGTCCGCGCGGTGTTCGGCGGCCGGGACTACGTGGTGCCGGAGGACGTCAAGGAGGTGGCGGCCCCCGCCCTGGCCCACCGGATCACCCTGCGCCCGGAGATGTGGTTGCGCCGGGTCGACCCGGCGTTCGTGGTCGGTGAGGTGCTGGAGTCCACCCCCGTCCCGGCGAGTGGCGCGCTGCCCAGCTACGCAGCGGGCGGGCCTCGGCACTGATGACCGGACCGACAGTGCCGAAGGCCACCGAGCCGGAACCGGCTGCCGGCTGGGCACCCACCCGGGCGCTCGGCCGGGCGGTGCTGCTCGCCGGCCTCCTGCTGGTGGCAGGGGTGCTGCTGGGCCGGGTCGACTTGATCGTGCTGGCCGCCCCGTTGGCGCTGGGCACCGCGTACGCGCTGCGCCGGCGGCCCACCGCGCTGCCGCAGGTCTGGGTCAGCCAGGGTGCGGGCGAGCCGCTTGTCGAGGGCGGCGACGTGACGGCGGCGGTGAGCGTCGGCAACCCGGACACTGTCGACTACGACCTGGTGGTGGTGCGTTCCCGCGTGTCGCCGTGGCTGCGCATCGTCCGGGCCGGCTTCGCCCGCAACGAGGCCGCCGAGGAGGTGCCGCCGAGCACCACTGCGGCGACAGGCGCGACGGCTCCGGCCGACAGCACGGGTCGTTCCGTCGCCGACCGGCCGTTCGTGACGTCGGTGCCCACCGGCGCCGTGGTGGACCTCGAACTGGCCGGCAACGCCCTGCGCTGGGGCCGGCATCCGGTGGGCCCGGCCGGCGCCCGGGTCGCCACGGCGGGCGGCCTGCTGGTCTCCCGGGCGGTGATCACCGAGCCGGTTCGGGTGCGGGTCTACCCGCGTACCGAGCCGTTCGAGGCGGTCGAGGCGATGCCCCGCGCCGCCGGTCTGGTCGGAGCGCACCACTCCCGCCGGCCCGGCGAGGGCGGCGAGTTGGCCGGCGTACGGCGCTTCGGCCCCGGGGACCGGCTGCGTCGCATCGACTGGCGGGTGTCGTTGCGGGCCCGGCAGCTGCACGTGGCCGCCACGCTCTCCGACCGCGACGCCGAGGTGGTGCTGCTGCTCGACGTGCTCGCCGAGGCCGGCCGTTCCGGCGGGGTGAGCGGCGCGGCCTCGGTGCTGGACACCACAGTCCGGGCCACTGCCGCGATCGCCGAGCACTACCTGCACCGCGGCGACCGGGTGTCGCTGCTGGAGTACGGGCCGGCCGCTCGCCGGCTGCGTCCGGCCGCCGGGCGTCGGCAGTACCTGACCGTCCTGGAGTGGCTGCTCGACGTCCGGGTCCACCCGTCCTCGCACGAGCCGTACGACCAGGTCTTCGGCCCGCAACTGCTCTCCTCGGACGCGTTGGTGGTGGTGCTGACCCCGCTGCTGGACGAACGGTCGGCGCAGATGCTCGCCCGGCTGGCCCGCGCCGGGCGGTTCGTGGTGGCCGTCGACACACTGCCGACCGATCTGCCGTCGCCGAAGGATCGGGGCTGGGCCGAGGTGGCGTACCGGCTGTGGCGCCTGGATCGGGACGTCATGATCGGGCAGCTCCGGGAGCACGGCGTACCTGTGGTGCGCTGGGCCGGTGCCGGCAGCCTGGACCTGGTGTTGCGGGACGTGGCCCGGTTGGCGACCGCTCCGAGGGTTGGTGGCAGATGATCGACGTGGTGACCGGGCGGGCTCGGGCCGCCAAGAACGCCGTGGCCCGCGTCAGCGTCGCCCCGATGCTGGTCCGGGTCGGAATCTTCGTCATCGTGTTTGCCGGGTTCGCCCTGGCCTTTCCCGCCGAGGTGCTGTCCGGCCGGCCGCTCCTGTTTCTGTCGGCTGCCGCGCTGTTGCCCGCCTTCGGTCCGCGCCGGATCTGGGCGACCTTCACGGCTCTGGTCACCGTCGGCGGTTGGTTGCTCGCCACCGACGGGTACGGCCGTCCGGTCGCCCTCTGGCGGCTCCTCGCCGTCGCCGCCCTGCTCTACCTGGGGCACACCCTCTGCGCGCTCGCCGCACTGCTGCCCTACGACGCGGTGGTGGATCCCGAGCTGATCACCAGGTGGTTGTTGCGGGCGGCTGCCGTCCTGCTGGGCAGCGCGGTGCTGGGCGTGCTGTTGTTACAGGCCGCCGGCATGGGTGGGGACAGCGGCTACCAGTGGGTGACACTGCTGGGGCTGGTGGTGGCGGTGGGGACAGCAGGGTTGCTGGGCTGGCTCCTGCGGCGCCGGTGACCGCTGGGACACGAGGGTTACGCAGGTCACATGGGTTGTGCTCCGTCACAGATGGGGGGCGCGAGCGGCATTACCCGAGCCGGCCGGGGAAAGATAGTCAACGTGAATCCGAAGCGGATCCTTGTGGTTGGTGCCGGGCACGTCGGTCTCTACGCGGCGCTGCGCCTGTCGAAGAAGCTCAGCTCCCGTGAGGCTGAGGTCATGGTGGTGGATCCCCAGCCACACATGACCTATCAGCCGTTCCTGCCCGAGGCCGCGGCGGGCAACATCTCCCCACGGCACTCCGTGGTGCCGCTGCGCCGCGAGTTGCGGCGGTGCAAGATGGTGGCGGGCACTGTCACGCGGATCGAGCACGACCGCAAGGTGGCCACCGTCCAGCCGATCAGCGGCCCGGCCCGGGAGATCCCGTACGACCACGTGATCGTCGCCCCGGGGTCGGTCTCCCGCACCCTGCCGATTCCCGGCCTGCACGAGCAGGGCATCGGGTTCAAGACCATCGGCGAGGCGATCTACCTGCGCAACCATGTGCTGGACCGGCTCGACGTGGCGGCCGCCACGCCGGACCCGGAGGTCCGCCGTTCCGCGCTCACCTTCACCTTCGTCGGCGGTGGGTACGCCGGCATCGAGGCGCTCGCCGAGATGGAGGACATGGCTCGCGACGCCCTGCGCTACTACCCGGAGCTGAAGCAGGACGAGGTGCGCTGGGTGCTGGTCGAGGCGACCCAGCGGGTGTTGCCCGAGGTCGACCGGGACATGGGCGCCTACACCGTTCAGCAGTTGATGAAGCGCAACATGGACATCCGGCTGGACACCCGGCTTGAGTCCTGCGTCGACGGGTTGGTCAAGCTCTCCGACGGTGACAGCTTCCGGTCCGACACGATCGTCTGGACGGCCGGCGTGAAGCCGTCGCCGATGCTGGACGCGACGGACTTCCCGCGCGACGACCGTCGGCGGATCACCTGCCTGCCCACCCTCCAGGTGGTCGACGGCGACCGGCTGGTCGAGGGCGCGTGGAGCGCCGGTGACTGCGCCGCCGTGCCGGACCTCACCAAGGAGCCGGGTAACTTCTGCTCGCCGAGCGCGCAGCACGCGGTGCGTCAGGCCGCCCGGATGGCCGACAACATCGTGGCCGTGATCCGTGGCCGCGAGCCTGTCGACTACAAGCACAAGCACGTCGGCAGCGTCGCGAGCCTCGGCCTGCATAAGGGCGTCGCCCAGGTCTACGGGATCAAGATGACCGGATGGCCGGCCTGGGTCATGCACCGGACGTACCACATGAGCCGGATCCCGTCGTTCAACCGCAAGGTCCGGGTCGTGGTGGACTGGTCGTTGGCGTTCTTCCTCAAGCGTGAGGTGGTCGCCCTGGGGCAGCTGCACGACCCGCGCGAGGAGTTCGTCGAGGCATCCCAACCGGTCGGCGCCCCGCGCGTCTGACCTACCCCGCCCACTGACCCCGTCGATCTTGCACTTTCTGTTGCCGTAACGCACCTCTTGGTGTGTCTCGTCCGGGCGGTAAGTGCAAGATCGACGGGGTTTAGACGCGCCAGATCCACACGTCGGCCACCCGTGTCGCGGGGCCGTAGAGCTGCTCCAGGGTGTTCCGCAGGCTCTCGGCGTGCGGGGCGTCATCGGCGAGTGCCACGCAGGAGGCACCCCAGAAGTCCGCGTCCCGGACGGCCTGCCGGCGTTGCTCGTCGCCGATCGCCGGCTGGTCGCCGCGCCGGGCCACCTCCGCCAGCAGAGCCGAGGTGGGCTGCTTGAACGTGCCCATCGCCGCGGTGCCGCCCCGACCGTACGGGCCGATGAAGAACCCCTCGGGCAGACCGAAGGCGGCGTTGGCGGCGGTCGCCCAGCGCATCGGCCCGGGTTCCCTGGGCGTGGGCAGCGGCACCGGAACCAACACCCCGCCGGGGCGTACGCACTGCCGCCAGTGCCCGCCGGTGACGAACTCCGGCACGGCGGGCCGTCCGATCGTCGGCAGGGGAGTCGGAAAGATCGGCAGCAGCGCCGCGCCGACGGCCAGCGGCACCAGCCGCCGCGCCCGACCGGTGCCACGCAGGGCCCGGTCGACCGCCAGCACCAGCAGCGTCGCGACGATCGGCAGCACCGCCAGCGCGAACCGCATCGGCAACGCGCCGTCCACCACCGGCAGCCCGCCGATCAGGGCGTACGGGCCGGGAAGCGCCGTCCGGGTGCCGCCGAGCACCACCTCGGGGCCGAGCGAGAGCGTGCCCATCACCAGGCCCGCCACCACGCAGGCGAAGACCAGCCGGCGTCGCCCGACCCAGACCGCGCACGCCACGGCGGCCAGCAGGAGGGGCCAGCCGAGGAAGGTGTTGTACTCGGCCGGACCGGTGGTCAGCCGGGCGGACTCGACGCTCCCGGCCACCGACAGTGGGGAAACCGCCCACCAACTGCTCAGGTCGGCGGAGAAGTTCGCCGGCCTGAACAACCCGTCGGCAACACCTCGCGGCCCGGCGAACTGGAACCACAACGGATAGGCGAGCACCAGCAGGGCGAGCCCGGCGGCGATCGCCAGCCCACCGGCGAAGCCGGGTAGTGCGCGCCGAGCCAGCTCCCGGTCCGTCACGGCGTAGCCGATCGCCATCAGCAGCAGCGTGAGCGCGGTGAGGAACAGCACCTCCTCGCCGATGAAGACCTGCGCGCTGACCGCGGCGGCCAGCCCCACCGCCGAGGTGAACATCCGTCGGCGGTCCGGCCCGACGGGTCGGGCCAGACCGCTCTCGTCAGGTGCCGGAGGGCCCGGGTCGGCTGCCCGCAGCAGGCGAACCACCAGCCAGACGATCACCGGCACCAGCCACTGGGCGGTCATGTGCAGGTGGCTGTTGGTCTGCGAGACCATGCCGGGACCGAACCCGCACAGCCCGCCGCCGAGCGCGGCAGCGAGCCGGCGGGCACGCAGCGTCCGGCGGAACAGCAGGTACCAGGCGAGAGCGGTGCCGGCGAGGTTGGCGGCGGCGAGCAGCGCGAAGCTGACCGGTGCGCCCAGCAGCAGGGTGACCGGCGCGACGGCGACGCCGAGCGCGATCACCGTGGTGTTGGCCATCAGGTTGACGCCGCCGGGCGCGTTGAGTCGGTCGGTGAGCAGGTGGAAGTCGCCGAGCAACGCGCGGGCGTCGACCGCCAGGAACCACTCGTAGAGGGTCTGGTCCTCCGGATTGAGCGCCAGGGTGCGGCCGGCCGGATCGAGCCACAGTCCGTGGGTGAGCCAGCCGGCGAGCACCACGTAGACCAGAGCGACGAGCAGATCCGTACGGTTCCGGTTGACGGCGGCCAGCAGCCGCGCGATCCGGAGCCGACGGTCGACCCGACCAGCGAGGCGGAGGGCCTGCTCAGGGGCGGAGTCGGGGGCCGTGGGGGCTGCGCTGCTCACGGCCTCGACCCTAATCTGGCAAGCCCTGCTGGGTACGTCGCGTCGCCGCTAACCCGCTACGGTGACACTGCACCGTGCGTGTCGGCGCGCGCCGGTGCCACCCGCCCGGGTGGTGGAAAGGCAGACACGGCCGCCTTAAAAGCGGCTGCCGCAAGGCGTGCGGGTTCGACCCCCGCCCCGGGCACCCATCAGCTCGACGCGTTCTCATTCGCGATCACCAGGACTTGGCTGCGCCGTTTACTCTTGAGGGGCACGTTCCACGTGCAAACGACCCCCTGAGGGAGGCCAGACAGTGAAGACCTCGAACCCGGTGCTCGCCCGGCTCGGCCAGGCGGCCGAGCGGGAGCGCTCCGCCGGGTACGCCCCGGCCGGGCCGTACGGACAGCCCGGCATTCCCCAGCAGTACCCGTCCCAGGCCGGTTACCCGGCCGCGCCGCCCACCGTGGCGCCGATGACTGTCGACGATGTCGTCGTCAAGACGGTCGCTCTCCTCGGCATCCTCGGCATCACCGCCGCGGCAGCCTGGGTGCTCGTGCCCGACTCGCTGGTCGGCACCGCCTGGATCGGCGCGCTGGTGGTCACCCTGGTGCTCGGCCTGATCATCTCGTTCTCCCGGATGGCCAACCCGGCGCTCGTCATCGCGTACGCGGTGGTCGAGGGTGTCCTCGTCGGCATGATCAGCAAGGCGTTCGAGACGGCCTACGACGGCATCGTGCTCCAGGCCGCCGCCGCCAGTTTCGGCATCTTCTTCCTGATGGCGATGCTCTACCGGGCGAAGGTCATCCGGGCCACCCCGGTCTTCGTCAAGGGCATGATCGCGGTGATGACCGGCCTCTTCGCGGTCATGCTGATCAACCTGGTGCTGGCGCTGTTCGGCGTCAACACCGGCCTGCGCGACGGCAGCCCGCTGGCCATCGGCTTCAGCCTGGTCTGCATCGTGGTCGCCTCGCTGAGCTTCGTGCTCAGCTTCAAGGAGATCGAGGACGGCGTCCGGATGGGCCTGCCGCAGCGCTACTCCTGGACTGCCGCGTTCGGCATCCTGGTCAGCCTGGTCTGGCTCTACATCGAGATCCTGCGCCTGCTGAGCTACTTCCAGGGCGACGACTGACCTCGTCCGCACCGCCGACCGGCGCCCGCTCCCACTTCGGTGGGGGCGGGCGCCGTCGTCAGCGCCGTTTCCCCGCCACCGCCGGTCCGCCCGGGGCAGAGTGACTGCGAGGGCACCTGCCCTGCGGGGTACGCGGGCGAAGGAGGCGGCGGTGCGCAGCAACAACCCGGTGCTCAACCGGCTGGACGAGACCGGCCGGGTGGAGGCACGGGTGCTCGGTGCCCGCGACGTCGAGCCCATGACTGTCGACGACGTGGTGACCCGTACCGTCGGACTGCTGTTGGTCACCGGCGCGGCCGCGGCGGTGACCTGGGCGGTCATCCCCGACGCGGCCTGGCTTGGCGCCGCGCTGGCCGGCAGCGCGCTCGCCTCGATCGCGTTGGTCCTGGTCATCTCGTTGCGGGGCATCACCAACCCGGTGCCGATCGTCGGCTACGCCGTGCTCCAGGGCCTGCTGCTGGGGGTGGCGAGCCGCACGTTCGAGCAGGTCTACCCGGGCATCGTGGTGCAGGCGGTGGCGGGCACGTTCGGCGTCTTCCTCGGCATGGCGGCGCTCTACCGGGCCCGGGTGATCCGGGCGACGCCCCGGCTGGCCCGCCTGGTGATCGGGACGTTGCTCGGGATCGCCGTGCTCAGCGTGGTCAACCTGGTGTCGTACCTGATCTCCGGC
This sequence comes from Micromonospora sp. NPDC049230, assembly GCF_040647875.1. NCBI lineage: Bacteria > Bacillati > Actinomycetota > Actinomycetes > Micromonosporales > Micromonosporaceae > Micromonospora > Micromonospora sp. NPDC049230. The sequence goes on from NZ_JBEZCZ010000010.1 coordinate 135,194, forward strand.
CGGCCGGGTCTGGAGGTCTACAGCGTCAGTGGGCAGGTGGGCTGGCTTCCGTACGCCTTCTCGGTGGTGGCCATCATCGCCGGGGCGTTCAGCTTCATCCTGGACTTCGACCTCGTCGAGCGGTCGGTGCGCGACGGCCGACCCCGCCGGTACGCGTGGCTGAGCGCGTTCGGCCTGCTCACCGGACTGGTCTTCCTGTACTGGCAGCTGCTCCGGCTGCTCAGCTACCTACGCCGCTGACCGGCCTGCCGGCCCGGCCTGCCCCGGCCCCGGCCTTGTCCCGGCCCTGCCCGGCCCCGGCCTTGTCCCGGCCCTGCCCGGCCCCGGCCTGTCCCGGCCCTGCCCGGCCCCGGCCTGCCCCGGCCCTGCCCGGCCCCGGCTGCCCCGGCACGGCGGGGCCCGGCGGCATGATCGACTCGGCTTTCATGAAGTCGGGGTGTCCGGGTCGCGGTGATGCCGCGACTTTCAGGAAGTCGAGTCGATCTCGGGCCACGCGGCGGCCGGCCGTAGACTCGGTGCCGATGAGCGCAGCAGAGTTGGACCAGGCCGTGCGGTTGCTGGTCGGTCAGGTCGGGCACTGGCAGCAGCCACGGTGGGCGGCGGTCGCGACCACCGGCAACGTGCCCCGCGCCGACCTGGTGCACCGTCTGGTACAGGAGGTCGCCAACCTGGCCGCCGACGCCGAGGGGCAGCCACGCCGGGTGGTGCCCCGGCTCGACAACGACCTGGCCCTGCCCGACCAGCTCCGGGTGGTGGCGGCCGATCTGGTGGCCGCCGGAGCCGACGACGAGGTGCTGGCGCGGGCCGCCGCCGAGGTGACGGCGACCCGCGGCGTGCTCTGAGGGCCACCCGCGACCGGCGACCGGCGACCGGCGACGCGCGACCCGCGACCCGCGACGTGCTCACCCTCGACCTGCGGCGCGCGGCGTGCTCACCCCCGACCCGCGGCGCGCTCTGTGGCCTACTCCACGAGCGTGCGGCAGGCCGGGCGTCAGCTCAGCTCAGCCGTTCGAGCACCATGGCCATGCCCTGGCCGCCGCCCACGCACATGGTCTCCAGACCGATGGTCTTGTCGTGCCACTCCAGGGCGTTGAGCAGGGTGCCGGTGATCCGGGCGCCGGTCATGCCGAACGGGTGGCCGACCGCGATCGCGCCGCCCATCACGTTCAGCTTCTCCTCCGGGATGCCCAACTCGCGGTAGGAGGGGATGACCTGCGCGGCGAACGCCTCGTTGATCTCGACGAGGTCGACGTCGTCGATGGTCATGCCGGCGCGGCGCAGCGCCTGCCGGGACGCCTCGACAGGCCCGAGGCCCATGATCTCCGGCGACAGGGCTGTCACGCCTGTCGAGACGATCCGGGCGAGGGGGGTCAGCCCCAACTCCTCGGCCCGCTGGGCGCTCATCACCACCACGGCGGCCGCGCCGTCGTTGAGCGGGCAGCAGTTGCCAGCGGTGATCCGACCGTCCGGGCGGAACACCGGCTTCAGGCCGGATACCGCGTCGAGCGTGACACCGGCGCGGGGCCCGTCGTCGGTGCTCACCACGGTGCCGTCCGGCGTGGTGACCGGGGTGATCTCCCGCGCCCAGAAGCCGTCGGCGATGGCCTTCTCGGCGAGGTTCTGGCTGCGTACGCCGAACTCGTCCATGTCGGCGCGGGTCACGTCGTACACCTGGGCCAGGTTTTCCGCTGTCTGCCCCATGGTCAGGTAGATGTCGGGCAGCTCACCGGCCTCGCGCGGGTCGGTCCAGACCTCGGTGCCGCCCTGGGCGCGGTGCTTCGAGCGCTCGCCGGCCGCCCCGAAGCGCGGGTTCTCCCAACCGCCGCCGACAAGCGCCTGCGCCTCCGGCGGCAGCCCGTCGGAGCTGCCCCGGGCGTAGCGGGAAACCATCTCCACACCGGCGGAGACGAACACGTCGCCCTCGCCGGCCCGGATCGCGTGCATCGCCATCCGGGTGGTCTGCAACGACGAGGCGCAGTAACGGGTCAGCGTGGCACCGGGCACAGTGTCCAGACCGAGCAGGGTGGACACCACCCGGGCCATGTTGAAGCCCTGCTCGCCCCCGGGCAGACCGCAGCCGAGGTAGAGGTCGTCGATCGTGGTCGGGTCGAGCTGGGGGATCTTGTCCAGGGCCGCCTGGACGATTGTCGCGGCGAGGTCGTCGGAGCGGACGTCGCGCAGGGACCCCTTGTGCGCCCGGCCGATGGGGGAGCGGGCGGTGGCGACGATGACGGCGTCGCGGGACGACTCAATCGGCATGAGCCAACGTTAATTCGCCAGTAACATCGCGCGGAAGAACCCGGCGCGGCGGGAAATGTCACCCCTGACCGGCGACGAACTGGAGCGTGGGTCAAAGCCCCTGGCCGGCCTGCGGCGGGCCCAGACGACGACCAGCCTCGGCTCGACCGAGGACTCGACACACGCCCTAGCGCCGGGTCGTGGCCGCCGCGGCGGCGGCGATGGCGGGCAGCAACGCGTGCGCCCACACCCGGTAACCGTCGGCCGAGGGGTGGAAGCCGTCGTGGCAGAGCGTCCCCACGTCGGCCCGGAACACCGGCCCGGTCTCGGTGGCGAGGTCGACCACCGAGCCGCCGGCGTCCAGCACGGCCGCCGTCTGCGCGCGGGCCATCCGACGCCCCGACCAGCCGACCACCTGGCGCAGCGGGGGTGCGATGGCACGCACCGCGCCGAGGTCGGGGCAGGTGCCCACCACCACCTCGACCCGCGCCTCACGTAGCCGGTGCACCGCCGCGGCGAGATAGGCCGAGGCGTCCGTGGGCCGGCGCAGCCCGGTGGCGTCGTTCGCGCCGATCAGGATCAGCGCCACGTCGGGCCGCTCACCGAGCAGAGCCCGAGCCACCTGGGTGGCCAGGTCGGTCGAGCGGGAACCGGAGACGCCGACGCTGGACAGGTGCACGCGTCGACCGGTCGGGCCCTCGGCGAGCAGGTGGGCCAACTGTCCGCCGATGGTGTCCTCGAGGCGGTCCACACCCACCCCCAGCGCGGACGAGTCGCCGAGCAGCACCAGCCGCAGCGGCGGGGCACCCGTCCGGCCGATCGTGGCCCGCAGGGCCAACCCCAGCTCCGGTTGGGCGTAGCGCCGGTGCCGCGCGACGAACGCCTGACCGGCGAGGACGGCGGCCCCACCGACGGTGCCGGCGAGCAGCGAGAACGCCGCCGCCCGACCCAGCCGGCCGGCGAGGCCGGTGATCACGCCCCGCTCGCTGCGCTCGTTCATGCCAGTCCCTCCACTGTCGAGGTGTCCGGGGCGGGCCCGTGCTGCGGCACCGCGCCGACACCGAAGAACGCCCGGCGGCGCAACTGCGCCCACCGGCCGGCCGGTCCCCGGTCACGGCCCCGGACCTGGGTGCCGCTGACCTCGGTGCCGGCGTGCCGGGCCGCCTCCTGCGCGGCCTCCGGCAGCGACCGTACGCCCTCTCCCCACGTCGGCGTGGCCCGTCGTTCCGGCCCTGCGCCGAGCGCGGACAGCATCGTCGGCAGGAGTGCGGCGGCGGCCATCGCGTACCCCTCGGCGGAGGGATGGAAGCGGTCCCAGGCGAACATCCGGGTCGGCTCCGCCACGAACCGGGGGCCGAGGAGATCACCGAGGGAGACCGTCCAACCGCCCGCCTCGACCACCGCGACCGTCTGGGCGGCGGCGAGTTGGCGGCTCCACCGGTGCGCCAACCACCGCAGCGGGGGCTGGATCGGGCGGATCGCCCCCAGGTCGGGGCAGGTGCCGACGATCACCTCGCACCCGGCGGCGCGCAGCGTGCGTACCGCCTCGACGAGATAACGCACCGCCAGCCCGCGCGGGGTCCGGTTGGTGATGTCGTTGCCGCCGATGAGGATCACCGCGATGTCGGGTCGGCACTCCAGCGCCGCCTCGACCTGGTGGCGAAGCGCCGCGGAGATGGCACCGACCACCGCGAAGCGGTGTAGCTGCACGGGCCGGTGCAGTCGACGGGACAGGCCGGTGGCGAGCAGCGCGCCGGGTGTCTCCCGACGGCGGTGCACCCCGTAGCCGGCAGCCGACGAGTCACCGAGGACGACCATGGTGAGTGCCGGGCCGGGGAACTTCGCGCCGTAGATCCCGTCGCAGCGCGGTGGCGGTGCCTGGGCCATCGGGATGGTGCGTCGGGCCTGTCGGGCCTGACCGAGCAACACCCCGCCGGTCGCCACCGCGGCCGCCGCGGTGGCGCCCGTCCCGATCGCGGCCAGGCGGACGAACCGCCGGGTCTGCCGCCAGCGCTCACCGGGTACGACGGAATCAGCCACCCCCATACCGCGACATTATCGCGCCGCCCCGACACGCCGCTGTCGTCGTGACGGCACCCGGGTGCCTGGAAACCGACGCGGCGGGGTATCTCTGCGCAGAGGCCGGCCGATTTGCGCCGACCCGCCACGCTGATTCGGCGGAGAGGAGCGCGACGATGGGGAAGACACTGAAGCGCAGCGCGGCGTTCACGGCCCTGGCGCGGGCGCTGCTGGCCGGGGCGCGCGGGGGGCCGTCGCTGGGCACCCGGCTGGCCGCCCTGCCCCGGATGATCCGGGCCACCACCAGGGGCGAGTACGACGGCGGCCTCCGGCTGGCCCTGATGACGGCGGCGACGGCGTACATCGTCTCGCCCATCGACCTGCTCCCGGAGATCCCGCTGGCGATCTTCGGGCTGGCCGACGACGCGGTCATGATCACGTGGTTGGCGGGCAGTGTGCTCGCCGAGACCGACCGGTTCCTGGAGTGGGAGGCGGCGCGCAGCTCCGTCATCCCCGGGGGGCTGGTGCCCTGACGACACGTACGCTGGGCGACGAGGAAACGTCTGCCCGGCCGCCGTTGCCGGTGCCGCAACGAAGGGCACACCGTGCAGTACTACGACAACGTCGTCGACATGATCGGCAACACCCCGCTGGTGCGTCTGCGTAACGTCGCCAAGGGCATCCAGGCCACAGTGCTGGCCAAGGTGGAATACGTCAACCCGGGCGGCTCGGTCAAGGACCGGATCGCCCTGCGGATGGTGGAGGACGCCGAGGCCGCCGGCCTGCTCAAGCCCGGCGGCACCATCGTCGAGCCGACAAGCGGCAACACCGGCGTCGGGCTGGCCCTGGTGGCCCAGCTCAAGGGCTACAAGTGCGTCTTCGTCTGCCCGGACAAGGTCAGCCAGGACAAGCAGGACGTGCTCCGGGCGTACGGCGCCGAGGTGGTGGTGTGCCCGACCGCCGTCGCCCCGGAGGACCCGCGCTCCTACTACAACGTCTCCGACCGGCTGACCCGGGAGATCCCCGGCGCCTGGAAGCCCAACCAGTACAGCAACCCGGCCAACCCGCGCTCGCACTACGAGACCACCGGCCCGGAGCTGTGGAAGCAGACCGAGGGCGGGCTCACCCACTTCGTGACGGGCGTCGGCACCGGCGGCACCATCTCCGGCATCGGGCGGTACCTCAAGGAGGCCTCCGAGGGTCGGGTGCGCATCATCGGCGCCGACCCGGAGGGTTCGGTCTACTCCGGCGGCACCGGCCGTCCGTACCTGGTGGAGGGCGTCGGCGAGGACTTCTGGCCGGAGACGTACGACAGGGGTGTCGCCGACGAGATCGTCGAGGTCTCCGACAAGGCGTCCTTCGAGATGACCCGGCGGCTGGCCCGCGAGGAGGGGCTGCTGGTCGGCGGCTCCTGCGGGATGGCGGTGGTCGCCGCGCTGGAGGTCGCCCGCCGGGCCGGCCCGGACGACGTGGTGGTGGTGCTGCTGCCCGACGGCGGTCGGGGCTACCTTTCCAAGATCTTCAACGACTCGTGGATGGCCCGGTACGGCTTCCTCGACAACTCCGGCGCCGAGCCGACGGTGGCCGACGCGCTGGCGAGCAAGCCGGGCGGCCTGCCCGAGCTGGTGCACGTGCACCCGACCGAGACCGTCCGCGACGCGATCGACTACATGCGCGAGTACGGCGTCTCGCAGTTGCCGGTACTCAAGGCCGAGCCGCCGGTGGTGACAGGTGAGGTGGCCGGCTCGATCGCCGAGCGGGACCTGCTCGACGCGCTGTTCACCGGCCAGGCCCACCTGCACGACACCATCGAGCGGCACATGGGCGATCCGCTGCCGATGATCGGCGGCGGCCAGCCGGTGAGCGAGGCGGTCGGCATGCTGGAGAAGTCCGACGCCGCGCTCGTCCTGGTCGACGGCAAGCCCAAGGGCGTCCTAACCCGCCAAGACCTCCTGTCCCACCTAGGAGCCCACTAACCCACCCCACCCCACCCCACCCCCCACCCGTGTCGATCATGGAGTTGTGGTGGGGCGCAAAGCAGGCACCCGTGCCTAAAACGCCCACCACAAGTCCATGATTGACCCCGGTGAGGGGGGCGGGCAGGGCGGGGCTATGGGTTAGAGGGGGCGGGTGTAGCGGAGTTGTCGGGTCGAGGCCGACCCGATTGCCTCGTCCCGCTCGTCTCCCGTGGGCGTCCAGCCGCCTCGGCGGTAGAACTCCCGGGCGTGGGCGTTGTCGCGCAGCACCCAGAGCACCGCACGCCGCCAGCCCAGCGCACGCATGGCGTCCAGGGCGTCGACCATCAGCGCACGGCCGGTGCCACGGCCCTGCTCGGCCGGGTCCAGGTGGATCGCGTTGAGCAGCCCGGTGGCGGGGTCGTCCTCGTCGTCCGGGCCCAGGTGGCTGAACCCGACAAGCGCCCCGGCCCGCTCGGCCACTGTCATCCGGTGGGTGTCCCGCTCCCACTGCCACCGCTCCGCCCAGTACCGCCCCATCGCCTCCGGTGTCGGGTCGGCCAACGCGTCCGCCGGCAGGAACGCGGAGTAGGCGGCGACTCGGGAGCGCTGGTGCAGGGCCCCCACCGCCATCATGTCGGCAGCGGTCGCGGGGCGCAGCGTGACGGTCACCCGGCCGAGGCTACCCGGCGAGGTGGGAGCTGCACCGTGGTCAGATCCTCGGCGATGATCAGATCACCGTCGAAGTGTGCGCGCGCCTCGTCGTGGAACCGGCGCGGGTCGGGGTAGCGCTGGGAGAAGTGGGTGAGCACGAGCCGGCGTACCCCGGACTCGGTGGCCACCCGCGCGGCCTGCGCCGCGGTCAGGTGGCCGACCTCGGCGGCGAGCGCGGCCTCCGACTCCAGGAAGGTCGACTCGATGACCAGCAGGTCGGCGTGCTCGGCGAGGGCGTAGACCCCGTCACACAGGCCGGTGTCCATCACGAACGCGAACCGCTGCCCCGGTCGGGGCACACTCACCTCGTCGCGGGTGACGCGACGCCCGTCGAGGTCGAGGTGCCCGACGCGGATCAGCTCGCCGACGGCCGGCCCACTGATGCCGTACGCGGACAGCCGCTCCGGCAGCATCCGGTGGCCGTCCGGCTCGACAAGCCGATAGCCGTACGTCTCGATGGGGTGCCGCAGCCGGCGTGCCTCCAGCGTGCCGCAGCGCAGGGCGATCCGCTGCCCGTCCTCCTCGATCGGGGTGACCTGGAGTTCGGCGGTCTCGTAGAAGGAGGTCGCGTGCCGGAGCCGGGCGAAGTATTCGGCGCCGCCGGCCGGGAAGTGCACGGCGACCGGGTGGGGAACCCGGTCCAGGGAGAGGCGCTGGATGGTGCCGGGCAGGCCGAGGCAGTGGTCGCCGTGGAAGTGGGTGACACAGATCCGGGTCAGGTCGCTGGCCGTGACGGTGGTGTAGAGGAACTGGCGTTGGGTGCCCTCGCCCGGGTCGAAGAGGATCACCTCGTCGTCCCAACGCAACACGTACCCGTTGTGGTTGCGCTGTCGGGTCGGCGCCTGGCTGGCCGTTCCGAGGATCACCAGCTCGCGCATGGACATCGCCGCTCCCCCGGAGATGGAGCGACCCCCGGGGCGCTCCGCGCTGGTGCGCGGGCCGGCTGGACTTGGCCGGCACCCCGGGGGTCGGGTGGCTGTCGTGGATTCGCCGCACCGCTGCCACACGGTCTCGACGATGGTGCTGGTGCCCGCCTGGCGGCGGACCGTTCACTGTCGAGGACAGCGGCTAGCTGACAGCCACCTCACGAGTCCGATTGCTATACAAGTCTGGACCACCTCCTTTCACGTGTACGGCCACGTTATCGAGTCTCCGGCGGGGTCTGCAACGGATTTCGATCACAGGGCCAAACGGGAATGCCCGGCCAGGTGTCAACCGGCCCAGGGGTGGTCGTCAGGACGCGTCACGTCGCTGAGTCGGCTGCCCGTGCCGTGAGCCCTCGCCGCGTACCCGCCAGTCAGGGCGAAGTCGCTGCGGCCGGCAGCGGCGAAGGCGAGCCTGGTGATCTTGAGGTGGCGAGGCGGCATCAGGTTGTGCGGCGCTGTGGGAGCGAGGCGAAGTGCGGCTAGGGTGCCGGCCGTAGCCGCGTCTATCGTTGGCCGATGGCAGGCGAGACGCGCGCGGAGAGGTTGACGCTCATCTCTGAGGTGAGCCTGGGCGGCGGTGCGCCGCTGGTTTTGCGGCGACCCGTGCTTGTCCGGTCGGGGCAGCGCTACTGGCTTGACGCGGGCAACTCTGCGCTCATCGTGGAGGATGCGGCCGGTGGCAGATGTTCGTCTCCGTGCGCGTACGAGACCGGTCCAGACGCACGACGCTGACGCTGGCGGGCATTTCGGGGCGAGCAGGGGAAGGCCGTCGGGTGGGGCGGGGGCAGCGCTGCTCCCACACCGAACAGGGCCACTGGGTTCGAACCCAGTGGCCCTGCCAGTCAACGCAATGGTGGTCAGCCGGCGGTACGGGCCACGCCGACCGGGCAGCTCAGCCCGTTCGGGCCGTGGTTGCAGTAGCCGTTCGGGTTCTTCGTCGGTGCCAAGTACTGCTGGTGATAGTCCTCGGCAAAGAAATAATCGCCGAGCGGGGCGATCTCGGTGGTGATCTCACCCTTGCCGGCCCGCGTGACGATCGGCTGGAAGGCGTCCCGGGACGACTCGGCGACGGCCCGCTGCTCGTCGGTGGTCGTGTAGATCGCCGACCGGTACTGGGTGCCCACGTCGTTGCCCTGGCGCATGCCCTGGGTCGGGTCGTGGTTCTCCCAGAAGACCTTCAGCAGATCCTCGTAGGTGATCTTGCTGGGGTCGTACACCACCTGGACGACCTCGGCGTGCCCGGTGCGGCCGGAACACGTCTCCTCGTACGTCGGGTTCTTGGTGCTGCCGCCCGCGTAACCGGCGGAGGTGGTGTAGACGCCGGGCAGCGTCCAGAACAGCCGCTCGGCCCCCCAGAAACAGCCCATGCCGAAGACCGCGACCTGTAGGCCCTCCGGGAACGGGCCCTTCAGTGGGGTGCCCAGCACCTCGTGGCGATCAGCGACCGGCATGGCGATCGAGCGGCCAGGCAGGGCCTGGTCGGGCGAAACCAGCTCGGCGTTCATGCGACGCAAAAACACGGTGGGATCTCCTCTCGTACCTCTCCCAGCGTGTAACACCGGAGGGTCTGGCTTTCTTACCCGCGTGACAGTGAGTCAGGCCCCACCGGGCAGCGCCGTCGCGATCCGGTCGGCGTACGCCTGGGCCTCGGTGTCGTCGTCGTACCGGGTGCGTGGCCAGAAGAAGCCCCGCAACCCGTCGCCCTTCGTCCGCGGAACGACGTGTGTGTGCAGGTGGGGCACCGATTGGGACACCTTGTTGTTCATCGCTACGAACGTCCCACCGGCTCCGAGACCGGTCTCCACCGCCACCGCCAGCCGCTGGACCAGCGCGAAGTAGCCGGGCAGCAGGTCCGCCGGCAACTCGGCAAGGGTCACCAGGTGGACTCGCGGCACCACGAGCACGTGCCCCTTGAACACCGGCCGGGTGTCCAGGAATGCCACCCCGTCCGGAGTGTCGGCGACCCGGAACGCCGGCACCTCACCCGCCACGATCCCGCAGAACACGCAACCGCTCATCGGCCCAGGCTATGCCGACGGGCTGACGAGCCTCGGTGCCCCCCACGCGCGCATCGACTGTGATAGTCATTGACCGGTCTGGATAAGCACACGGGGGCAACGTGCTGTCGCGACAGCGACGCCCGGCCGGTCGGCCGAGGCGGGCTGTCGCCTGGACGGCGCCCTCGCGGCGACGATCCGATTCCTTGCTGCGGCCTCAGGACCCCGGGCCGTCGTGGTTCTCGCTCGTCGACACTCCGAAAGGACGCACCTTGCAGATCAGAAGAGGTCCGACAGTGGCGCTGGCCGCCCTGACCGTCGGGCTGCTGACCGCCGCGATCTCGACCCCCGCCCAGGCGGCTCCCGCGCAGACGGCCACCCCGCTGTCGCTGCCGGGCGTCGCCGACGTGGTCTCGGCCGGTGACCGGGTCTTCGTCAGCGGTGGCTACTCCTCGACCGAGGTCGTGGTGACAAGCGCGACGGGCACCGTGGTCGGCACCCTGTCGGGGCTGCCCGGCCCCGGCGACCTGCTGCTCAGCGCCGACCGGCAGACGCTCTACGTGGCGCTGCCCAGCGCCAACGCCATCGCCGCCTTCAACACCGGGTCGCTGACCGAGTCGGCCCGGTACGACACCGGCGCGGGGGAGTGCCCGTCGTCACTCGCGCTGACCGGACGGTACCTGTGGTTCGGCTACGGCTGTGACCAGTGGGGCGGCAACATCGGCCGGATCGATCTGGGCCGGCAACCGGCAGTGGTGACCACCGGGGTGGCCACCGGTCAGGACTTCTACGACGCCCCGCTGCTGACCGCCGCCAGCCAGAACCGTTCGGTGCTGCTGGCCGGGCAGCCCGGGCTGAGCCCCGCGTCGGTGTACGCGTACACGATCGGCACCGGGGGCGCACTGAGCGCGCCCAGGGAGAACGACTTCATGGCGGTCGGCAGCAACCTGCGGGACGTCGCGCTCGACCCCACCGGCAGCACCGTCTTCACCGCTTCCGGCGCTCCCTACGTGGTGCAGGCGTTCCCGTTCGCCGACATCAGCACCCCGTCCGTGACCTACCCCACCGGTGCGTACCCGAATGCGGTCGAGGTGTCCCGCGACGGCACCAGGATCGCCGGCGGGGCGGACGCCTCCTATGACCCGGACGTGTTCGTCTTCCGGGCCGACGGCACCGAGCTGGCCCACTTCGAGCTGAACGACGACCTCAGCCCGGGCGCGCTGGCCTGGGCACCGAACGGAGCCCGGGTCTACGCGGTCTCCTACGACTGGACCGGGGACCACCCGGTCACCCTGCACGTCCTGCCCGTTCCGGCCGGCTGACCGGCCCGCCGACCCCTGGTCGGTCAGCGCGGGGCCGGGCCGGATGGTCCGGCCCCGTCGGGGAGCGCGGGTTCCGTTCCGGCGGTCTCGGGCGGGCACTAGCCTCACCAGAATGAACCACGGCTTCGAAACGCTCGCCATCCACGCCGGTCAGGACCCCGAGGCGCGGACCGGCGCGGTGATCCCACCGATCTACCAGACCAGCACGTATGCCCAGGACGCCGTCGGCGCGCCCCGGCTCGGCTACGAGTACAGCCGCTCCGGCAACCCGACCCGGGACGCCCTCCAGGAGTGCCTGGCGGCGCTGGAGGGCGGGTCGGTGGGTCTCGCCTTCGCCAGCGGCCTGGCGGCGGAGGACGCCCTGCTGCGGGCCGCGTGCCAGCCGGGTGACCACGTGGTGATCCCGGACGACGCGTACGGCGGCACGTACCGGCTCTTCGCCCGGGTCGCCCAGCGCTGGGGCCTGGAGTTCACCCCGGCCAAGGTCTCCGACGCGGCCGCGATCCGGGCCGCCGTGCAGCCCGGCCGCACGAAGATCGTCTGGCTGGAGACGCCGACCAACCCGCTGCTCGGCATCGCCGACATCGCCGCCCTGGCCGCCGTGGCACACGACGCGGGCGCACTGCTGGTGGTGGACAACACCTTCGCCTCGCCGTACCTGCAACAGCCGATCGCGTTCGGCGCGGACGTGGTGGTGCACTCCACCACCAAGTACATCGGTGGGCACTCCGACGTGGTCGGCGGTGCGCTGGTCGTCGCGGACGCCGCGCTGGGCGAGGAGCTGCGCTACCACCAGAACGCGATGGGTGCGATCAACGGCCCCTTCGACGCCTGGCTCACCCTGCGCGGCATCAAGACCCTCGGCGTACGCATGGACCGGCACTGCGACAACGCCGAGCGGCTCGCCGGGTACCTCGACGGGCACGCCGAGGTGGCCCAGGTGATCTACCCCGGGCTGCCGTCGCATCCCGGTCACGAGGTGGCCGCCAAGCAGATGCGCCGGTTCGGCGGCATGATCTCGTTCCGTGCCGCCGGTGGGGAGGACCACGCTGTCGACATCTGCAACCGCACCAAGCTCTTCGTGCTCGCCGAGTCGCTGGGCGGCGTGGAGTCCCTGATCGAGCACCCGGGTCGGATGACACACGCAAGTGCTGCCGGCTCGCCGCTTGAAGTTCCCGGCGATCTCGTGCGACTGTCTGTCGGCATCGAGACGGTCGACGACCTACTCGCCGATCTGGAGCAGGCACTGGGCTGACCGCTGGGAAGGATGGCCGTGCAGGACATCATGGCGACCTGGGTCGGAGCGACCGCCAAGCAGATCGCCCGGGGCGTACGCCGAGGTGACGTGTCGGCCACGCAGGTCGTCGCCGACCACCTGGAATACATCTCCCGTGCCGACGGTGAGCTGGCGGCGTTCCGTGCCGTACGCGGCGGCGAGGCGATCACCGAGGCGGAGAAGGTCGACGAGCAGGAGGACCTCGCCAACCTGCCACTGGCCGGGGTGCCGGTGGCGGTCAAGGAGAACACTCCGGTCGCCGGTCTGCCCACCTGGAACGGGTCGGCGGCGGCACGCACCGACGTCGCGGAGGCCGACCACGAGGTGGTGCGCCGGTTACGCGGCGCCGGCGCGGTGATCCTCGGTGTGACCCGGATGCCGGAGCTGGGGCTGTGGGCAGTCACCGACGACGACAACGCGGTGACCCGCAATCCGTGGGACAGCACGCGTACCCCCGGCGGTTCCTCCGGCGGCGCGGCCGCCGCGGTGGCCGCCGGGCTGGTGCCGATCGCGCACGCCAACGACGGTCTCGGCTCGATCCGGATCCCGGCCGCCTGTTGCGGCCTGGTCGGGCTCAAGCCCGGCCGGGGCGTGGTGCCCTGCCAGCTGGGCGCGGACGACTGGTTCGGCCTCACCGAGCACGGCATGCTGACCAGCACTGTCGCCGACGCCGCGGTGGGCTTCTCGGTGCTCGCCGGACGGCGTCCCGAGAAGCTGGTCCCGCCGCAGCGGCTGCGGGTGGGTGTCTCGCTGCGTTCCCCGGTGCGGGGTGTCGCACCGGACGCGCCCAACCGGGACGCGGTCGCCGCCGCCGGTCGGCTGCTCGCCGCCGCCGGGCACGACACGGTGCCCGCCGACCCGGTCTACCCCACCGCGCTGGGTCTACAGGGCATCGCCACCTGGCTCGCCGCGGCCGCCACCGACGTGCGGGCCGCCGGGTTGGACCGCCGTGGCCTGCAACGGCGTACCCGGCGGCACGTCGCGTTGGGCGAGTGGGCGCAGCGTCGCGGCTACGTGCGGGAGGCGGACCGGGCCGCGTGGCGGCAGCGGTCCGTCGACTTCTTCACCGACCACTCGGTCGACCTGCTGCTCACCCCGGCGCTGGCCAGCGCGCCTCCGGAGGCGACACGCTGGTCGGAGCGGTCCTGGCGGGCGAACATGACAGCCAACATCCGGTACGCCCCGTACGCCGCGCCGTGGAACATCGCCGGCCTGCCGGCGATCGTGGTGCCGGTCGGCCGCCGCCCGGACGGTCTGCCGGTCGCCGTGCAGATCGTCGGTCCGCCCGGCTCGGAGCTGCTGCTGCTCGGTGTGGCCGGCCAGTTCGAGATGGCCGCCCCGTGGGCACGCCACGCCCCTGGTTACCCCCGGGTCGGAACGGGGTCGCCGGCGGTCGCATGATCGACACGGGATTGCTGGAAACCGCGCTGTCACGCCGAGGTTGATACCGCGGTTTTGGTGATGTCGAGTGGATCAACCGGCGAACGGCGAGCGGGGGCTTTGCCGGAGGCGGTGTCGCCGCAGAGGGCTCCGGAGACGGGTGGCACGATCGGGGCATGACGGAACTGGTCGGTCTCGACGACGTGCGGGCCGCACGGGAGTTGCTCGCCGGTGTCATCCGGACCACCCCGCTGGAGCCCTCCCGTCCGCTCAGCGCGGCACTGGGCGGGCCGACCTGGCTCAAGTGCGAGAACGTGCAGCGCGCCGGCTCGTACAAGGTGCGCGGCGCGTACGTGCGGATCTCCCGGTTGTCGGCGGCGGAGCGGGCGCGCGGCGTGGTCGCGGCGAGCGCGGGCAACCACGCGCAGGGCGTGGCCCTCGCCGCGGGCCTGGTCGGCACGCACGCCACGGTCTTCATGCCGGTCAACGCGCCGCTGCCGAAGGTGGCAGCCACCAAGGGGTACGGCGCGCAGGTCGAGTTGGCAGGCAACACCGTCGACGAGTCGCTGGTCGCCGCGCACACGTACGCCGAGCGCACCGGTGCGGTGCTGATCCACCCGTTCGACCACCCGGACGTGATCGCCGGCCAGGGCACCGTGGCGCTGGAGATCCTCGAACAGTGCCCGGACGTCAAGACGATCATCACCGGGGTCGGTGGCGGCGGTCTCATCTCGGGCATGGCGGTCGCCGTGAAGGCGTTGCGGCCGGACGTCCGGATCATCGGTGTCCAGGCGGCCGGTGCGGCGGCGTTCCCTCCCTCGCTGGTGGCCGGGGAGCCGGTCCGACTGCCCGCCTTCTTCACCATCGCCGACGGCATCGCGGTCGGTCGGCCCGGCGAGATCACCTTCAATCACGTGCGCAAGCTCGTCGACGAGATCGTCACGGTCTCCGAGGAGGACATCTCCCGGGCCCTGCTGATGCTGCTGGAGCGCGGCAAGCAGGTGGTCGAGCCGGCCGGGTCGGTCGGCGTCGCCGCGCTGCTGGCCGGCGTGGTCGAGGTGGAGACGCCGGTCGTCGCGGTGCTCTCCGGCGGCAACATCGACCCGCTGCTGATGCTCCGGGTGATCGAGCACGGTCTGGCCGCCGCGGGTCGCTACCTGCGGGTGACGGTGCGCTGCTCGGACCGGCCGGGACAACTCGCGTCGCTGCTCAGTCAGATCGCCGAGCACCGGGCCAACGTGGTGGACGTGGAGCACCAACGGGCCAACCCGCACCTCAGTCTCGGCGAGGTCGAGGTGGCGCTGTCGGTCGAGACCCGGGGTGTGGAGCACTCGGACACCCTGATCAGCGCGTTGCGGGCCAGCGGCTACCAGGTGGTCTTCGCCGCCGAGGCGTGACACCTGTCGGTGCCACGCCTCGGAAGCAGGTGCTCGTCACGCGGACGGTGCCGGGGTCAGCGCCTCGCCCGGGCGAGGCCGGTCAGCGGCTCGCGATGGCGGTTAGCGGCTCGCGGGGCCGTGACGGGGACCTGGCCTCGCGTGGCCGTGACGTGGTCGGCGGCGCGCGCGGGCGGCGCGGGTCAGCCGGAGAACGGCTCGAAGCTGACCACTGTCACCTTGATGTCGGCGCCGCTGGGGGCCGTGTAGGTGCAGGTCTGCCCCGGCCGGCCGCCCAGGATCGCCTTGCCGAGCGCGGACTCGGGGCTGTAGACGGTCAGGTCGGTGGTGGCCGCGATCTCCCGCGAGCCGAGCAGGAAGGTCTCGGTGTCGTCGGCGTCGTCGTCGAAGTAGATCGTCACGACCATGCCGGGTGACACCGCGTCCGCTGCCGGCGCCTCGCCGACCTTCGCGGTGCGCAGCAGCTCCTGTAGGTAGCGGATGCGACCCTCGGCCTTGCCCTGCTCCTCGCGGGCGGCGTGGTAGCCGCCGTTCTCCCGCAGGTCGCCCTCCTCACGCCGAGCGTTGATCTCGGCGGCGATCACCGGACGGTTGGCGATGTGCTCGTCGAGCTCGGCCTGGAGACGGTCGTGCGCGTCCTGGGACAGCCAGGTGGCGGGCGCCTCGTTGCCAGTGGACACAGGCGTTCTCCTCAGTTGTGCGTGGCTGGCTGACAGGTGAGCTACCAAGTTACCAGTGCGGTACGACACAGCGTGTCGGCCATCACCGCGGGTGTCCGGATCCAACACCCCGGGTAGGCGGCCTCCGAGTCGGGCGGCGAAGGCTGTTTGGGCAGCTCAGGACGGGGGTCGGCAGCGCAGAACCTCGCCGATGAACGGCCGCGCGGTGGTGCTGAGGCGGTGTCGGGTCGTCACGTGCCGGTTGCCGGGCTGCGCGGTCACGGTGATCTGGTCGCGGGCCACCTCGGCACCCGCGCGGTCGCGGGCGCGCAGCACACAGACCGCCGAGCCGCCCGCCGGCACTGTCACCCGGAAGTCGACAACCACCTGTGTGTCCGTGATGTCGGTGTAGGTGATCACCTGGGCGTCGTAGACAGGGTCGCCGTACTGGCGGTAGAGCCGCACCGAGATCACCGTCAGCGTTCCCACGAGCGCCAGCAGCACGAGTGCGGCCAGTAGGGTGCGACGGCGTTCTCCGCCGGGTGCCCGGCGACGGCCGTAGCGTCCGGCCGGAAAAACCGGAGCGCCGGCGGAAATTGTGGCGTGCGTCTCGGTCACCGGCGGGTATCTCCTGGCGTTGTTGTCGGCAGCATCGGCAAGAATGACAGAGTCCATCCTCCCACCCGGTCCAGAGGCAGGAATGGCAGGTCATGCCCTGCGGTGCTGGCCGGTGACAGGGTGCGGTGAGCAACGATCCCGGCAGGTCCGCCGGTCGAGCCCGGTCGGGTCCACCGGCCGGCACAGACGAGGAGTGCCAAAGTTGGCAGAGCAGCTGCGACTCATGGCCGTGCACGCGCACCCGGACGACGAGTCGAGCAAGGGCGCGGCGACCATGGCCAAATACGTCGCCGAGGGCGTGGATGTCCTGGTCGTGACGTGCACCGGCGGGGAGCGCGGCAGCGTGCTCAACCCCAAGCTCGACCGCCCCGACGTCTGGGCCAACATCGGCGATATCCGCCGCGCCGAGATGGACGCCGCCCGGGCGATCCTCGGTGTGGAGCAGGCCTGGCTCGGCTTCGTCGACTCCGGGCTGCCCGAGGGCGACCCGCTGCCGCCGCTGCCGGAGGGCTGTTTCGCCCTACAGGACGTCGAGGTGGCCGCCGGCCCACTGGTGCGGCTGATGCGCGAGTTCCGTCCGCACGTCGTGACCACGTACGACGAGGAGGGCGGCTACCCGCACCCGGACCACATCATGTGCCACAAGGTGAGCGTGGCCGCGTTCGAGGCGGCCGGTGACCCGGAGCGCTACCCGGAGCTGGGTGCCCCCTGGCAGCCGCTGAAGCTCTACTACGACATCGGCTTCTCCAAGGCCAAGATCATGGCGCTGCACGAGGGCATGCTGGCCGCGGGCAAGGAGTCGCCCTACGAGGAGTGGCTCCAGCGCTGGGAGGACCGGCCGGACAAGGGCCCCCGGATCACCACCCGGGTGGAGTGCTCCGAGTACTTCCCGGTCCGCGACGACGCGCTGCGCGCCCACGCGACCCAGGTCGATCCGGACGGCTTCTGGTTCCACGTTCCGATGGAGTTGCAGCGCCGTGCCTGGCCAACCGAGGACTTTCAGCTCGCCCGGTCAATGGTCGACAGTCCGCTACCCGAGTCTGATCTCTTCGCGGGGGTGCGGGAGACGGCGCACGCACGCTGATTCCGGGCGGAGCTACCCTGTAACCAACCGCATATCGGAGGAACGCCATGCTGACCGCTGCCCAGGTGCTCGCGGAGAACAACTTCGGAGACACCCGCACGGGTGGTCTGGCCGGGCCGATGGGCCTTTTCCTCATCCTGCTGCTGGCTGCCGCGACCATCCTGCTGATCCGCAACATGAATTCTCGGCTGCGCCGCCTGCCGGACCGGTTTCCGCAGCAGACGGGGCCGGTCGACCCGACCAGGATCGATGCGGCAGTCGTCGATCCGACAGACGGGACCGGAGGGCGTGATTCATCCACCCCTGGTCCCAACGGGCACCAGCAGCACCGGAACGGGTAGCCCGCACGTGAATCACGCCGAACCGGGTGGTCGCCCCCTGTTGCGACCACCCGGTTTGGCTTAGCCTTCCGCCGGGGGACCAAAAGTCTCCGAGCCGCGTGCGGAAGGGGGCGCCGATGACCAGCACAGCACCGGCCGCCCACCGTATCGTCGGTCGGTCGGCTGACGGGGGAGGTCGATGACCTCCGGTCCGGCCGGCGCTCCGTTCGACCGGCTCGGGGTGCGGGGCACGCCAGGCCGCCTGCTCGTGCTCACCGCCGCCGTCACCGTGACCGCCCTGATCGCCTCCGCGGTCGGGTTGACGCTGCCCGCCCGGCTGCCGCCCGACGACTCCCTCGGTGGGCCGGCCCGATTCGGCATCGCGGTCGCCGTCCTCGCTCTCGCCCAGCTCGCTCGGCTGCGGTTCCGGTCGGCCGCGGGCATGGTCAGCATCACCTGGGGCGAGGCGGCGTTGATCGTCTGCCTCTATCTGACACCGGCCGGCTGGTTGCCGTCCGCCACGCTGCTCGGCACCGGCCTGGCCTGGACGATGCTCTCCCTGCACACCGACCGTCGGCCGGCCCTGGAGATCGTCCGGATCGCCGCGTCGCTGGCCGCCGCGTCGGCGCTCGCCGTCTCCGTGGCCACCGCGCTGGGGCGGCCGTTGCTCACCCCGCCCACCCCGATGCTGGCGTTGGCCGTGATCGCCGGGTCGGTGACCTACCTCCTGGTGACCGCCTGGCTGGGCGGGGTGACGCTGGGCCTGCGGCACGGGCTGCCGATCGGGCCGCCGCTGCTCGCCGCGCTGCGCGGCAAACTGTTGATGTTCGTCGGCAACGTCGCGGTCGGTCTGGTGGTCGTGGCCATGCTGGAGCTGGACCCACGCTGGTTGCTGTTGCTCCCACCGCTGCTGTGGTTGCTGCAACAGACCTACCGCTACCGGCTGCGCTCCGATCAGGAGCGTCGCACCTGGCGAGCCTTCGCCGAAGCCACGGCGGCCCTCAACCAGCTCGACGAGCGGGGCGTGGCCAGTGCGGCGGTCACCGGGGCGCTGACGCTGTTCAACGCCGAGCTGGTGGACGTCGAGGTGTTTCGTACCGAAGGCCTGTGGCACCGGTACCGGGGGGACGCCACCGGCCAGTTCGTCGACCGGGAGACGGGCCCACCGGACCTGCCCGATCCGGACGAGCACGAGCTGAGCCGGACGCTGTCCGTCGGTGCCGCGCCGGTAGGTCGGCTGCGGGTCCGGTTTCCCCGCTCGGCCCCGCCCAACGCCCGGGAACGCGACGCGGTGGCCGCGTTCGGCGACGCGCTCGCCGCCGCGCTGCACGACGCCGCGACGCACCGGGAGCTGCGACTGGTCACCGCCCGTTCGTCGTACGAGGCGGTGCACGACCCGCTCACCGGGCTGGCGAACCGGGCCGCGATGCTCGGTAAGGGCGATCAGTCGCTGCGGCAGCTCGCGCACGATCATCCGGTGGCGCTGTTGCTGCTGGACATCAACCAGTTCAAAGAGGTCAACGACACCCTCGGTCACGCCGCCGGCGACCAACTGCTGCGGCTGACCGCGAACCGGCTCACTGTGCTGGCCCGCCCCGGCGATCTGCTCGGTCGCCTCGGTGGCGACGAGTTCGCGTTGCTGCTCACCGCGGTGCCGGTGCTCGGCGACCGGGCCGCTCCGATGGCCTACGCACTGCGCCAGGCCCGCGAGATCGCCGAGCGACTGGCCGCGCCGACCGAGGTGGCCGGCGTCCGGATGTCGATCGAGGTCTCCGTCGGGGTGGTGGTGGCCGACGCCGGCACCGCCGACCTGACCGAGCTGCTGCGTCGGGCCGACATCGCGATGTACCAGGCCAAGGAGGGCGGCGGCAACGTCGCCGCGTACGACGGCACCCGCGACGCCGCCAGCACCGATCAGCTTGCCCTGCTGGCGGAGCTACGCGAGGCGCTGAAGGTCGACGACCAGTTGGTGTTGGCGTTGCAACCGGCTGTCGACCTGGCCACCGGCGCGCCCACCGGGGTGGAGGCGCTGATCCGCTGGCAGCACCCCCGGCGTGGGTGGCTGAGCCCGGCCGATTTCATCCGGCCGGTGGAAAACAGCGAGCAGCTCGGCACCTTCACCCGCTACGTGCTGGACAAGGCCCTCGGCGTGGCCGCCGGCTGGGCCCGCGAGGGCCTCGACGTCCCGATCTCGGTCAACCTGTCGGCGCGCAGCCTGCTCGACCCCCGCCTGCCGGCGGAGATCGCCGAGGCGCTGCGCCGCCATCAGGTGCCACCGCACCGGCTCGTCCTGGAGATCACCGAGACGGTGGTGATGAGCGAGCTGGAGGTCATCGACGAGGTGCTGGCCACGCTCCGGTCGATGGGCGTGCAGCTCGCTGTCGACGACTTCGGCACCGGTTTCTCGTCGCTGACCTTCCTCACCCGGATCGCGGTGGACGAGCTGAAGGTGGACCGCTCGTTCGTGATCCGGATGGCCGACTCGCCGGAGGCCGCCGCGATCGTCCGGACGACAGTGGGCCTGGCCCACGAGCTGGGGCTGCGGGTGGTCGCCGAAGGGGTGGAGACCGCCGAGCAGCGGATGGCCCTGGCCGAGCTGGGCTGTACCTCGGCGCAGGGATACCACTTCTTCAAACCGATGCCGGCCGACAAGATCGGTGCCGTCCTGGGGTCGCTACGGGACTCGGCGGAGTCGAACGTGTTCCGGCTGCGCGCCGACGGCGCCTCCTGACGGGTCCGGCCGGACCGGGCGAGCGCCCGGCGCGGTTCGCCGGGGGTGGTTATGGTCGTCGGGTGAACCGACTCGTCGACGCCACCAGCCCCTATCTGCTCCAGCACGCCGACAACCCGGTCGACTGGTGGCCCTGGTCGGACGAGGCGTTCGCCGAGGCGAAACGGCGGGACGTGCCGGTGCTCATCTCGGTGGGCTATGCCGCCTGCCACTGGTGTCACGTCATGGCGCACGAGTCGTTCGAGAACGAGCAGGTCGGCGCCCTGATGAACGACAACTTCGTGTCGATCAAGGTGGACCGTGAGGAACGCCCGGACGTGGACGCCGTCTACATGACCGCGACCCAGGCGATGACCGGCCAGGGCGGTTGGCCGATGACCGTCTTCGCCACCCCGGACGGCACGCCGTTCTTCTGCGGCACCTATTTCCCGCGGCCCACCTTCGTCCAGTTGCTTGAGTCGGTCACCACCGCCTGGCGGGAGCAACGGGAGGTGGTGCTGGGCCAGGGCGCCGCGGTGGTCGAGGCGATCGGTGGCGCGCAGGCCGTGGGTGGCCCCACCGCCCCGCTGGACGCGCCGCTGCTCGACGCCGCGGCGGGCAGGCTGGCCGGTGAGTACGACGCGACGAACGGCGGCTTCGGTGGCGCCCCGAAGTTTCCACCGCACATGAACATGCTCTTCCTGCTGCGTCACCACCAGCGCACGGGTGACCCGCGCAGCCTGGAGATCACCCGACACACCGCCGAGGCGATGGCCCGTGGCGGCATCTACGACCAGCTCGCCGGTGGTTTCGCCCGCTACTCGGTGGACGCGCACTGGACGGTGCCGCACTTCGAGAAGATGCTCTACGACAACGCGCTGCTGCTGCGGGTCTACACCCAGCTGTGGCGGCTCACCGGTGACCCGTTGGCTCGCCGGGTGGCCCGGGACACCGCCCGGTTCCTCGCCGACGAGCTGCACCGGCCGGGGGAGGGCTTCGCGTCCGCGCTGGACGCCGACACCGAGGGCGTCGAGGGGCTCACCTACGCGTGGACGCCCACCCAGCTCGTCGAGGCGTTGGGTGAGGAGGACGGCCGCTTTGCCGCCGACCTGTTCACAGTGACCGACAAGGGCACCTTCGAACACGGCATGAGCGTGCTCAGGCTGGCCCGGGACGTCGACGACGCCGCACCCGAGGTCCGCGCCCGCTGGCAGCAGGTGGTGGGCCGACTGCTCGCCGCCCGGGACACCCGCCCGCAGCCGGCGCGCGACGACAAGGTGGTGGCCGCCTGGAACGGGTTGGCGATCACCGCGATCGTCGAGTTTCTCCAGGTTGCCGCGTTGTCCGCGTCCCCGCAGGACGAGGACGCCAACCTGATGGAGGGCGTCACCATCGTCGCCGACGGCGCCATGCGCGACGCGGCCGAGCATCTGGCCGCCGTACACCTGGTGGATGGCCGGCTGCGTCGGGTCTCCCGCAACGGCAAGGTCGGCGATCCGGCCGGCGTTCTGGAGGACTACGGCTGTGTGGCCGAGGCATTCTGCGCGCTGCACCAGCTCACCGGCGAGGGCCGTTGGCTCACGCTGGCCGGTGCGCTGCTGGACGCCGCCCTGGCACACTTCGCGGCGCCCGGTGGTGCCTTCTACGACACCGCCGACGACGCGGAGCGGCTTGTCGCCCGCCCGGCCGACCCGACCGACAACGCCACCCCGTCCGGCCGGTCGGCCCTGGTCGCCGGGCTGGTGGCGTACGCGGCGCTGACCGGGGAGACGCGTTACCGGGAGGCCGCCGAGGCGGCCCTCGCCACTGTCGCGCCGATCGTCGGGCAGCACCCCCGGTTCGCCGGGTACGCGGCCATGGTCGGCGAGGCGCTGCTCTCCGGGCCGTACGAGATCGCCGTGGCGACCGACGACCCGACCGGGGACCCGCTGGTGGCCGCTGCCCACCGGCATGCCCCGCCCGGTGCGGTGGTCGTCGCCGGGCGTCCGGACCAGCCCGGTGTGCCGCTGCTCGCCGACCGGCCGCTTGTCGACGGGCGGTCCGCCGCGTACGTCTGCCGGGGTTTCGTCTGCCAGCGGCCGGTCACCTCGGTCGAGGAGCTGGTTGCCGAGCTGGGCTGAGCGCACAGTAGTTGCCCACGCCGCACACCGGCTGGCCTCCCCGGCGCTTCCGGGGCGGGTCGCCGGCCCACCGGGTGGGCGCGCCGAGGGCCCGGATAGGCTGGCCGCGCTATGGATTCCCGTACCGGTCTGCCTGTTGTCGGCATGGTGGGTGGCGGCCAGTTGGCCCGGATGACCCACCAGGCCGCGATCGCCCTCGGCCAGTCACTGCGTGTGCTCGCGACCGCCCCCGAAGACGGCGCGGCGCTCGTCGCCGCCGACGTCCAGTACGGCGACCACACCGACCTGGCCGCCCTGCGCACCTTCGCCAAGGGCTGCGAGGTGGTCACCTTCGACCACGAGCACGTGCCCTCCGAGCACATCCGCACGCTGGCGGCGGAAGGGGTGACTCTCTATCCGCCGGCGGACGCGCTCCTGCACGCCCAGGACAAGCAGGTCATGCGGGAACGCCTGACCGAGTTGGGTGCGCCCAACCCGGCGTGGCGCCCGGTCGGCGAGCCCGCCGACCTGGTCGGCTTCGGCGCGCAGGTCGGCTGGCCGGTGGTGCTCAAGGCCGCTCGGGGTGGCTACGACGGTCGGGGCGTCTGGATGGTCGACGACGCCGACCAGGCCGCCGAACTGGCAGCCACACTGCTCGCCGGCGGCACCCGGCTGATCGTCGAGGAGCGGGTGCCGCTGCGGCGGGAGTTGGCCGTGCAGGTGGCCCGCTCGCCGTTCGGTCAGGTGGCCGCGTACCCGGTGGTCGAGACGGTGCAGTCCGACGGCATCAACGTGGAGGTGCTGGCCCCGGCGCCCGACCTGGGCGAGGAGCTGGCGGTCGCCGCCCAGCAACTCGCCATCGACCTGGCCACCGCGCTCGGTGTGATCGGTCTGCTGGCCGTGGAGCTCTTCGAGGTGCGCGACGAGGCCGGCCGGCCCGCGGTCGTGGTCAACGAGCTGGCGATGCGCCCGCACAACTCGGGGCACTGGACCATCGAGGGTGCCCGCACCTCACAGTTCGAGCAGCACCTGCGGGCGGTGCTGGACTACCCGATGGGCGACACCGCGTTGACCGCCCCGGTGGTGGTGTCGGCGAACGTGCTGGGCGGCGAGCCGGGCGGCATGTCGATCGACGAACGGTTGCACCACCTCTTCGCCGCCGAGCCGGGCGCCAAGGTGCACCTGTACGGCAAGCAGGTGCGACCCGGCCGCAAGATCGGGCACGTCACGGTGCTCGGCGACGACCTTGACGACGTACGGGCACGGGCCGCACGGGCCGCCCGCTGGCTGCGCGAGGGGCACGAGTGACATCGGTCGAGAAGGAGACCCCGGTGACCACGGTCGGGCTGATCATGGGTAGCGACTCGGACTGGCCGACCATGCGGGCCGCCGCCGAGGTGCTCGACGACTTCGGTGTGGCGTACGAGGTGCGGGTGATCTCGGCGCACCGGACCCCGGTCGCGATGATCGAGTACGGCCGGGACGCCGCGGAACGGGGCCTGAAGGTGATCATCGCCGGGGCTGGCGGTGCCGCCGCCCTGCCGGGCATGGTCGCGTCGGTGACGCCGCTGCCGGTGATCGGTGTGCCGGTGCCGCTGAAGCACCTCGACGGCATGGACTCGCTGCTGTCCATCGTGCAGATGCCGGCCGGGATCCCGGTCGCCACAGTGTCGATCGGCAACGCCCGCAACGCGGGCCTGCTGGCCGTACGCATCCTCGGCGCGAGCGACGAGAACCTGCGCGCCAGGATGACGACCTACCAGCAAGACCTGGAGAAGCTGGTGGCCGAGAAGGAAGCAAACCTCCAGGCAACACTCCCCTAACCCTCCCGGTCAGGCCGCAGCCGCGTCGATCATGGAGTTGTGGTGCCGAAAAGAAGGCACTACGGGGCTTTTGTCACCCACCACAACTCCATGATCGACACACGAGGGCGGTTGGTCCTGGAACCCGGACCGCTCGTCGTGCCCACTCACTCAGCCTCCGGTTAGTCATCTCATGCCGCGTAGGGCGGTTTGGAGGCGTTCCTGGGCGCGGCGGCGGCGTTCGTTGCTCGCGCCGAGCACGAGTAGCACGATGCCCACCGGGATGAGCACCAGCCACGGGCCGAGGCTGAACAGCGCGTGGATCGCGGTGATCGCGGTGACCGACGCGCCGACGATCACCGGTGCCTGCTGCCGGCTGGACGAGCCGAAGATCAACACTGCGACCGCGCCGAGGAGCAGGAGCATCTGCCGCAGCGTGCTGGACTCGGTGGCCAGCACGATGGCCAGCGTCGGCACGAAGGCCGCCACCAGCGCCGGCCCGTACGCCACCCAACTGCTCAGGTCCGGTCGGTGCCGCAGCTCCAGGACGCCGACGAGGAGGGCCAGCGCGGCGAACGGCAGCGTGTACGCCTCGGGCAGCGCCACCTCGGCGACCCGCATCAGGATCCACCACGCGGTGATCTCGCAGACCACCACCGCCCAGAACAGGATCCGGCGTTCCACCGGCCGGCGACCGGGCCGGGTCGCCGCCACGCCGAGGACCGCACCCCAGGCGGCCAGCAGGGCGGCGATGTGTCGGGGCGAGTCGAAGGCGAGGGCCAACGCGATGAGCGCCGCAGCGTACCCGGTCCACTCCACTGTGGAGGCTTCCCGCCGCGCCTCGGGGCGGCGGAGTCGAGGCAGCGTCGCGGCGAGCACCTGGAGGACCGCCCCCACGGCGAGCACTCCGAACGCGGACCAGACCGCGGCCAGCCCGGCGACCAGGCCGACGGTGAGGACGAAGAGCTGCGCCATGAGTGAGGCGAAGAGCCAGCCGAGGATGCGCGCCCGTTGGGTGGTGCCGAACAGGGCGGCCACCATGCCGACGCCGACACCGCTGCCGAGGGTGAACAGGGTCATTTGCCGGTCGGCCAGGCTGCCGGCGAGCCCGGCGCTGCCACCGGCCAGACCGATGACGAACACCAGCACCCGGGCCAGCCGCAGCGAGCGGGCCCGCTCGACGAGCGGCGGCGGTGGGGTCAGCGCGAGGCCGAGCATCGCGATGGTGAAGACGGCGAGCGCGGCAACGGTGCCGGCGGGCCAGCCCCAGCCCAGCGCGATGGGTGCGATCAGCAGCGTGACGGCGGCTCCGGGCAGCACCACGGGGACGGCACGGGAACGTCGACCACCGCTGAAGCCGGTGGCGGCGAGCGCGGCGGTCGCGGTGAGCAGCAGAGCCGTCAGCACGTGCGTCGGATTGACCACGTCCGGTGGTGGGGTGAGCAGCTCCGGCGGCGGGCCCTGCCAGATCCGGGTCAGGGTGCGGTGTGGCTCGACAAGCGCGGCAACCAGCGCGGGTGCGATCGAGGCGAGGGCCAGGGCGGTTGGCAGGGCCGCCGCGGCCAGCGCACCCGCCGCCGGGTTGACCCGCCAGCGGCGTCGCTCCGGGTCGTCCGGCAGTCGCCGTAGCGCGCCGTCGAGGCGTACCGCCCAGCGCCGGACCGGCTGGGCGGAGCCGGTGGGCGGCACTGTTGCCGCACGGATCAGCTCGGCCAGCACGCCCAGCAGGGCGGCGGCGGCCGCGTAGACACCCGCGGGGAGGCCGGTGGGGATGGCGGCGAGGGCGCTGATGCTGGCCCCGCCGACCACCGCGACGCTCACCCAGGGCAGATATTGCGGCACCTGCCGGCGGACCGCGGCCACGGCGGCCAGGCCGAGGCTGGACGCGGCCAGCGCGGCGGTCAGCACCACCTGCGTCGAGTTCTCGAATTCGGCGGCCAGTGCCGCCACCGCACCGGGGAGGGCGAGCAAGGCGCCACCGACGGCCGCGCCACCGATGAGCACCAGGTGCGGTGGCATCCCCTCGGTGTCGATGTCGGTCACCTGTGGGCCGGCCAGGACGCGTGCCAGCGTCGCCACCACCACGCCGATCAGCGCGATGCTGCCCAGGGCCAGTGCCGTGGTCCAGGGTCGGACCAGACCGGCTCCGGCGGCGTGCAGCGCGACCACCCCGGCCACTGTCGCCCGGGACAGCCCGGCCCGCGCCTCCTCCGTGGCCACCGCGGCCATCCCGTAGACGGTGGCGACCATTCCGCCCACCAGGACCGGCGACCACCAGGCCAGATCGAACGCTGCCGGCGCGCCGATCGTGGCGAGCACCACGGCCCCGCCCGACACGTCCCACCGCCACGGCGGCGGGAGCAGGATGCCGGCCGCGAGCGCCAACAGCGCCAGCGCGACAGGCGCCTGCCAGGTGGCGCCACCAACGGGCGAGGCCGGCCAGCCGCTCAGGTCGCCCTGCCAGATCGGACCGGGCGTGGCCAGCACGCCGACCCCACCGCGCGCCGCCGACCAACCGGCGAGTACGCCGATGAGGAGACCGCCGACGGCGAGGCCGAGGATCGGCCCGCGTCGCCACTCCTCCGGCATGCTGCGTGCCCCCACGGCGACCACCAACAGCAGGGCGGCGGCCACCGCCAACTGCCCGCCCGGGGCGAACACCGCACCGATCCGCACCAGCGTGGCGATCAGGGCGGTGGTGACCGCCGCGGCGGCCAGATCCGAGCCGTCGAGGGTGAGATCGGCGCGACGGCCGGCGTCGATGGACGGGGCGAGGAAGAGCAGCACCGCCGCGACCAGCAGTAACGCGCCCACCCAGGCGTCGGCGACGGTCGCGCCGGGTGCCCCGAACGCGGCGGCGGTGACCAGCAGCGCGCCCAACCCCGTGCCGACCGACAGCGGTACGGGGATGCGGCGCTGGGACACCTGCACGATGGCCGCGTAGCCGAGCGTCACGCAGACCGCCAGGAAACTGGCCGCCAGGACCGGGACTGTCACCTCCCGGAGGCTGGCCGGGGTGGGGGTCGGATCGGTCGGCACACTGGCGGCCACGAACGCGGCCACCGCCCCGGGCAGCGCGAACGCCGCGCCTCCGGCGGCCCAGGCGGTGACCGTGTCGGAGGCGGCCGAGGCGATCCGGATCCGGGGTGCCAGCGCGACAAGTGTGCCGGCCGCGAACAGGGTGAGCAGGACCGCGGCGGTGAGGGCCGGGCGCGACAGGCTGGCGCCGGCGCCGAGTAGGCCCACCACTGCCGCCCCGATGGCGTGCGCCGCCGCGGCCCGGTCGGTGCGGGCGGAGAGGCCGATGACCCCGATGCCGATCGCGGTGATCACCATCGGCCAGGGCGCCGCCGCCCAACCGAGGCCGAGCGACGCCGGCACGGCCAACGCGGTGAGCGCCGCGCCGGCGACCGCGAACTCACTGCGGATCTCGGTGGGCAGGGCCAGCACCGCCGCGATGGTGAGCAGGAACGCCGCGCCGGCCAACTGCCAGGAGGTCGGCCCGACCGCCGCGGCCAACTCGGCCGGATACCTGTCGAGGTCGGCACCCCAGGCGGGCAGTGCCGCCCGGACCGGCGCCAACCCGGCGCGCAGCGCGCCTCCGGCGACCACCAGACCGCTGACGGTCAGCGCCACCGCCGAGGCGATCTGCGGGCCGCGTCGGGCCGCCTCGGGCACCGCACGCACGGCCAGCCCGGTCACCGTGATGACCGCCGCGATCAACAGCAGCGCCCGGCCCGGGAAGGCCACCGAGGCGATCCGACTGAGCGCGCCGATCACGGCGAGGGTGACGATGCCCGCCGCGACGTCGGGCAGCGGCGGGCGGCGCAGCACCAGCGCACCGGCCAGCCCGACCAGGGCGGCCAGCAGCAGCACCACCCCGGCGCCGGTCGCGGTCGGCACGGTCTGCGCCCGCAGGAGGGCGGTGGTCGCGTACGCCAGGGCGACCGCGACCGCCACCGCGTGCAGCAGCCAGGTCAGCTCGCGCAGGCCGGGAACCGGACGGGTCGGTCGCGTGTCGGCGGAACCCGCGCTGGCGTCGATCAGCTCGGCGGCCTCCTCCGGGTCGCCCTCCGGCCGGGTCTCGCCGCTGCGCTGCCGGGGTGCCGACGTGGTTTCCGAGGGTGGCAGGTCCTGCCGGGCGGGGCGTTCCACGGCCACGCCGGAGCGGGCCAGCCAGAGGTCGACGAGGGCGACCAGGGCCAGCACCAGCGCCCAGCCGCCCGGGCCGGTGATCCGGTCGTACGCCAGCAGCGGCAGCACCGGCTGCGCGGCGAGCACTGTGGCGAACCGGGGTGCGCGCAGACCCGTCCAGCCGGCGTACCCGAAAGCGGCGGCCGCGGTGACCGCGAAGATCACCCCGGCGAAGACAGTGCCGGACGCGCCGCCGGCGCCGATCCGGTCCACCGCCCAGAGGGCGTTGCCGGCCAGCGGCACCAGCAGCAGGCCGACCGCGGCGATGGTCTCGGCGGTGGAGGTGAGCCCACGGCGGGCCAGCGCCGGCGGGGCGAGCAGCATCAGCACGGTGGCCAGGAGCAGGATGCCGAGCCGGGCCAGCGCGTCCATCGAGCTGGTGGCGACCACGGCGAAGACCACCGCGGAGACCGCGAGCAGCAACGCGCCCAGCCCGAGAGGGATGTTCTGTACCTCGCGTGACGAGGCCTCCGGAGGGTGCTCGGGATCGTCCGCGTCCAACCAGCTCGCCCGCGGCGGCGGAGGTGGCGGGTCCTCCGGTGCGGGCGAAGTGCCCTGGCGGGGGACCCGGGGCGGCGCCCCGGTGGTGGCGGTCGGTGGTCGGCGGCCGGGGCGGCGGCGGAGCACTCGACGCGGCCGGGTGGCCTGCTTGAGTCGTTCCTCACCTGCGTGGGCGAGGATGTCCCGCTGGAAGAGCGCGGCCTGCATCTTCGCGGCGATCTGCCGCTGCTCGCGGGCGATGGCGGCGTCGCGCGCCTTCATCTCCGCGATCGAACGCTCGATATCCGCGAGGTGTTCGACCCATTGCGGCTGGTCAGCCCCGCAATGCGGGCACTGGACGGCCGGCTTGATCTCCCGACCGCACGAGGAGCACTGAAAGGTCGCCACGACACCCCTCCACCCGCACTGTGGACTCCCACTGTCGCAGCATGCCCAAAGCTGGCGCGGATTTCGACTCTTGTCGGCGGGTCCGGGGCAAACAACGACACCGGCCGGCCACCGAGATGCTCGATGGCCGGCCGGCGACGTCCGTCGATCAGGGGCGGCCCATGCCCCGGTACTGCCAGCCGGCCTGGGTCCAGAGCGCCGAGTCGAGGCAGTTTCGACCGTCGACCACCTTGCGGCCGTTGACCAACTCGCCGAGCGCGACCGGGTCGGCGTTGCGGAAGTCGGCCCACTCGGTGAGGACGCACACCAGGTCGGCGCCGGTGACCGCCTCGTTGATGCCGGTCTCGTAGGTCAGCTCCGGCACCGCACGGCGGGCGTTCTCGGTGCCCTGCGGGTCGTACACGTGCACCTCGGCGCCGGCCTTGTGCAGCAGCGCGGCGACGGCGAGCGCCGGAGCGTCGCGGACGTCGTCGGTGTTGGGTTTGAAGGTCGCACCGAGTACGGCGATCCGGGTGCCGGAGAAGTCCGGGCCGGCCGGACCGGAGCGGCGGCCGAGCAGATCCGCGGCGAGTTGCAGCACCCGGGTACGACGGCGCAGGTTGATCAGGTCGACCTCGTGCAGGAAGCGCAGCGCCTCGCCGGCACCCAGCTCCTGGGCGCGGGCCTGGAAGGCCCGGATGTCCTTGGGCAGACAGGCGCCACCGAAGCCGAGACCGGACTGGAGGAACCGGTTGCCGATCCGCGGGTCGTAACCGATCGCGCGGGCCAGTTGGGTGACGTCGCCACCGGACGCCTCGCAGACCTCGGCCATCGCGTTGATGAAGGAGATCTTGGTGGCCAGGAAGGCGTTCGCGGCGACCTTGACCAGCTCGGCGGTGGCGAAGTCGGTGACCACCAGGGGCACCTCGCGGTCCTCGGTGGCGGCCAGGTCGAACACGCCCTTGTGCGCGGCGTAGAGCATGCCGTTGGCCCACTCGCTCTTGACACCGACCACGATCCGGTTGGGGCGCAGGACGTCGTCGACGGCGAAGCCCTCCTGGAGGAACTCGGGGCTCCACGCCACCTCGACGCCCAGGTCGTGGGGGGTGTGCTTGCCGACAAGCTGTTCCACCCACTCGGCGGTGCCGACCGGCACCGTGGACTTGCCGACGATCAGCGCCTTGCGGGTCAGGTGCTGCGCGAGGCTGGTGACCGACGCCTCGACGTACGACAGGTCGGCGCCCATCCCGTCGGCCCGCTGCGGGGTGCCGACGCAGATGAAGTGCACGTCACCGAAGTCGGCGGTCTCGGCGATGTCGGTGCTGAAGCGGAGGCGGCCGGCGGCGAGGTTGCGCCGCAGCAGCTCATCCAGGCCGGGCTCGTGGATCGGCACCTGCCCGGCGTTCAGCGTCGCGATCTTGTCGGCGTCGACGTCGAATCCGAGCACGTCGTAGCCCAGTTCGGCGTAGCAGATGGCGTACGTCGCACCGAGGTAACCAGTCCCCAGGAACGTCACCCGCGGCCGAGGCGCGCCCGAGGGCGGTGTCACCGCGGCGATGGCGGGGGTCGGCTGGATGGTGGGGTAGGGGATCGTCACGCCTGTCTTCTCCGCTCGCACTGGCGGCGCGTCGTCGCGTCGCATTCTGCGGCACCTGGCGGGGCACCGGAGGGGTGGCTCACTGTTCTCCTCCATCATCGCCCAGCGGCGTGGGTGCACCCTCATGCCCATACCTACGCGCCGGTAACATCACTCGAACTGCAGTCGCTAGTCTTCAGTCTGCGCGGTCGGCGGTCAGGAGTCGTCAGAGACTGCGCATGATAGCGGTGAAGGGGAGGGGCCAACATGGCCGCAGGCGAGTCGTTCGACGTCTACCAGTTGCCCGAGGAGCACCAGGCGATCCGGGAGGCGGCGCGTGCCGTCTGCACGGCGAAGGTCGCCCCGCACGCCACCGAGGCCGACGAGACCGGGGAGTTCCCCAAGGCGTCCTACGAGGCACTGCGGGCGGCCGACTTCCACGCCCCGCACATCCCCGAGGAGTACGGCGGCGCCGGCGCGGACGCGCTGGCCACCGCCATCGTGATCGAGGAGGTGGCCCGCGCCTGCGCGTCCTCCTCGCTGATCCCCGCGGTGAACAAACTCGGCACGATGCCGCTGTTGTTGTCCGGTTCCGCGGAGGTCAAGCGCCGCTACCTGCCGCCGGTCGCCTCCGGTGCGGCGATGTTCTCGTACTGCCTCTCCGAGCCCGAGGCGGGCAGCGACGCCGCGTCCATGACGACCCGCGCGGCTCGTGACGGGGATCACTGGGTGCTCAACGGCGTGAAGCGGTGGATCACCAACGCGGGCGTGTCCGAGTTCTACACCGTCTTCGCCGTCACCGACCCGGCCGCCCGCTCCCGGGGCATCTCGGCCTTCGTGGTCGAGAAGTCCGACCCCGGTGTGAGCTTCGGCGCACCCGAGAAGAAACTCGGCATCAAGGGCTCGCCCACCCGCGAGGTCTACCTCGACAACGTGCGGATCCCCGCCGACCGGATGATCGGCGCGGAGGGCACCGGCTTCGCCACCGCCATGAAGACCCTGGACCACACCCGGGTCACCATCGCCGCGCAGGCCGTCGGGATCGCGCAGGGCGCGCTCGACTACGCCAAGGGGTACGTGGCCGAGCGTCGACAGTTCGGCAAGGCGGTCGCCGAGTTCCAGGGCGTCCAGTTCATGCTCGCCGACATGGGCATGAAGCTGGAAGCCGCCCGGCAGCTCACCTACGCGGCGGCCGGCAAGTCCGAGCGCGGCGACGCCGACCTGACCTACTTCGGCGCGGCGGCCAAGTGCTTCGCCTCCGACGCCGCCATGGAGATCACCACGGACGCGGTGCAGCTGCTCGGCGGTTACGGCTACACGCGGGACTACCCCGTCGAGCGGATGATGCGCGACGCCAAGATCACCCAGATCTACGAAGGCACCAACCAGGTCCAGCGGATCGTCATGGCGCGGGAGTTGTTGAAGGGCTGATCCGGGGCTGTTTTGGCAGCTCAGGGCAGGTGCTGGAGGGTCGATCGGCGTGGCCACGCAGTGTGGCTGAGTGATTACCTTGTGGGATATTTGTGGTCACCCCAGAACGCTTTCGGTTGGCGTTATGGGGAAATCCTGGGGAAGTCCATCCGCCCATCTGCATGCATCGAATGCATTGTGGATGGTGAAGTGCTGTCGAGACATAGGTGGGCGTCTCAGGAGGGGTGCCTCGCTCGATCGAGGAACGTAGCTGACTGCCGACCAGTCGGTCGGTTACGTCGAGTAATGAGTGCGTGGTGTCGGTCGGCTGGGCGGAGCCTCGCGGCCAGCCCTGGCGGATGGTGGTAGACGGCGTTGGCGTGGGGGTTGTCGCTCGGCTGCGAGATGCCGGGCGCGGACTAGGACTGTCACCCTCGGGTGGCGGGCGGTCGGCGAGGCCTGCACCGCCAGTCGGCGACAGTCCGTCTGGGCCGCACGGTGCCTGTCAGCCGGAGGCTGATTCGAGAAGCTGGTGCAGCGTGGGGTCGAGCGTGTAGATAGTGGTGTGCTCGTCGATGACCGCGCCGCAGACCAAATCCTCCGGCGCCACGTAACGGCGTGATCCGGGAAGCCGGCCGGCGCCGAGGGTGAAGGGCTCGATCGGTACTCGTCCAGGTCGATCAGATGCAATTGCTGGTTAGCGAAGCCGTACAAAGAGCAGTCATTGTAGAGCCGAGCGTGACGAACCCGGCGGCGGTGACGACGAGGTGAGTGTCGAGGATCGTGTTTCGGTCGCCTCGACGGCCGGGGTTAGCGACTGCGGGAACCAGGTCAAGATCGTGCGGTCCGTACTGCCCGAGGTGGCTTGGTTGAGGATGTTGCTGTTGCGCCAGTGGTGCATCAACGTCGGTCGGCCGGCCGATCTGCCACGGCATGTTGGCCCTGCGGCCTGTTCGTGATCTAGGAACCCCCAGTAGTCACCCGGACAGCCTGACGTTCCTAGCCGGCAAATTGTACTAATTGGGATTCTTCAGGGCGTGGTTGCTGATGGCTTACTACTGGCTAAATTGAATGTTGGCTGTTCACGAGCCGCTGCGCCCGGTCTTCGGACCGGGCGAGGATCGCAACCTTGTCCGGCCGGCGAATCGCCTCGTAGAGCTGCTCGGCTGCGCCCGGTCTTCGGACCGGGCGAGGATCGCAACTTCGGGCGGGTCTTCCACTCGTCGTTCGGGCCGAAGGCTGCGCCCGGTCTTCGGACCGGGCGAGGATCGCAACCCGGATGCGCGGCGGACATCGTGGTGCCGGCCCGTTGCTGCGCCCGGTCTTCGGACCGGGCGAGGATCGCAACATAGCCGCTATTGCGGTTAGCGATTCCTCGCCCTCTAGCTGCGCCCGGTCTTCGGACCGGGCGAGGATCGCAACCTGGCCCGCGGGGACCAGGCGCACGCCGACCGCGCGCTGCGCCCGGTCTTCGGACCGGGCGAGGATCGCAACTGAACAAGGCGCCTGACGGATCGGCGCTGCCATGAGGCGCTGCGCCCGGTCTTCGGACCGGGCGAGGATCGCAACGCCGAGCAGGGTCGCCACGTAGGCGAAGGCGTCGGCCGCTGCGCCCGGTCTTCGGACCGGGCGAGGATCGCAACCTGGTGATTGCCGGCCGTCCTGTCAACCCGTGCGAGCGGCTACGCCCGGTCTTCGGACCGGGCGAGGATCGCAACGTGCGCATCCGAGACAAGGACACCAACACCGACTCGCTGCGCCCGGTCTTCGGACCGGGCGAGGATCGCAACGGCGAGTAGCCGGCGGACTACGGCGGATCTTGGCCCAGGAGCTGCGCCCGGTCTTCGGACCGGGCGAGGATCGCAACACGGCGAGCAGTCGGGCGCGCCGGGGGCGGATGCGGTGCTGCGCCCGGTCTTCGGACCGGGCGAGGATCGCAACGACTTGGAAGCGCGCACCGCCGCCGGGGCTCGCGCTGGCTGCGCCCGGTCTTCGGACCGGGCGAGGATCGCAACGGTCGTGGGCAGGCCACGCGCGGGCAGCGTCCGGGGCGGCTGCGCCCGGTCTTCGGACCGGGCGAGGATCGCAACCTGCGCTCATTTGACAATTCCCCTCACGGCCTTGGTGGCTGCGCCCGGTCTTCGGACCGGGCGAGGATCGCAACCTCTCAGCCGTGGGTAGCGGCACCTGAAAGGAGGGGCGCTGCGCCCGGTCTTCGGACCGGGCGAGGATCGCAACCTTGAGCTTTATCAACTGGCCCCGGGCGTACCGTTCGCTGCGCCCGGTCTTCGGACCGGGCGAGGATCGCAACTTGCAGCGTCGCTGGAACCCGGCACTCGACGCTGCCGCTGCGCCCGGTCTTCGGACCGGGCGAGGATCGCAACGTGAGTCGGGGTCGCTGGAACAGGATGCCGACGTGGTGCTGCGCCCGGTCTTCGGACCGGGCGAGGATCGCAACTTCTCCGGGGAGACGTCCATTCCGCTGACGTCGCTGGCTGCGCCCGGTCTTCGGACCGGGCGAGGATCGCAACCACGGCATCAACCCGCTGACCGGCGCGGTCATCGCGAGCTGCGCCCGGTCTTCGGACCGGGCGAGGATCGCAACACCCGAGGGTCACGGGCAGCCAGGGCCACCCCGCCGAGCTGCGCCCGGTCTTCGGACCGGGCGAGGATCGCAACTCCAGCAGCCACGGACCCAACTGCCCCACCGGCTCAGTGCTGCGCCCGGTCTTCGGACCGGGCGAGGATCGCAACAACCACAACCACCCACGTGGCGTGGGCCGGCGGCGGCGCTGCGCCCGGTCTTCGGACCGGGCGAGGATCGCAACACGGGTGTCACCACCTTGGCGCGGTCGTCGCCCTGGTGCTGCGCCCGGTCTTCGGACCGGGCGAGGATCGCAACGAGGACACCGACTGGTCACGCCTGAAGATGCTCGCCCGCTGCGCCCGGTCTTCGGACCGGGCGAGGATCGCAACAGGTCTGCCCAGCGCGGCGCCGAGTGCGGCGGCGAGCGCTGCGCCCGGTCTTCGGACCGGGCGAGGATCGCAACATGAAGAACGACTGGTGGATGGAGTACCACGGCGGCGTGCTGCGCCCGGTCTTCGGACCGGGCGAGGATCGCAACCCGGACTCGCGCGACGCGATCGACCACCGTTCAAACGCTGCGCCCGGTCTTCGGACCGGGAGAGGATCGCAACTCGATGACCGGCAGCGCGTCGACGTCGAGCCGTGCAAGCTGCGCCCGGTCTTCGGACCGGGCGAGGATCGCAACGCGGTGATGGTCTGCCGGATGATCTTTTGCAGCTCGGCTGCGCCCGGTCTTCGGACCGGGCGAGGATCGCAACGTCGCCTACCGGAACAAGAACACCAACCACACGCACGCTGCGCCCGGTCTTCGGACCGGGCGAGGATCGCAACTGGCTGACCAGCAAGGCGAAGTATGCGAAGGCCATCGCTGCGCCCGGTCTTCGGACCGGGAGAGGATCGCAACACGACCTTGACCCCAACGTACGTCGGGGTCGCGGGCTGCTGCGCCCGGTCTTCGGACCGGGCGAGGATCGCAACTGGGACGTGGAATCCGGGATGCTCCCTCCGGAACTGGCTGCGCCCGGTCTTCGGACCGGGCGAGGATCGCAACGGCTACGAGAGCTACGAGGCGCTCGACCGGGCTGGCGGCTGCGCCCGGTCTTCGGACCGGGAGAGGATCGCAACATCGCGTTACCCGTCAGCTCGCCACCGGCGGTGAGCGCTGCGCTCGGTCTTCGGACCGGGCGAGGATCGCAACCCGGAGCCGAAGGAACGTCCCGGACCGGACGCGTCGCGCTGCGCCCGGTCTTCGGACCGGGCGAGGATCGCAACGGCGGCAAGGAGAACGACTACAACGAGGTCACGCACGAGCTGCGCCCGGTCTTCGGACCGGGCGAGGATCGCAACGTCGTGCCGTACGCGAGCAAGTTCGTGCGCGAGCAGGCTGCGCCCGGTCTTCGGACCGGGCGAGGATCGCAACGCCGCCTGGAACGATCGCACCGCGGCGTACGTGCGCGAGCTGCGCCCGGTCCTCGGACCGGGCGAGGATCGCAACGAGGGTGACGCAGCGGTGTTGGAGACAGCGGACCCGGCTGCGCCCGGTCTTCGGACCGGGCGAGGATCGCAACGAGATCGTCGACGCCCTCAACGGGATCCGGCACCTGGCTGCGCCCGGTCTTCGGACCGGGCGAGGATCGCAACGAGTACCTGTTGCGCGTTCCGATGGAGCTGGTCCCGCGCTGCGCCCGGTCTTCGGGCCGGGCGAGGATCGCAACCCTTCCCAGGGTCGGCGCCGCTCGCACTCGCGCGGGCGCTGCGCCCGGTCTTCGGACCGGGCGAGGATCGCAACACTAAACCGGGCCAGCGGCGCGGCCTGTCGGTCATTGCAGCGCCCGGTCCTCGGACCGGGCGAGATCGCAACTCCATCGTGCCGGGACGGATACGACCGATCACCGCGTAGCTGCGCCCGTTCCTCGGACCGGGCGAGGATCGCAACCGCCACCCGTAGGTGCGGAACGGCAGCACGTCCTCAACGCTGCGCCCGGTCCTCGGACCGGGCGAGGATCGCAACGTAGGGTGCAGATAGTGACCATACGATGATCGTGAGTGGCTGCGCCCGGTTCTCGGACTGGGTGAGGATCGCAAAAGCCGAACCTACGACACCACCGTGGCCGCTGGCCTCGCTGCGCCCTGTTCTCGGACCGGGCGTGGATCGTAACCCGCAGTACGCGGGGCCGCTCGAAACCGCGACGGGCGCTTCGCTCGGCCTTCAGGCCGGGCGATGATCGCCGGGTCATGGCCCATTCGTCCTCGGTCGTTTCCGCGTGGCAGTAGAAGCTGTAGGCGGCCATGCGGGTGGGCGCGAGAGCCGAAGGGCCGCCTGTTGGCGGATCTTGGACTTCGAGTTCGCACTCCATTGCCGATGATCGTTATAGTCCTCGCGGTGTGTGAGTTCGATGTAACTGACCGCGCTAGGAGGTCGGACCGTGGGGTGGGACGTCGTGGCAGCGGAAGCGGCGAAGGCGGTCGCGGCAGGGGCCGGTGGGGTGGCGGTTGCCGGGGCGGGTGATGTGCTGCGGACATTGCTGCGTCGTTTCGGCGCCTTGCCGAAGGATCCCGCGAAGCTGCTCGACGCGATCGTGCGGGAGGGGAAGCGCGATGCGGAGTTCGCGGCCGAGGTCACCGCCGCGCTCGCCGCCGTCACAGGTGAGGCGGCGCTCGGGAGTGGGATGTTGCCGCCGGTTCAGTTTGCGGACCGGGACGCCGCGCGGGTCGAGCTGGCGCAGGCTGGTGCTCATCTGATCGCCGGCGTCCGCGGGGTGGGCAAGACCGCGCTGGTGCTTCAGGTGAGCAGTGAGGTCGCGGACCGTTTCCCGGGCGGGCAGGCGTACGTCGACCTTGATGCCTTTCGGGTCGGCGAGGCGTTGCAGGTCGCCGATGTGCAGGTGGCGGTGCTGCGGCAGTTGGCGGTGGAGGTGGCCGAGGAGACGCCCGCGGTGCTCGCGGGGCAGTACCTACGGGCGCTGCTGCACCGGCGTTGTGTGCTGGTGGTGGAGAACGCACTGGGGGCCGCGGAGCTGTCGGCGCTGGTGCAGCCGTGGCCGGCGAGCCTGGTGCTGGTGACCGCCCGCCGGCTGACCGACGACCTGCGGGCCTGGGCTACGGCGCCGCCGATGATCCTGCACGGGCTTGACCCGGCAGGCGCGTGGGAGATGCTGGACAACCGCTGCCGCGGAATGTTGGACGCGGAACTGGAGGCGGCCCGCGAGCTGCTGGAGTTGTGTGACCGCCTACCGTTCGCCATTGATCAGGTCGGGGTGCGACTGGTTCGTCGGCGCGGTGAGGTGGGGGCGGTCGCGGCGGTCCGGGACGAGCTGGCAAGCAGCGACGATCCGGGCGAGCTGATTCTGCGGTGCATTTCTCAGACGGTGCGGGAGTTGCCGGACGCAGCCGTGGACGACCTGGTCGCGCTGGCTGCCCAGCCGGTTGCGGAGTTCAGTCGGGCGGCGGCCGCTGCTGCGCTTGGTCATGGTGTGGACGGGCTGATCGATGGTGGGCTGATGGTTGCTGACCGGCCGGGTCGCTTCCGTTTGCCGGGATTGGTACGCGACCATGCCCGACGCATCCTTCCTGGTCGCGGGGTCGACACCGATGCCACGTTCGACCGGCTGTTGTTCTTCTACCGGGATCACGCCGTCGCCGCCGACTTCGCCAACGAGAAAACTAGGCTCCGTCGCTACCAGATGCCGACGGGGCTGGCGTGGACGCCGTCCCGACGGGTGGCGATGGATTGGCTCGAGTCCGAGTTGCCGGTCATCGTCGCGATGATCCCGCAGGCCTTCCACGCCGGCCGGCACGTCGAGGTGACGCAATTGTGTGGGGCACTGGAGCCGTTGCTGACCAGCCGCGGCCACCACTGGCAGATCGCCGGGGCCAACGAGTGGGGCATCCGTGCTGCCCAGGCATTAGGGGACCGTGCGCTGGAGGCGCGGCTGCACGCCGCACAGACGCGCATCTTCACCAAGCTTCGTCAGCTGGGGCGGGCAGAGACGGCGCTGATCGAGGCCGAACGCCTGCTCGCCACGATCGATGACCCGCACCTGCAGTCCTCGGTTATCGAGTACCGGGGGAGTTTGGCTGAGGCCGGCGGCGACCACCCCGCCGCGGAGGACGCGTTCCGCCGCTGTCTGCATATCGATGAGCGGCACCAGCTGACGCGCGGGGCAGGCCTGCACTACCGGATGCTTGCCAACACGCTGGTGTCGCTGGGCCGTCCCCAGGAGGCGCTGCCGATGCTGGCGCGTGCTCTCGCGCTCACCACCGATGTGCGTAATGAGGGGCGGGTCCACGCCGTGACCGCTCGCGCTTACCTCGCTATCGGCGACCTGCCGCGGGTGCGGGCAGCCGTCGAACAGGCTCGGCAGTTGACTGCCGAGGCGACCGCGACACAGTACGAGGTCGAGATCGCCGACATCGAGGCGGAGCTGGCCCAGCGCTCCCGCGACGCCGAGGCAGCGCGTACCCGTTGGGGTTGGATCATCCGGCGTTACTGGGACGCCGGTGACCCCCGTTTCGACCGGTATCTGGACAAGCTCAGGCTGCTGCCGCCTGTACCTCGATGACACGCGGGCCCAGGTAGATCCGGTCCCGGGGCGGGATCCGCCCGTCAACGGTCAACCGGACGTACGCCAAGGAGGCCAGTGCCACCGGGTCGAGTGGCTCGTCGGCGCGCAGCAGCGCGGACCTACCGTCGGCCCAGACCGTGCACGATGTGTCATCGAGCGGCGCGGCCAACGCGTGGGCCTGCGGCCAGCGGGCCAGTTCCGCCGCCGCCTGATCGGCCCACCGTCGCAGCGACCCCGCGACACGGTAGTCGTCGACCAGGACGGTGGCCGCCGCCAGTTGCGGCAGGCTGGCAGTACGGATATCCGCGACCAGGTGCCGGTGCGTCAGGCCCTCGCGCGGGCTGCCGTGGCCAAGGTCGGGGTACCGCTCGATGCGTACCCCGTCGGTCTCGATCACCGCGCCGACGACGACGGCCGGCATCGGTCGCCGCGTCGCCGTCGGAGCGAGGACCGGAGCGAACATCGCCGGCTCCGGCGGCTCGTCCAGCCGAAGCAGCCCGTACAACAGCCGCCGTAACCTCTGCGCGGAGCCCTCACCGTCCGCGTCCGGCTGGGCTAACAGCTCAGTTACCGAGGCGTACGCGCCCGGAACGTGTCGGTCGATCACCTCGTCGACCTGCGCTTGCGGTGGTCGGGCCACATCCCACGAAGGCGCGATCGCCGCGAGCTTGGCGGCAGCCGACCCGGGCACGGTGACCGTGCTGCCCCGGCCCACCAGCATCACCGGCTTGTCCAGCGCGGCCGCGTAGACCCCAAGGGAACCGTGGTCCGTGATCACCACGGAGGAAGCCAGCAGCGCCGCCTGCCAGCCCTCGTGCGGCGGGACGACCTGCAGGCCGTACGCGGCGGCCTGGGCCAACCACGCGCGAACCTGCCACGGGCCGTGCGCCGCCCACACCCCCGGATGCAGGAGGACCACCACCTGGTACTCGTCGGCCGGAAGGTCGGCGACCAACCTCGCCGGCAGTTCAGGCAACCGCGCGAACGCCGCGTCCGGCCCGAACGTCGAGGCCACCACCACCAACCGCTTGTCCCGTCCGCCGAACCCCACACGCAGGTATCTGGAGCGGAACTGCGAGCCCCGCATACGCGACAACGCCGGATCGCCGACCACGACCCCGCGCGATGCCGCGGGCCGACACTCCTGGGCCAGGCGGCGTAGGTGTGCGGCGTGCGGCAGCGCGATCGCGGCCGGCACCACCCGCCCATCCACCATCAGTCGATCAGGGCTCAGCCCCGACACGATCGAGGTGTCCGGGTAAAACTTCTGGTGCCCGGCACCGTGCGGCAACAGAAGCACCGGCGCGTCGAGATCGGCCAACCCGTCGTTCTCGCTCGCCGCGACGGCCAGGTCGAACCTGACGCCGACCGCCTCAGACCACGGCAGTAACGGCGCGCCCAGCTCCACCAAGGCCTCCTCGACCCCGGCCGCCAACATCGACCGCCGCCCGGTGTCATGCGTGAAAACGGTCTGGATCCGCTGGTCACCTGCCGTCAGTGACACCACATCGCGCAACCGACTCAACGTGGTCAGCGTTCGCACGACGACCAGCAATGAACGGCTGGAATCAACCGTTAACCACGGGCTCCGGGCTCCGGGCTCCGGGCTCCGGGCTCCGGGCTCCGGGCTCCGGGCTCCGGGCTCCGGGCTCCGGGCTCCGGGCTCCGGGCTCCGGGCTCCGGGC